>JBFGFQ010000010.1:0-25573 GCA_041579495.1 Nocardioides sp.
CCAGCGGCACCGGGGCGCGCGGCGACGTGGGAGTCGTCGCGGGCGCCGACGCGCAGGAGGTGGCGCTGGGGCGCCGCGGTGCCGGCGTCGTCGAGACCGACGAGGCGGCGGTGGTCACGGCCGCCGGTGACCTCGCGCCGGGACTGGTCGCGACCCGCACGGCCGGTCCGGGCCTGCGCGCGGTGGCCTGCCCGGCCACCCGCTCCGAGCAGTGGTTCACCGGGGTGGGGGCCGGGGCCGAGCACACCTCCGTGCTCGAGCTGACCAACCCCGACGCCGGCCCGGCCACCGTCGACGTCGAGGTGCACGGCCAGTCGGGCCCGGTGCCCGCCGACGGGCTGCGCGGCGTCTCGGTGCCCGGTGGCGGCACCGTGCGGCTGCGGCTCGCCACCGAGATCCCCAAGCGCGAGGAGCTGGCGCTGCGCGTCAGCACCGACCGCGGGCGCGTCGCCGCGGTCGTGGTCGACGCCTACGTGCCCATCGGGCGCGGCGTGCCCACCAAGGAGTACCTGCCCGGCCAGGCCGAGCCGTCGGAGAGCAACGTGCTGCTCGGGCTGCCCGGCGCGCCGGGGGCTGGGGACGCCGGGGACACGGGGGACGCCGAGCGCGCCGTCGTCGTCGCGAACGGCGGGGAGGACGTGGCCCGGGTGAGCCTGGAGCTGGTCACCGCGCGCTCGGTCTTCGCCCCCTCCGGGCTCGAGGAGGTCACCGTCGAGCCCGGCAGCGTCAAGCGGCTCTCGATCGCGGGGCTGCTCGGCTCCGACGCCGCGAGCGACGCGCTCGGTCTGCGCGTGGTCAGCAGCCGCCCCGTGACCGCCACCTTCCGGGCGCGCACCGGTGCCGACCTCCTGCAGTCGGTGCCCGGCGGCCGGGTCGAGGGCACCACCCTGGTCGTGGTGCCCGCCGGCGCCAAGCAGCTGCTCCTGGCCGACGCCGACGGCGTGGGCGCCGTGCGCGTCGAGGCGCGCACCGTCGACGGCGAGCGCCTGCTGCGCCGCAGCTACGACCTGACCCCCGAGGTGGGGCTGTCGGTGCCGCTGCCCGCGGACGCGGAGCTCGTGGAGGTGCGCACCGACGACCTCGACCTGGTCGGCTCGGTGCTCGTCGACACCCCCGACGGCGCGGTGGTGCTGCCGCTGCAGCCGCTGGTGCTGACCGACCTGGTGCCCGCGGTGCGCCCGGGCCTTCCCTAGCTGCTCGGTCGAGCCCGTCAGGCCTGTCCGTCAGGCCTGTCCGTCAGCCCTGCCCGTCAGTCCGGGTCGGCGTCGTAGCGGGGGTCGACATCGGCGGGGTCGCAGCCCAGCAGCTCGGCGACCTGCTCGACCAGCACGGTCAGCACCAGCGCGTGCAGCTCGGAGCGGGTCTCGCACCGGTGCTCGATCGGGCGGCGGAAGACCACGAGCCGGCTGGGCCGCCCGCCCGAGCCCCGCACCAGCGAGGCGAGCGGGACGCTGTCGGGCGACCAGTCGTCGGGCACCAGCGGGGTGTCCTCGACCGCGAACTCGACCAGGCCCAGCCGGTCGGACCAGCGGTCCTCCAGCTCGGTGACCAGGCCGAGCACCAGGTCGTCGAAGCGCTGGCGACGGGTGCGCACCGCGACCGTGCCGGGCACCGCGGGCCGGACCCCGGGCCCGCGCGGGCCGCGGCCACGACGGTCGCGGGTGCGGCGGCGGGGCACGGCGGCGTCGGGCATGCCGCGAGCCTAGTCGGCGCCGACCTCGCGGCGAGGTAGCGTCTGCGCCGTGAAGCCCGCCCGCCGCTGCTCCCGGACCGCGTGCGGCCGGTCTGCGGTGATGACGTTGACGTACGTCTACGCCGACCAGACGGCCGTGCTCGGTCCGCTGGCCACCTACGCCGAGCCGCACGCCTACGACCTCTGCGAGGCCCACAGCGAGCGGCTCTCCGCCCCCCGCGGCTGGGAGGTGCTGCGGCTCGCGCAGCCGGCGCCCCCGGGGCCCACCAACGACGACCTGCTCGCGCTCGCCGACGCCGTGCGCGAGGCCGGCCGGCCCGCCCCGGTGCAGCGGTCGCTTCCCGAGGACGAGACCGGTCGCGAGACCACGCGCCGGGGCCATCTGCGGGTGCTCAGCTCCGACCACTAGGGTTCGGGCCATGGCCGACACCCTGAGTGCCGACAACGTCCACGCGGTCTTCAAGGCCTACGACGTGCGCGGGATCGCCCCCGACCAGATCGACGAGACGCTGGCCCGCGCCACCGGGCGCGCCTACGTGCAGGTGCTGGGGGTCGACTCGGTCGTGGTCGGCCACGACATGCGCCCCAGCTCCCCGGGCCTGGCCGGGGCGTTCGCCGAGGGCGCCACCGAGGCCGGTGCCGACGTCGTGATGATCGGCCTGGCCTCCACCGACCAGCTCTACTTCGCCTCCGGGTTCCTGGGGCAGGCCGGCGTCATGTTCACCGCCAGCCACAACCCGGCGCAGTACAACGGCATCAAGATGTGCCGCGCCCACGCCGTGCCCGTCGGTGCCGACTCCGGCCTGGCCGAGATCCGCGACCTGGTCGTGGCCGGCCCCGAGGTCGACGGCGCGCGCACCGGCTCGGTCAGCAGCCACGACGTGCTCGAGGCGTACGCCGCGCACCTGCTCACGCTCGCGCCGGTCGCCGGCCGCCGCCTCAAGGTGGTCGTCGACGCCGGCAACGGGATGGCCGGCCACACCGCCCCCGCGGTCTTCGGGCGGCTGGGCGACGAGGCCGTCGAGGTGGTGCCGATGTACTTCGAGCTCGACGGCACCTTCCCGCACCACGACGCCAACCCGATCGATCCCGAGACCCTGGTCGACCTGCAGGCGCGGGTGCTGGCCGAGGGCGCCGACGTGGGGCTGGCCTTCGACGGCGACGCCGACCGCTGCTTCCTGGTCGACGAGCGCGGCGTCGCGGTGTCGCCCTCGACGCTGACCGCGCTGATCGCCGCGCGCGAGCTGGCCAAGCACCCCGGCTCGACGGTCATCCACAACCTGATCACCAGCAGGGCGGTGCCGCAGCTCGTCGAGGAGCTCGGCGGCCGCCCGGTGCGCACCCGGGTGGGGCACTCCTACATCAAGGCCACGATGGCCGAGACCGACGCGGTCTTCGGCGGCGAGCACTCCGGGCACTTCTACTTCCGCGACTTCTGGCGCGCCGACTCCGGCATGCTCGCCGCGCTGCACGCGCTCGCGGCGCTGGCCGAGACCGACGTGCCGCTCTCCGAGCTGCTGGCGCAGTACGAGCGCTACCCGCTCAGCGGCGAGATCAACTCCCAGGTCGCCGACCAGGGCGAGGTGATCGCCGCGATCGAGGCGGCGTACGCCGGGCGCGACGGCGTGAGCACCGACCGGCTCGACGGGCTCAGCGTGCTGCACGCAGACTGGGCGTTCAACGTGCGCGGCTCCAACACGGAGCCGCTGCTGCGGCTCAACGCCGAGGGGAAGGACCAGCAGACGATGACGACGGTGCGCGACGAGGTGCTGAGCATGATCCGGGGTGCGCGATGAGCGGGCTGGGCCTCGACCCGGCGCTGCTGGCGATCATCGTGTGCCCCGACTGCCACGGTGAGCTGGCCGAGGGACCGGGCGTGGGCGAGGGTCCCGAGCTGGTCTGCGGCTCCTGCGGCCTGGCCTACCCGGTGCGCGACGAGATCCCGGTGCTGCTCGTCGACGAGGCCCGTCGCCCGTGACCTGGTTCGACGAGTCGCGCCTCGACGACGAGGCGGCGCTCGAGCGCATCGACCTGCGGCTGCGCACCCTGGCCGAGTCCGGTTCCCGGGTGCGCCGCGAGGCCGGTGACGCGGCGTCGGCGATGGCCGACGCGGTGGGCCGCGCCCACGACCTGCCCCGCCCGCGCGCCGTCATCGCCGCGGGCCCCGACTCGCGGCTGCTGCGCGCGGTGCTCGAGCCCTGGTGCCCGGTGCCGTTCGTGGCCTGGCCCGGTCACGCCCTGCCCGGCTGGGCCGGCAGCCTCGACCTGGTCGCGGTGCTCGCCCCCGACGGCGGCGACCACGGCACGGCCTCGGCCGTGGCCGAGGCGGTGCGCCGCGGCTGCCAGGTCGTGGTGGCCTGCCCGCCCGGGTCGATGGTGGCCGAGCACGCCGAGGGCCGCTGGAGCGCGATCCTGCCGACCACCACCCGCGACCCGCTGGCCACGGCCGTGGTGATGCTCTCCTACCTGGAGCAGGTGCGCCTGGGTCCCAGCGCCGACCCCGGCACCGTCGCCGACGCGCTCGACCGGGTCGCGCTGGCCTGCGCGCCGCGCCGCGACCTGGCCGTCAACCCGGCCAAGACCCTCGCGATCGCGCTGGCCGACACCAACCCGGTCGTGTGGGGCGGCAGCGTCCTGGCCGCCCGGGCCGCACGCCGGGTCGCCGAGTCGATCCGGCGCTCGAGCGGACGCACGGCCATCGCCGGCGAGGTCGACCAGCTGCTGCCGGTGATCGAGGCGGCCCGCCCGCGCGACGTCTTCGACGACCCGTTCGCCGAGGGCAGCGGCGACCTGCGCCCGGTGCTGGTGGTGCTCGACGACGGCGTCGACGACCCGCTGGTGCGCGAGCAGCGCGCGCAGCTGGAGTCCGCGGCCGCCGAGCGCGGCGTGCGGGTCGAGCGGCTGACCTGCGAGGAGGGCGACGAGGTCGCCCGGTACGCCTCGCTGCTGCTCAGCGGCACCTACGCCGCCGAGTACCTGCGCCTGGGCCTCGTCGACGACTGAGGTTTGGCCGCCGGGCACCGGCGGGTAGGACCCGGGGATGGCCTCCCGACGAGACCCGTGGTTCGACAACGCCAAGATGGCCCTGGTGACGCTGGTCGTCCTGGGCCACTCGTGGGTGCTGCTGCCCGACACCGTGCTGGTCGAGCACCTCTACGACTTCCTCTACGCCTGGCACGTGCCGGCCTTCGTGCTGGTGACCGGCTACCTGTCGCGATCCTTCGACTGGACCCGGCAGCGGATGTGGGGCCTGGTGCGCACCGTCGCGGTGCCCTACGTGCTGTTCGAGGCGGGCATCGCGCTGTTCCGCATCCACGTCGGCGGTGAGCAGCTCGAGGACCTGTGGCGCGACCCGCACTGGCCGATGTGGTTCCTGTCCGCGCTGTTCTTCTGGCGGCTGCTCACGCCGGTGTTCCGGGGGCTGTGGGGCGGGCTGCTCGTGGCGGTCGGCGTCAGCCTGGTCGCCGGGCTCTACGCCGGCGACACCCTCGACGTGGCCCGCATCCTGGGCCTGCTGCCGTTCTTCGTGATGGGCCTGAAGGCGACGCCGGAGCGCCTCGAGCTGCTCCGTGCCCGGTGGGTGCAGGTGGTCTCGGTCGGGGTGCTGGTCGGCATCTGGTTCCTCACCGCCCGCACCGACCAGTGGGCGGCCACCGAGTGGCTCTACTACCGCGCCCGCTACGACGAGCTCGACGTCAGCGACTCCCGGGCCTTCCTGACCCGCGCCAGCCTCCTGGTGCTGGGCACCCTCGGTGCCTGGGCCTTCCTGTCCCTGGTGCCCCGCGTCAACGGCTGGTTCACCCGCATGGGCGCGGCCACCCTCGTCGTCTACCTCTTCCACGGCTTCGTGGTGAAGGGCGCCGGGTACGCCGGCTGGGGCGGCTTCGCCGAGCAGCACCCGGTCCTGGGGCTGGTGCTGACCAGCGTGCTGGCCGTCGCGCTGGCCCTGCTCCTGGCCAGCCCACCGGTGGCGCGGGTGCTGACCCACGTCGTGGACCCCCTCGGCTTCGCGGGGCACCGGGTCGGCCAGGCCGCCGACGTCGCGGTGGCCTCACAGCGCGTCGACGAGCACGCCGACGAGGTCGCCGGGCTGATCGCCGACCGGGCCGCCGACGGGGCCGCTGACGGGGCCGCCGCGGGGGAGCACGCCCCGGCCGGGCGTGGGTAGGCTCCTCCCCGTGCAGAGCCGCCACGAGACCGACCGCCCGGGAGCCCCGCGATGAGCGGCGGTCTCTTCGCCCTCCTCGACGACGTCGCCGCCCTGGCCCGCCTGGCCGCCGCGTCGGTCGACGACGTGGGCGCGGCGGCTGGCCGGGCCAGCATGAAGGCCGCCGGTGTCGTCGTCGACGACACCGCGGTGACCCCGCAGTACGTGCAGGGCGTCGCCGCGGAGCGCGAGCTGCCGATGATCCGCAAGATCGCGGTCGGCTCGCTGCGCAACAAGATGCTCATCATCCTGCCGGCGGCGCTGCTGCTCTCGCAGTTCCTGCCCTGGCTGCTCACCCCGATCCTGATGCTCGGCGGCGCCTTCCTGTGCTACGAGGGAGCCGAGAAGATCTGGGAGAAGGTGGGCGGGCACCACCCCGAGGAGCCGGCCGCGGACGCCGGTGAGGTCCTCGACCCGGCGGCGGCGGAGAAGAAGATGGTGTCGGGGGCGATCCGCACCGACCTGATCCTCTCGGCCGAGATCATGGTGATCAGCCTCAACGAGGTCGCCGACGAGCCGTTCTGGTCCCGCGCGGCCATCCTGGCCGTGGTCGGGGTGGGCATCACCGCCCTCGTGTACGGCGTCGTGGCGCTGATCGTGAAGATCGACGACATCGGGCTGGGCCTGGCCCAGCGCAGCTCGGCCACCGCCCAGCGGGTCGGTCACGCGATGGTGGCGGCGATGCCGCGCCTGCTGGCCGTCATCGGCGCCGTCGGCACCGCGGCCATGCTGTGGGTCGGCGGCCACATCCTGCTGGTCGGCGTCGACGAGCTCGGCTGGCACGCGCTCTACGACCTGGTGCACCACCTCGAGGAGGACGTCCACGACGCGCTCGGCGGCGCGGGCGCCGTGGCGGCGTGGCTGGTCAACACCGCGGCCTCCGCCCTGCTCGGCCTGGTGGTCGGCGCGGTGGTCGTGGCGGCGCTGCACCTGCGCCCGCGCCGCCGCCCCTGACGCGAATTCCCTGATCCTTCGCGGCTCCACCTACGCTGGACGGGTCCGCGTGGGAGATCCCGACGATGCGCAGATGCGCGACGCAGACGCTTCTCCAGACGCTTCGAGGAGACAACAATGGACTTCAAGGTCGCCGACCTTTCCCTGGCCGACTACGGCCGCACCGAGATCACGCTGGCCGAGCACGAGATGCCCGGCCTGATGGCGATGCGCGAGCGCTACGGCGACGCCAAGCCGCTGGCGGGTGCCCGGATCGCCGGATCGCTGCACATGACCATCCAGACCGCGGTGCTCATCGAGACCCTCGTGGCGCTGGGCGCCGAGGTCCGCTGGGCCTCGTGCAACATCTTCTCCACCCAGGACCACGCCGCGGCCGCGGTCGTCGTGGGCCCCGAGGGCACCCCCGAGGACCCGCAGGGCGTCCCGGTCTTCGCCTGGAAGGGCGAGACCCTCGAGGAGTACTGGTGGTGCACCCAGCAGATCCTCGACTGGCCGGGCGAGACGTACGCCAACATGATCCTCGACGACGGCGGTGACGCCACGCTGCTGGTGCACCTGGGCACCGAGGCCGAGAAGTCCGGCCAGGCGCCGGACCCGGCCACCGCCAAGAGCCACGAGCAGAAGGTCGTCTTCGAGGTGCTCCAGGCATCGCTGGCCAAGAGCGACGAGCGCTTCACCCGGATCGGCAACGAGATCCGCGGCGTCACCGAGGAGACCACCACCGGTGTGCTGCGCCTCTACGACATGATGCGCGAGGGCACGCTGCTCTTCCCGGCCATCAACGTCAACGACTCGGTCACCAAGTCGAAGTTCGACAACAAGTACGGCTGCCGCCACAGCCTCGTCGACGGCATCAACCGTGCCACCGACGTCCTCATCGGCGGCAAGGTCGCGGTCGTCTGCGGCTACGGCGACGTGGGCAAGGGCAGCGCCGACTCGCTGCGCGGCCAGGGCGCCCGCGTCATCGTCACCGAGATCGACCCGATCTGCGCGCTGCAGGCGGCGATGGACGGCTACCAGGTGACCACGCTCGACGAGGTCCTCGACGTCGCCGACATCATCATCACCGCGACCGGCAACAAGGACGTCGTCTCGGTCGACCAGATGCGCCGGATGAAGCACAACGCGATCCTGGGCAACATCGGTCACTTCGACAACGAGATCGACATGGCCGGGCTGGAGACCTTCCCGGGCGTGCAGCGCAAGAACGTCAAGCCGCAGGTCGACGTGTGGACCTTCCCGGCCACCGACGAGCGCGACGAGTCCTCGATCATCGTGCTGTCCGAGGGGCGCCTGATGAACCTCGGCAACGCGACGGGCCACCCCTCGTTCGTCATGTCGAACTCCTTCACCAACCAGGTGCTGGCGCAGATCGAGATCTTCACCAAGCCCGAGGAGTACCCGGTCGGCGTCTACGTGCTGCCCAAGCACCTCGACGAGGAGGTCGCCCGGCTCCACCTCGGCGCCCTGGGCGTCAAGCTCACCGAGCTCTCCGACGACCAGGCCGCCTACCTCGGCGTCGACGTTGCCGGTCCCTACAAGTCGGACCAGTACCGGTACTGACGACCGCCCACACCGAGGAACGACCGACCCTGGCACCACGGCCGGCTCCCGCGCCGGCGTGGTGCCAGGGTGCAGGATGGGGAGCATGAGCGAGGCAGCAGGACAGAGCGAGTACGCCACCAAGGGGCGCGTGCTCGTCGTCGACGACGACGCCTCGCTCGCCGAGATGCTCACCATCGTGCTGCGCCAGGAGGGCTTCGACAGCCGGATGGTGACCCGGGGCGACCTCGCCCTCGAGGTCTTCCGTGACTACCGGCCCGACGTGGTGCTCCTCGACCTGATGCTGCCCGGCAAGGACGGCATCGACGTGTGCAAGGAGATCCGCGCCGAGTCCGGCGTCCCGATCGTCATGCTCACCGCCAAGGGCGACACCGTCGACGTGGTGGTCGGGCTGGAGTCCGGCGCCGACGACTACGTCGTCAAGCCCTTCAAGCCCAAGGAGCTGGTGGCGCGCATCCGGGCCCGGGTGCGCCGCAACGACGCCGCCCCGCAGGCCGAGACCCTCACCATCGGCGACCTGTCCATCGACGTCGCCGGCCACCAGGTCTCGCGCGCCGGCCAGCCGGTCAGCCTGACCCCGCTGGAGTTCGACCTGCTGGTGTGCCTGGCCCGCAAGCCGTGGCAGGTCTTCACCCGCGAGGTGCTCCTCGAGCAGGTGTGGGGCTACCGCCACGCTGCCGACACGCGCCTGGTCAACGTGCACGTGCAGCGGCTGCGCTCCAAGATCGAGCACGACCCCGAGAACCCGGAGGTCGTGGTGACCGTGCGTGGCGTCGGCTACAAGGCCGGGAACGCCTGAGCGAGGGCAAGGTGGCCACAGGGGCACGCGGTGCGCTGACGTTCTGGCGCCGGTCGATCCAGGCGCGCGTCGTGGCCAGCACGGTGCTGCTCTCGGCGGTCGTCGTCGGGGTGGTCGGCTGGCTGCTGCTGCAGCAGACCCGCGACGGGCTGCTCGACCAGCGCGTGGCCGCGGTCGTGGCCGAGGCCGGCAACGAGACCGACGACGCCCGGGCCCGGCTGCAGTCCACGCCCTTCAGCGACGTGGACGCCGCGCAGCAGCAGCGCGCGCTCGTCGAGCCCATCATCGCGCGCGGAGCCGGACGCGACTTCGCGGTCGTGCTCGCCGGCCCGACCGGTGCCGGCGACCTGCGCGAGGGCGGGGCCACCTACACCCGCGGGCTCGACCGCACCTCGGTGCCCGAGAGCCTCGTCGAGCACTTCTCCGAGGTCGCCGAGCCGGCCTGGACCTACACCCGGATCCGCCGTGAGGGACCCGACGGGACCCGGGTCACCGAGCCGGGGGTGGTCGTCGGCTCCCAGGTCACCCTGCCGGCAGACGGCCGCACCTACACGCTGTACCTGCTCTTCCCGCTCTCCGGCGAGGAGCGCACCCTCGACCTGGTCAGCCGCGCGCTGCTGACCGCCGGCTCGCTGCTGCTGGTGCTGGTCGCCGGCGTGGCCTTCCTCGTCACCCGCCAGGTGGTCACCCCGGTGCGGATGGCCCGGCGGGTCGCCGAGCGGCTCGCCGCCGGCCGGCTGCGCGAGCGGCTCGAGGTCAAGGGCGAGGACGACCTGGCCCGCCTGGCCACGTCGTTCAACCAGATGGCCACGAACCTGCAGCGCCAGATCCGCCAGCTCGAGGAGCTCAGCCGCGTGCAGCGCCGCTTCGTCTCCGACGTCTCCCACGAGCTGCGCACCCCGCTCACCACGGTGCGGATGGCCGGCGACGTGCTGCACGACGCCCGCGCCGACTTCGACCCGGTCTCGGCGCGGGCCGCCGAGCTGCTCCAGGTCGAGCTCGACCGGTTCGAGACGCTGCTCTCCGACCTGCTCGAGATCAGTCGCTTCGACGCCGGCGCGGCCGTGCTCGACCTCGACGACGTCAACCTCACCGACGTGGCGCACCGCATCGTCGACAGCACCCTGCCGCTCGCCGCGCAGCGCGGCGTGCACCTGGTGGTGCGGGCCCCCGACGACCACCCGTGCCTGGCCGAGGCCGACGTGCGACGCGTCGAGCGGATCGTGCGCAACCTGGTCACCAACGCCATCGACCACGCGGGGCCGGCCGAGGCCGGCGGCAGCACCGAGGTGATCGTGCACGTGGCCGGCGACCAGCACTCCGCGGCCGTCGCGGTGCGCGACCACGGCGTCGGGCTGGCCCCGGGGGAGTCGGCGATGGTCTTCAACCGGTTCTGGCGCGCCGACCCCGCCCGCGCCCGCACCTCCGGGGGCACCGGGCTCGGCCTGGCGATCTCGCTCGAGGACACCCACCTGCACGGCGGTTGGCTGCAGGCTTGGGGCCGCCCCGGGGAGGGGGCGCAGTTCCGCCTCACCCTGCCGCGCCGCGCCGGCGAGCCGCTGCGGCGCAGCCCGATCGCGCTCATCCCCGACGACGCCGTGGAGCCGGTGTGAGCCGCCGGGCGCTGGTCGCGCTGCTCCTGCCGCTGCTGCTGCTGGCCGGTGGGTGCGTGAGCATGCCCGAGTCCGGCCCGGTGGTGGGCACCGGCACCGGCGACCCGGTGGACGCCGACATGGGCGGGGTGCCGGCCATCGACGCCCGCGCACCGCAGGAGGGCCAGAGCGCCACCGAGGTGGTGCGGGGCTTCCTCGACGCGATGCAGGCCTGGCCCCGCGAGCTGACCACCGCCAAGGAGTACCTCGCCTCCGACGCCGCGGCGGCCTGGAACCCCGACGGGCTCGTCACCTACGTCGACGCCCAGCCGCCCCAGAGCACCTCGAGCACGCGGGTCTCGCTGCGCCTCAACGGCGCCGACCGGCTCGACTCGCGGGGCGCGTTCCAGGGCGCGCTGTCGGCGTACGAGTCGATCCTGCAGTTCTCGCTGACCACCGAGGACGGTCAGCTGCGCATCACCAACCCGCCGGCCGACCTGGTGGTCCCGCAGACCTGGTTCGAGGCGCGCTACGACCAGCTGGCGCTCTACTTCCTGGCGCCCGACGGCGAGGTGCTGGTGCCCGAGCCGGTCTTCGTGGCCGACGACGACACGCTCGCCAGCACCCTCATCGAGGGGCTGATCGCCGGCCCGGCGGACGACCGGGTCGCCCGCTCGCTGGTCCCGCCCGACCTGTCCCTCGAGCTGTCGGTGCCGGTGACGCCCGACGGCACCGCCACCATCGAGCTCACCGGCGAGGCGGCCTCGCTGACCCCGACCGAGAACGCCCAGATGCTCGCGCAGCTGGCCTGGACCCTGCGCCAGGACCCCGACGTCGAGGCCTTCACCCTCAGCATCGGCGGCCAGCGGATCCGCCTGGCCGACGGCGAGGACCGGATCCCCGTCGACGCCGGGGCCCGTCTCGACCCGGCCGGCTACCAGGCCAGCTCGTTGCTCTACGGCCTGCGCGAGGGGTTGCTGGTCTCCGGCTCCCCGGGCTCGCTCGACCCGGTCGACGGCCCCTTCGGCGACACCGACCTCGGCGCGCGCAGCGTCGCGGTCGACCTGCGCGGCGAGCAGGCCGCCGAGGTCTCGGCCGACGGCACCACGCTGTGGACCGCGCCCGTGCGCGGTGCCGACCAGGAGGTCGTCACCGCCCTGCAGGGCGCGACCGACCTGGCCACGCCCGCGTGGGACCACCGCGACCGGCTGTGGCTGCTGGACCGCACCGCCGACGGCGCCGAGGTCCGCTGGCTGCGGGGCGAGCGCGGGGCGGTGGTCGAGGTGCCCGGCATCACCGGCGAGGAGGTCAAGAGCTTCCTGGTCTCGCGCGACGGCAGCCGCCTGGTCGCCGTGGTGCGCGGCCCGCGCGCCGACGAGGTGCGGGTGGCCCGCCTGTTCCAGGACCAGCGCGGCCGGGTCGTGGGCGCCTCGAGGGCCGACGTGCTGGCGCCGCAGGAGGCGCCGGGGCGCATCGTCGACGTGGCCTGGCGCACGACCACCACGATCGCGGTGCTCAACCGCCTGAGCCCGGCGAGCGGCAAGGTGGCCACGATCGGCGTCGACGGCGCGCCCACGGGTCTCGACGGCATCACCACCACGCTCGGCGGGGCGACCTCGCTGGCCGGCTCCCCGGTGCCCGAGCAGGTGGTCTACGCGGTCACCGGCGGGGGCCTGATCGACCTCTCGGTGGCGGTGCGGGGGCTGCAGCTGCTCGAGGAGGGCGTCACCTACGTCGGCTACGTCGGCTGAGCCGTCCGGGCCCCGTCCACAGGCGGGACGGGCGGCCTTGAGCCGGTGACCCGGGCCTGGTGCGATCGGGCGGTGCTGCTGCGCGACGCCGCCCTCGACCTGCTGCTGGGCAGCGCCTGCCTGGGCTGCGCGGCCCCGGGTCGGCTGCTGTGCCCGGGGTGCGGGCGGGCGCTGCCGTCGCACGCCGTCCCCGCCCGCCCCGACCCCTGCCCGGCCGGCCTGGTGCCGACGTGGGCCGCCGGCGACTACGACACGGTGCTCCGCGCGCTGGTGCTGGGTCACAAGGAACGCGGGCTGCACGCGCTGCGCGGTGCGTTGGCCGGGCTGCTCGCGGTGGCGCTCGAGCCGCACCTGGGGGCCGCCGGCGGGGGAGGCCTGGTGCTGGTGCCGGTGCCCTCGCGGGCGGCCACGGTGCGCGGGCGCGGGCACGACCCGACCTGGACCATCACCCGCGGCGCGGCGTCGGTGGCCGCGCGCGCCGGGCTCCCCGTGTCCGCCGCCCGGCTGCTGCGGCTGCGCCCCGGCGTGCTCGACCAGGCCGGTCTCGGCACCGCTGCCCGCGCGGCCAACCTGGCCGGCTCGATGACGTGCCCGTCACCGGGGCTGCGGCGCCTGGCGGCGGCCCGGCCCCGGGCGCGGGTGGTCGTCTGCGACGACGTGGTGACGACCGGGTCGACGCTGCGCGAGGCGCAGCGCGCGCTCGAGGCGGTGGGGGTGGGCGTCGCCGGCGCCGCGGTGGTCGCCGCCACCCGGCGCCGCCACCCGTCGGGGCCGACCCAGGGGTGAGGCGGAGGGTGAAAGGTGGCGGGGTCCCTTTCGTCGCGACCGTGCCTCGCCTATCGTCTCGTCATGGAGTCCGTCCGGGTCCGTGGTTGCGTCGTCGGGACGCGCCGGCCAGCCCGGACGTCCCCGCGGCAAGCCGATGCCAGTCGCAGGCGAAGCGGTCCACGTAAGTCGGTGCACGGGGCCCAGGTCCCGTGGGCGCGACGATCACGGTGCGGCTTAGACGTAAGTCCTGCCCCGGACAGGTCACCAGATGTGGCCCACCCCGGGAGAAGGTGGGTAGTGGCAGAGAAGCTGCGAGAGCCTCAGCAGGCGATTGTGGGGTCGAAGACCAGGTCGGCCGGACGGGCTCCATCCCATTCCCACCACCCGGCGCCCCCCGCCCGGTGGTCGGCCTGGCACCGCGTCGCGTGCACCGCACGCCCAGGAGGCGTGCCAGGAGCCTGAGAGGTAACCCATCGCGCACCTGGTGCGCACGAGGAGGTTCACATGGAAGTTGTGGTCACCGGCCGGCACTGCGAGATCAAGGAGGGCTTCAGGGCCCACTGCTCGGAGAAGCTGACGAAGCTCGAGAAGCACGACCACCGGATCATGCGGGTCCACGTGGAGGTCGACTGCGAACCCAACCCCCGCCAGCACGACCGCGCCGTGCACGTGGAGCTGACCGCCTTCTCGAAGGGCCCGGTCATCCGGGCCGAGGCGGCAGCCGACGACAAGATGGCCGCGCTCGACCTGGCCCTCGACAAGATGGCGCGCCAGATGCAGCGCGCCTCCGACCGCCGCCGCGTGCACCGCGGCCGCAAGACCCCGGTGTCGGTGGGCGAGGCGCTCTCCGGCACCCCGATGGTCGAGGACCTCGTCGGCGGCTCCGCCGGTGAGACCGAGACCGAGCGCGAGGTCGGCCCCGTGGCGATGGACGGCGACGGACCGATGATCGTGCGCGAGAAGACCCATCCGGCCAGTCCGATGACGCTCGACCAGGCGCTGTACGAGATGGAGCTCGTGGGTCACGACTTCTACCTCTTCGTCGACAAGGAGAGCGAGCGACCCTCGGTGGTCTACCGGCGCCGCGGCTACGACTACGGCGTGCTCTCGCTGGACCTCGGCCAGGAGTGAGCCGGGAGTAGGCAGGTCGCTCGTGCCGGCCTGAGTGTCCGGACGAGCAGACGCGACGTGGCCCGACCGGGTGGTTCGACCGCCCGATCGGGCCATGTCCGTGTCATGATGCCGCCGTGGCAGATGAGACGACGGCGCCCGTGGGCACCGAACCCATCCGCGTGATGGTCGTGGACGACCAGGAGCTCTTCCGCCGTGGGCTGACGATGCTGCTCGGTGTCGAGGACGGCCTCGAGGTCGTCGGCGAGGCCGGCGACGGGATCGAGGGCACGACGCTGGCGGCCGGCGTGGCGCCCGACGTGGTGCTGCTCGACATCCGGATGCCCAAGCGCACCGGCATCGAGGCCTGCAAGGCCATCAAGGAGGCCGTGCCCTCGGCCAAGATCATCATGCTCACCGTCTCCGACGAGGAGGCCGACCTCTACGAGGCGGTCAAGAGCGGTGCGTCGGGCTACCTGCTCAAGGACTCCTCCATCGAGGAGGTCGCGCAGGCGGTGCGCGTCGTGGCCGACGGGCAGTCGCTGATCAGCCCGTCGATGGCGGTCAAGCTGATCGACGAGTTCAAGCAGATGAGCAAGCCCGAGCGCGAGCACGTGCCGGGGCTGCGCCTGACCGAGCGCGAGCTCGAGGTGCTGCGCCTGGTGGCCAAGGGCATGAACAACCGCGAGATCGCCAAGCAGCTGTTCATCTCCGAGAACACCGTGAAGAACCACGTGCGCAACATCCTCGAGAAGCTGCAGCTGCACTCGCGGATGGAGGCGGTCATGTACGCCGTGCGCGAGAAGCTGCTCGACCTCCCCTGAGCCGACCGTGCCACCGTCGACCCAGACGCTGAGCAGGTCGCAGGCCCGCCGCGTCGCGCTGGCCGGGCAGGGCTTCACCGACGCCCCGCACGCCACCCCGACGATGCGCACCCTCGAGCGGGCGCTCTCGCGCACCGGCGTGCTGCAGGTCGACTCGGTCAACGTGCTCCAGCGCGCCCACTACATGCCGCTGTACTCGCGGATGGGCCCCTACGACACCGGTCTGCTGCACCGCGCGGCCGAGCGCTCGCCACGACGGATGGTGGAGTACTGGGCCCACGTGCAGGCCTACATGCCCGTCGACCTGTGGCCGGTCATGCAGCACCGGATGGCCGACCACCGGGCCCGGCGCGGCAAGTGGCGGGTGCTCGAGGCCGACCCGGCCCTGGAGGCCCGGGTGCTGGGCGCGGTCGCCGACCTGGGGGCCGCGACCGCCCGCGAGGTCGCCGGCCACCTGGGGGAGGGGGACTCCTCCGCGAAGGAGCACTGGGGCTGGAACTGGTCGTCCACGCGCCGGGTCCTCGACTACCTCTTCACCGTCGGGGACGTCGCGATCGCCTCGCGCAACGCCCAGTTCGAGATCCGCTACGACCTGCCCGAGCGGGTGCTGCCCCCCGAGGTGCTCACGGCGCCGGTGCCCGACGCCGCCGACGCGGCGGTCGAGCTGGTCCGGCGCGCGGCCCGCTCGCACGGGGTCGCCACCGAGCGCTGCCTGGCCGACTACTACCGGATGCGGGCCCAGCCCGCCCCGGGCCTGGCCAGCGCCCGTGAGGCAGTGGCGACCCTGGTCGAGTCCGGTGAGCTCGAGCGGGTCGGCGTCGAGGGATGGTCGCGCCCGGCGTACCTGCACCGCGACGCGCGGCTGCCGCGCCGGGTGCGGGCCCGCACGCTGCTGAGCCCCTTCGACCCGGTGGTGTGGGAGCGCGAGCGCACCGAGCGGATCTTCGGGTTCCGCTACCGGATCGAGATCTACACCCCGGCGGCCCAGCGCGTGCACGGGTACTACGTGCTGCCGTTCCTGCTCGGCGAGGAGCTGGTGGCCCGGGTCGACCTCAAGGCCGACCGTCGCGTGCCCGGCGGCGAGCTGGTGGTGCGGGGTGCGTTCGCCGAGCCCGGCGCGCCCGAGGAGACGGCCGACGAGCTGCTCGACGAGCTGCGCCGGATGGCCGGCTGGCTGGGCCTGGGCGGGCTGCGGTTCGAGGAGCGCGGCGACCTGGTGCCGCGGTTAGGGGCTCTCCACGGCGCTGGGTAGAGTGAACGCGCCGCGGCGTGAGTCGTCGTCGGTCGTCCACAGCAAGGAGCAGCCACGCCGTGCCCGTGATTCTCGACAAACTCCTCCGTATCGGCGAGGGGAAGATCCTGCGTCAGCTCGAGGGGATCGCGAAGGCCGTCAACGCCATCGAGGACGACTTCGTCGCGATGAGCGACGCCGAGCTCCAGGCGATGACCGCCGAGCTGCGCCAGCGCCACCAGGACGGCGAGAGCCTCGACGACCTGATGCCCGAGGCCTTCGCCACGGTGCGCGAGGCCTCGAAGCGCGTGCTGGGCATGCGCCCCTTCGACGTCCAGGTGATGGGCGGCGCGGCGCTGCACCTCGGCAACATCGCCGAGATGAAGACCGGTGAGGGCAAGACGCTGGTCGCGGTGCTGCCCTCCTACCTCAACGCGCTGTCCGGCAAGGGCGTGCACGTCGTCACGGTCAACGACTACCTGGCCACCTACCAGGCCGAGCAGATGGGCCGCGTGCACCACTTCCTCGGCCTCACCGTCGGCGTGATCACCCCGGAGATGCGTCCCGACGCGCGCCGCGAGGCGTACAACTGCGACATCACCTACGCCACCAACAACGAGCTCGGCTTCGACTACCTGCGCGACAACATGGCCTCCTCCATCGAGGACTGCGTGCAGCGCGGGCACAACTTCGCCGTGGTCGACGAGGTCGACTCGATCCTCATCGACGAGGCCCGGACCCCGCTGATCATCAGCGGCCCGACGCAGGACGAGGTGAAGTGGTACGGCGAGTTCGCCAAGATCGCGCGCCGACTGGAGAAGGACGTCGACTACGAGGTCGACGAGAAGAAGCGCACCATCTCCGTGCTCGAGCCCGGCATCACCAAGGTCGAGGACCACCTGGGCATCGAGAACCTCTACGAGTCGGCGAACACCCCGCTCATCTCGTTCCTGAACAACTCCATCAAGGCCAAGGAGCTGTTCCGCAACGACAAGGAGTACGTCGTCATGAACGGCGAGGTGCTCATCGTCGACGAGCACACCGGCCGGATGCTGTCGGGACGCCGTTACAACGACGGCCTGCACCAGGCGATCGAGGCCAAGGAGGGGGTGCAGGTCCGCGAGGAGTACCAGACGCTGGCCAACGTCACCCTGCAGAACTACTTCCGCCTCTACGACACGCTCTCGGGCATGACCGGCACGGCGATGACCGAGGCCTCGGAGTTCGACAAGATCTACAAGCTCGGTGTCGTGCCGATCCCGACCAACCGCCCGATGGCGCGCATCGACCAGCCCGACCTGGTCTACCGCACCGAGGAGGCCAAGTACGAGGCCGTCGCCGCCGACATCGCCGAGCGGCACGCCAAGGGCCAGCCGGTCCTGGTCGGCACGGTCTCGGTCGAGAAGTCGGAGTACCTGGGCGCCCTGCTGAAGAAGAAGGGCATCCCGCACAACGT
This sequence comes from Nocardioides sp., assembly GCA_041579495.1. Taxonomy (GTDB): domain Bacteria; phylum Actinomycetota; class Actinomycetes; order Propionibacteriales; family Nocardioidaceae; genus Nocardioides. The sequence continues at coordinate 17,949 of JBFGFQ010000010.1, forward strand.
CCTCAACGCCAAGGTGCACGCCGACGAGGCGAAGATCGTCGCGATGGCCGGTCACCGCGGCGCCGTCACCGTCGCCACCAACATGGCCGGTCGAGGCACCGACATCATGCTCGGTGGCGCGGTGGAGTTCCTCGCCGACGCCGAGCTGCGCGCCAAGGGCCTCGAGCCCGCCGGCGAGACCGCCGCGGAGTACGAGGCCGCCTGGCCGGAGACCGTCGAGCGGGTCCGGGCGCAGGTCAAGGCCGACCACGACGAGGTCAAGGAGCTCGGCGGCCTCTACGTCGTGGGCACCGAGCGCCACGAGTCGCGCCGCATCGACAACCAGCTGCGTGGTCGCTCCGGTCGTCAGGGCGACCCCGGTGAGTCCCGTTTCTACCTGTCGCTGCAGGACGAGCTGATGCGCCTGTTCAAGTCCGACTGGGTCGACCGGGTGCTCCAGGTCCTCAAGATCCCCGACGACGTGCCGATCGAGAACAAGCGCGTCACCAGCGCCATCGCCAACGCGCAGGGCCAGGTGGAGTCGCAGAACTTCGAGTCGCGCAAGAACGTCCTGAAGTACGACGACGTGATGGACCGCCAGCGCAAGGTGATCTACGCCGAGCGCCGCGAGGTCCTCGAGGGCGCCGACATCGAGGACCAGATCCGCACCTTCATCGACGACGTCGTGCGCGGCTACGTCACCAGCCACACCCAGGGGCTGCCGGAGGAGTGGGACCTCGAGCAGGCCTGGACCGACCTGGAGCAGGTCTACCCCGTCGGGGTCGACCTCGAGGCGCTGGTCGCCGAGGCCGGCGACAAGGCCAACCTCGACCGCGACACCGTCATCGAGCGCCTGCGCGCCGACGCGCAGTCGGCCTACGACAAGCGGGTGGCCGACATGGGCGAGGAGGTGGCCCGCGAGCTCGAGCGCCGCGTCATCCTGTCCGTGCTCGACCGCAAGTGGCGAGAGCACCTCTACGAGATGGACTACCTGCGTGAGGGCATCTACCTGCGGGCCTACTCGCAGCGCGACCCGCTCGTGGAGTACCAGCGCGAGGGCTTCGACATGTTCGCGGCGATGATGGACGGCATCAAGGAGGAGACCGTCGGGTTCCTCTTCAACCTCGAGGTCACCGTCGACGAGCAGCCGGAGCAGGACGAGCAGGTCCTCACCGTGGCCCCCGGCCTGCGCGCCCCGGTGCTGGGCCAGTCGGGCGAGGCCCCGCACATCCACGCCAAGGGTCTCGACACCCCGAGCTCGCCGCAGAACCTCACCTACTCGGCGCCCGCCGAGGACGGCGAGGCCGAGGTGCGCGCCGAGGTCGCGACCGCGGAGGACCCCTACGCCGGGGTCAGCCGCAACGCCACCTGCCCCTGCGGGTCGGGCAAGAAGTTCAAGCAGTGCCACGGCGCCCCGGGTGGTCCGACCGGCACCACCGCGCGCGCCCAGGGCTAGGGCCAGAGCCAGGGTCTAGGCGAACTGGAGGGCGGTGCACAGCCACCGCTCTCCGGTTCGCGGCTGCGCGGCACCGGCCCGGTGGCGACGCTCGAACCGGGCCGCGATCGCCCGGGAGCGCCGCCCGTAGCTGATGTGCACGCTCGCCTCGAGCACGTCGCGGCACGGGAAGCAGGTGTGCACGCTGAGCACCTGCGGGCGCACCGGCTGCACGCGTGCCTGCCCGGGCACGTGGGCACCGGCCCGCGCCACCAGCAGCGCCCGGCGGGTGAGGTCCTCGTGCACGGTGCGGCTGGTCCAGCGCACCAGCTGGGAGGCCGGCCGGTCCCCGCCGACCACCTCGACGACCGCCTGGGCGAACGTGCCGGCCCACTGCTCGCCCTCGCGGCGCGCGCGCTGGTCGATCGGCAGCACCGGCGCGGGCGGCCGCGGCGGTGCGAGCCGCGGCTGCAGGTCGAGCGCGAGGGTGCCCTGGACGGCGGCCATCGGCACGCTCTCGGGAGCCGGTGGGCGGGTGAGCGGGAGGGCGGTGGTCATGGCGGTGCTCCTTCGGGGTCGGTCTCAGGTGGGTGGCAGGCGCAGCGCCTGACCGGGTCGCAGCTGGTCGGGGTCGGGGACGACGTCGCGGTTGGCGAGGTGCACGCGTGGCCAGTACGCCGCCACGGCGGCGTCGGTGGGCCGGCGGCCGTCCCGGACGAGGCGTTCGGCGGCCAGGCCCCACAGGGTGTCGCCGGGCTCGACGCGTACCCGGGTCACGCGGGTGCGCGCCCGCGCCTGCCCCAGGGCCCGCTGGGGCAGCGGCAGGCCCACGAGGGGGTCGGTGAGCGGGGCCACGAGACCGCGTCCGAGGTCGGTGCCCTGCTGCAGGTGGTCGGGCGTCGCGACCGCGGGGCCGTGCCCCGCGACCGTGGCGCCGACCAGGGCCAGGCCGCAGGCCCGCAGCACCAGTCTGCGCAGGCCCTGCGGGACACCGCGGCTGCTCGTGCCGCCGAGTCGGCCGACGCGTGCCTCCCGCACGACGAGGGTCACCGAGAGCCACGCCCACGCGGTGCACCCGGCCAGGGCGAGGGTGCAGCCCCGCACCAGGACGGCCTCGAAGCCCACGGCGGGGTCGGTCGCGACCGGCACGAGCACGGCCAGCAGGAGCCCGGCCGTCGCGGTGGCGACGGCCTGCACCAGCAGGCAGCGCCTCGTGGAGGCGCGTACGAGGTCGATCATCCCGAGATCCTTGTCGATCTATGCGTTTGCGTCTGTTTGCGTCATTCAACGCCTGCTTGATGGGTCGGTCAACCGTTCCTCCACAGGACCGGGACGTGAGAGGGTCCAGCCCATGGGGGCGCGAGCATGACCTGGGAGGAGCGGCTCTTCGACGTGCTCGACGACCTCGAGCAGCAGGCGGAGGCGCTCTACGACGCCGAGCGCAGCCTCGAGCTCGCCGACCGCGCCCGGGCGGCGTACGCCGAGGTCACCCTGGCCAGCCGGCTGGTCGCGGCCACCGGGACGCAGGTGCGTCTCGAGGTGTGCGGGGTCGGTGCGCTGGTCGGCGTCGTGGCGCGGGTCGGCACCGGGTGGCTGCTGCTGCGCGGGCCGGCGCAGGACTGGGTGGTGCGCCTCGCGGCCCTGGGCGCCGCCCACGACCTGCCGGTGCGCTCGGTGCCCGAGGTGGCCTGGCCGGTCACGGCCCGGCTGGGGGTCGGGGCCGCGCTGCGCCGGCTCGCCGACGCCGGGGAGCGGTGCGTGCTGCACCAGGTCGACGGCTCACGTCACGAGGGCGTCCCGCTGCGGGTGGGGGCCGACTTCGTCGAGGTCAGGACGCCGGGGGAGCGGCTGGTGCTGGTCGCGCTGGGGACGCTGGCCGCGGTGCAGAGCCGCGACGACCAGCCGTGATCGGCCGGTCCGGGGCGCGGGTCGGTGCGCCGGTCGGTGCGCCGGTCAGGTGGCCTCGAGGTCGTACGGCGGCCGCTCGCCGTCGTCGAGGGGGCGGGCGCCGGGACGGCGCTGCTCACGCTCCTCCTCGTCGTCGGCGTCCTCCATCGCCTCGATGATGTGCTTGCGCACGATCGTGCGCGGGTCGAGGTCGCGCAGCTCGAGGTCGGCGTACTCGGGCCCGAGCTCCTCGCGCAGCTCGTCGCGGGCGTTGTTGGCGAACTTCTTCGCCATCTTCAGCCACTGACCGGCCTGGCGGGCCAGGTCGGGGACCTTGTCGGGCCCGAAGACCACGATGGCGACCAACGCGATGACCGCCAGCTCCGCCAGCCCGATACCGAACACGCCGACAGCCTAGGGGGCCGGGCTCAGAACTTGCTGGTCGGCGTCAGCCCGAGCTGCATGCCGGCCAGGCCGCGTCCGCGCCCGGCCAGGCGCTCGGCGACCGAGGCCAGCACCTGGGCGGCCGGGGCCGTGGGGTCGGCGTCGACGATCGGCTTGCCGACGTCGCCGCCCTCGCGCAGCGAGGTGTCGAGCGGAATCTCGCCCAGCACCGGCACGTCGTAGCCGAAGCGGCTCGACAGGGTGGCGGCCACCCGGGCCCCGCCGCCGCTGCCGAAGATCTCGAGGCGGTGCTCGGTGCCCTCGGCGGCGCAGTGCGGGCAGGGCAGGAAGCTCATGTTCTCGACGACGCCCACGACGCGCTGGTGCATCATCGAGGCCATCGTGCCGGCCCGCTCGGCGACCTCGGCCGCGGCCTCCTGCGGGGTGGTGACGACGACGACCTCGGCGCCCGGCAGGTGCTGGCCCAGCGAGATCGCCACGTCACCGGTGCCCGGGGGCAGGTCGAGCAGCAGCACGTCGAGGTCGCCCCAGTAGACGTCGGCGAGCATCTGCACCAGGGCCCGGTCGAGCATCGGGCCGCGCCACGCGACCACCTGGTCGCGGCGCGGCTTGAGCATGCCGATGGAGATCACCGAGACGCCCGACGAGGTCGGCACCGGCATGATCAGGTCCTCGACCTGGGTGGGGCGCGAGTCGGCCACGCCGAGCATCGCCGGCACCGAGTGGCCGTAGATGTCGGCGTCGACGATGCCGACCTTCAGCCCGCTCTTGGCCATCGACAGCGCCAGGTTGACCGTGACCGACGACTTGCCGACCCCGCCCTTGCCGCTGGCGATCGCGAAGACCTTGGTCAGCGAGCCCGGCTGGGCGAAGGGGATCTCGCGCTGGGCCTTGCCGCCGCTGAGCGTCTCCTTCAGGCCGGCGCGCTGCTCGTCGCTCATCACGCCGAGGGTCAGCGCCACGTCGGTGACGCCGGGGACCTTGCCGACGGCGCCGGTCACGTCGCGGGTGATGGTCTCCTTGAGCGGGCAACCGGCCACGGTCAGGAGCACGGTGAGGGTGACGACGCCGGTCTCGGAGATGTCGACGGTGTCGACCATGCCGAGCTCGGTGATGGGCCGCTTGATCTCGGGGTCGTTGACCGTCGCCAGCGCTGCCTGGACCTGCTCGAGGGAGGGACTGCTCATGATCCCCGAGTCTAGGTGGTGCCCCGTGGGCCCCGGCCCTCGGCCGGGGTGGGTCATGTCTCAGCCGCTGCCGGGCGGCGCGGGACGGTCGTCCCGGTCGTCGCGGTCCTCGCGCTCGTCGAGCTCGGCCAGCAGCGAGCGCAGCTCGCTGCGCACGAAGTCGCGGGTGGCCACCTCGCCCACCGACATCCGCAGCGAGGCCACCTCGCGGGCCAGGAACTCCATGTCGGCGTGCGCGCGGCTGTTGGCCTGGCGGTCCTGCTCGGCGATCACCTTGTCGCGCTGCTCCTGGCGGTTCTGGGCCAGCAGGATGAGCGGGGCGGCGTACGACGCCTGCAGGCTCAGCATCAGCGTCAGGAAGATGAACGGGTAGTCGTCGAAGGCGATGCCGCCGGGGGCCAGCACGTTGAACGCCAGCCAGAACGCGACGAACATCGTCATGTAGAACAGGAAGCTCGCCGTGCCCATGAAGCGCGCGAACTGCTCGGCGAAGACCCCGAACGTCTCCGAGTCGTACGTCGGGCGCCGCACCAGCTGGCGGCGGGTCTCGCGCGGGGTGTCGAGCCGGGTGCGGCGCTGCTCAGCCACGCGGCACCCCCGGGGTCACCTTGCGGGGGCGCCGGTCGCGCCAACCCTCCGGGAGCATGTGGTCGAGCAGGTCGTCGACGGTGACCGCGCCGAGGAGGTGGCCGTCCTCGTCGACCACCGGGGCGGCGACCAGGTTGTAGGTGGCCAGGTGGGCAGCGACCTCGTCCATGCTCGCCTCGGCGCGCAGCGTCTCCATGCTGTCGTCGAGCGCGCCGGCCACCAGCGTCGAGGGCGGCTCGCGCAGCAGGCGCTGGATGTGTCCCACCCCCAGGAACCTGCCGGTCGGGGTCTCCAGCGGCTGCCGGCAGATGTAGACCTGCGAGGCCAGGGACGGCGTGAGGTCGGGGTTGCGCACGTGGGCCAGCGCGTCGGCGATGGTGGCGTCGGGCCCCAGGATCACCGGCTCGGGCGTCATCATCGCGCCCGCCGTGTCCTCGACGTACGACATCAGTCGCCGCACGTCCTCGGCCTCCTCGGGCTCCATCAGCGCCAGCAGGGTCGCCGCGGTCTCGGGCGGCAGCTCGGCGATCAGGTCGGCCGCGTCGTCGGCCGACATCTCCTCGAGCACGTCGGCCGCGCGCTCGTCGCCGAGGTGGCTGAGGATCTCGACCTGGTCCTCGTCGGGCATCTCCTCCAGCACGTCGGCGAGCCGCTCGTCGTCGAGCGCACCGACCACCGCGGTGCGCCGCTCGAGGGGGAGGTCGTGGATCATCGACGCCGCGTCGGCCGGGCGCATCTCGTTGAGCGCGTGCACCAGGTGGGTGGCGCCCTGGGTCTCCTCGCGGCGGGTCAGGCCCTCCACGTCGCGCCACTCGGCCACGTGTGTCTGGCCGCGGCGGCGCAGCCCCTTGGCCGGCTCCTGCACCGCGACCCGGCTCAGCACCCAGTCGCGGTTGCGGGCCTGCTCCATGGCGACGTCGTAGACCACCCCGGTGACCGCGTCTCGGTCGCCGTTGCCGCGGATCGTGACGGTGCGGTCGAGCATCTGCCCGATCACCAGCGTCTCGGTGGAGCGCTGCTCGAAGCGGCGCATGTTGAGCAGGCCCGTGGTGTAGACCTGCCCGCTGTCGATGTTCGTCACCCGCGTCATCGGCACGAAGATCCGCCGCCGCCCGAAGACCTCGGCCACCAGCCCCAGCACGCGCGGCTGGCTGACCTCCGAGCGCACGGCGGCGACGAGGTCGCGGACCTTGCCGACCTGGTCGCCGCGTGGGTCGAAGATGGGCAGCCCGACCAGCCGTGCGGCGTAGACGCGGGACGGGCTGGAGCTCACGGGCCCAAACTAGCGTCCGCACCCCGCGAGCGGTGCGATGGCACGATGGGCGGGTGCGCGTCGTCCTCCACGTGGGCCTGCCCAAGACGGGCACCACCTACCTCCAGGCCCTGCTCGCGGGGCATCGCGAGCCGCTGCGCGCCGGCGGGGTCGTCTACCCGTTCGTGCGGCCGGGCGCCATGTTCGAGGGGGCGGTCGAGGTGCGGGGCAGCGCCGCGAAGTTCGGGCTCGACCCCGCGCGGCTCCAGGGCACCTGGCAGGCCGTCTGCGACCGGGCGCGCACCTTCCTCGAGCGCGAGGGCGGGTCGACGGCGGTCATCAGCCACGAGGTGCTGGCCGGCGCGACCCCCGCGCAGGTGCGCCGGGCCCTGGACCCGCTCGCCGGGCTCGAGGTGCACGTGGTGGTGACCGCGCGCGACCTGGGCCGCCAGGCGGTGGCGCACTGGCAGGAGGAGGTGAAGCTCGGCTCGACCGCGGGCTTCGCCGAGCTCGAGCGCACCCAGCTGCGCGTCGACCCCGACCTGGCGACCCGGCGCGACGACGGCCCCGACGAGGGTGGCCTGCGTCCGCACTTCTGGCACGCCCAGGACTTCGCGGGAGCGCTGCAGCGCTGGACCGAGCCCCTGCCCGGGGGGCGCGGGCACCTGGTGCTGGCACCGTCGCCCGGGGCGCCGCGCGACCTGCTGTGGCGGCGCTTCGCCGAGGCCTGCGGCATCGACCCCGCGCTGGTCCACCCGGCCGCCGAGGTCGGCGCCAACCCCTCGCTGGGCGCCGAGCAGGTCGCGCTGCTGCGCGCGGTGAACCGGGAGGTCGAGCTGCTGCGGGAGCAGGGGAGCGGTCCCGACGCGGCGCAGCGGCACCGCGTCGTCAA
>JBFGFQ010000011.1:0-25439 GCA_041579495.1 Nocardioides sp.
CCTTCGTGAGGTCGGCCGGCACGTCCTCACCGGTCTCGGCAGCCAGGGTCGACAGGTAGGACTGCTGGGCACCGGTCATCGGCTCGTCGCCGGTGACCCAGGCATCGGGGTCCTTCGCCGTGTTGGACGTCTGGGGATCGGGCGGGGTGATGGGATCGCTCATACCCGCCACCCTCGCCCGAACATGTGTTCGTCAAACCGCCCGGGTCAGTCCTGGTAGTCCTCCAGCGGCGGGCAGGCACAGACCAGGTTGCGGTCGCCGTACGCCTGGTCGATGCGGGCCACCGGCGGCCAGTACTTGTCGGGGTCGACGCCGGTGGGGAAGACACCGAGCTCGCGGTCGTAGTCGCGGTCCCACTCGCCGACCAGGCAGCGGGCCGTGTGCGGCGCGCCCCGCAGCGGCGAGCGCTCCGCGCTCCACTCCCCCGCTGCGACCCGGTCGATCACGCCCTTGATCGCGATCATCGCGTCGCAGAACCGGTCGATCTCGGCCAGGTCCTCCGACTCGGTCGGCTCCCCCCTCAGGGTGCCGGCGACCGGGAAGGACATGGTCGGGGCGTGGAAGCCGTAGTCGACCAGGCGCTTGGCGACGTCGTCGACGCTCACGCCGGTGTCCTTGGTCAGCCCCCGCACGTCGAGGATGCACTCGTGGGCGACCAGGTCGCCGTGACCGCGGTAGAGCACCGGGAAGTGCTCGCCGAGCCGCGCGGCGACGTAGTTGGCCGAGAGCACGGCCGAGGCCGTGGCCCGGGTCAGGCCCTCGGCGCCCATCATCCGCACGTAGGCCCACGAGATCGGCAGGATGCCCGCCGAGCCGTACGGCGCCGCCGAGATCGGCCCGATGCCCTCGCGCTTCTCGGCCTCGGGGTGCAGCGCGTGCGAGGGCAGGTACGGCGCCAGGTGCGCGCGCACCGCGACCGGGCCCACGCCCGGGCCACCGCCGCCGTGCGGGATGCAGAAGGTCTTGTGCAGGTTCAGGTGCGACACGTCGCCACCGAACTCGCCGGGCTTGGCGTAGCCCAGCAGCGCGTTGAGGTTCGCGCCGTCGACGTAGACCTGCCCGCCGTGCTCGTGCACGACCCGGCACAGCTCGGTGATCGACTCCTCGTAGGCGCCGTGCGTCGAGGGGTAGGTCACCATGATCGCGGCCAGGTCGTCGGCGTGCTTCTCGCACTGCGCGCGCAGGTCGTCGAGGTCGACCGAGCCGTCGTCGTCGGCCTTGACGACCACGACGCGCATCCCGGCCATCACCGCGGAGGCGGCGTTGGTGCCGTGCGCCGAGCTGGGGATCAGGCACACGTCGCGCCCGGTGTCGCCGTTGGCGCGGTGGTAGCCGCGGATCGCCAGCAGGCCGGCCAGCTCGCCCTGCGAGCCGGCGTTGGGCTGGATCGAGACCCGGTCGTAGCCGGTGACCTCGCCGAGCCACTGCTCGAGCTGGCCGACGAGCTCGCGGTAGCCCTCGGCGTCCTGCGCGGGAGCGAAGGGGTGCAGGTCGGCGAAGCCCGGCAGCGAGACGGGCTCCATCTCGGTGGTGGCGTTGAGCTTCATCGTGCACGAGCCGAGCGGGATCATGCCGCGGTCCAGCGCGTAGTCGCGCGCCGAGAGCCGGCGCAGGTAGCGCAGCATCTGGGTCTCGCTGCGGTGCAGCGAGAACACCTCGTGGGTCAGGTAGTCGGTGGTGCGCAGCAGGCCCGCGGGCAGCGCGTCGTCGGTGGTGCGGTCGAGCGCCTCGACCGCCGCGTCGTCGAGCGCGGGCGCAGCCACGCCGGTGCCGTCGGTGCCCCGCGCGAAGGCCTGCAGCACCCGCACCAGGGTGGAGACGGTGGTGGTCTCGGAGGTGGAGATGCCCACCGTGTCGGCGTCGGCCAGGCGCAGGTGCAGGCCGAGCTCGCGCGCGGCCTCCACGACGTCGGCGGCCCGTCCCGGCACCGGCACGCTCAGGGTGTCGAAGAACTCCGCGTGCGCCACCGGGTGGCCGGCCTCGCGCAGCGCGGCGGCCAGCACCGCGGCGTAGCGGTGGGTGCGGGTCGCGATCGCACGCAGCCCCTCGGGGCCGTGGTGCACGGCGTACATGGAGGCGACCACGGCGAGCAGCACCTGGGCGGTGCAGATGTTGGAGGTCGCCTTGTCGCGGCGGATGTGCTGCTCGCGGGTCTGCAGCGCCAGCCGGTAGGCGGGGCGGCCCTCGGCGTCGACCGAGACCCCGACCAGGCGCCCCGGCAGGTGCCGCTCGAGGCCCTGGGCCACCGACATGTAGCCGGCGTGCGGCCCGCCGTAGAACAACGGCACGCCGAAGCGCTGCGAGGAGCCGACCACCACGTCGGCGCCCATCGAGCCCGGCGACTCCAGCAGGGTCAGGGCGAGCAGGTCGGCGGCCACCACGGCCAGCGCGCCGCGCTCGTGGGTCTGCTCGATGAGCGGACGCGGGTCGAGCACCCGGCCCGACGCGCCGGGGTACTGCACGAGCACGCCGCACAGCTCGCCCTCGGGCAGCCCGGCGGACAGGTCGGCGACGACGACGTCGATGCCCAGGCCCTCGGCCCGGGTGCGCACCACGTCGATCGTCTGCGGCAGCGCGTCGGCGTCGACCACGAACGGACCGCTGGCCTTGCGGTTGCCGCGGCGCACGAGCGTCATCGCCTCGGCGGCCGCGGTGCCCTCGTCGAGCAGCGAGGCGTTGGCCGTCGGCAGGCCGGTCAGGTCACCGATGACGGTCTGGAAGTTGATCAGCGCCTCGAGCCGGCCCTGCGAGATCTCGGGCTGGTACGGCGTGTAGGCGGTGTACCAGGACGGGTCCTCGAGCACGTTGCGACGCACCACCGGCGGGGTGATGGTGGCGTGGTAGCCCAGCCCGATCATCGCCTCGGCGGGCCGGTTGGCCGCGGCCAGCAGGCGCAGCTCGCGCGCGGTCTCCGCCTCGCTGATCGCCGGGGGCAGGGCCAGCTCGCCGGCCTGGCGGATCCCGCCGGGCACGGCGGCGTCCATCAGCGCGTCGAGGGAGTCGAAGCCGAGCCGGTCGAGCATCGTGGCGACGTCGTCGGGGCGCAGGCCCACGTGACGGTCGACGAAGGGCGAGGCGGCGTCGAGCTGGGCGAGCGTGGGGTGGTCTGACACGGTGGCGGGCTCCTCGGGAGTGGTCGTCCGGGTGCCTCCCCCTCTGTCACGCGCAGGGCGCTCCAGAGTTGCCTGGCCCGCGCGGTCCTGGCGCCTGAGAGGTTCCGGGGAGGAATTGCCCCTTCGGCGCCCCGGTACGCCGCCGTGGTGGCCGGCTCCGGGGACTCTCCCGCACGGGATGGTCAGCGGGCCCCAATCTACTACCCCGTGCCCGGTGCCCGGCCGTCGCCGCCCGGGAACGCAGCGACCCGCCCGAGGATCTCGGGCGGGTCGGCGCGTGCTGCGGGTCCGTGCGGACGTCCTGCTGCGGGTCAGCCCGCGCTGCGTGCGGCGCGGCGGGCGGCGAGCTCGTCGCCGGCGCCGGTGGCCTCGTCGTCGGCGGCGGTGCGCTCGCTGGGCAGCTCGGCGAGGGTGCCCTCGATCTCGCGCCACACACCGCCGATGGCGATGCCGAAGACGCCCTGCCCGCCCTGGAGCAGGTCGATGACCTCGTCGTTGCTGGTGCACTCGTAGACCGAGGCGCCGTCGCTCATCAGGGTGACGCGGGTCAGGTCGTCGGTGCCGCGCTCGCGCAGGTGCTGGACCGCGGTGCGGATCTGCTGCAGCGAGATGCCGGCGTCGAGGAGCCGCTTGATCACCTTGAGGATCAGGATGTCGCGGAAGGAGTAGAGCCGCTGCGAGCCCGACCCCTTCGCGCCGCGCACCGTCGGCTCCACCAGGCCGGTGCGGGCCCAGTAGTCGAGCTGGCGGTAGGTGATGCCGGCGGCGTTGCAGGCCGTCGGGCCGCGGTAGCCGGTGTCGCTGGGCAGCGGCGAGACGTCGTCGGTGAAGAGGAGTCCCTGCTCGTCGGCGGCCTCGGCCGCCGCGGCGGCGTCGCGGGTCGCCCGCAGCTCCTGCTCGTGCTCGTTCACGCTGTCCTCCGTGGGTCTACTCCGCTGGGACGTAACCCCCGGGGAAGGAGCTGTGGGCGCCGGGGCAACCACAACGGTGGAGTTACAACGAAGACGTCTTCAAGGTATGCCTCCCGGGGACGGGGGTCAAAGACTCCGGCGGCGTGTCGCAACCCTCAACCTGAAGTGGAGGGTGAGCGTGAGCGCGCGGTGGCGGCCCAGGCCGCCGACTCACTCCTGGGGCGCGTCGAAGTCCTCGGGGGTGACGTGGTCGAGGAACTCGCGGAACTTCTCCACCTCGTCCTCCTGCTCGGCGGGCACGGCCAGGCCGGCCTCGTCGAGCACCTCCTCGGAGCACACGATGCGGGTGCCGGTGCGCAGCGCCAGCGCGATCGAGTCGGAGGGCCGGGCGCTGACCTCGGTGCCCGAGCCGAGCACGAGGGTGGCGTAGAAGACGCCGTCGCGGACGTCGGTGATGCGCACCTCGGCCAGCTCGTTGCCGGTCGCCTCCAGCACGTCCTTGAGCAGGTCGTGGGTCAGCGGGCGCGGCGGGGTGACGCCCTGCTGGGCGAAGGCGATCGCGGTGGCCTCGACCGCCCCGATCCAGATCGGGAGGTAGCGCTCCCCCGTCACCTCGCGCAGCAGCACGATCGGCTGGTTCGAGGGCATCTCGACCCGGACTCCCATGACATCGACTTCGCGCACACGTTCACCTTACGCCGCACGTCGTGAGCCCGCTCGGGCCCGGCCCCTCAGCGCAGCCCGGCCTTGACCAGCGTGGCGTGCAGTCGCACCGACAGCGCAGCGATCTCGGTGACCGCCTCGGCGGCCCGGCCCTTGGCTGCGGCGTCGCGCCCGCGCGCCATCGGGGCCACGACCTGCTGCACCAGGCCGACCTCGCGGTCCGCAGCGGTCTTGAAGGCGCGCAGGTGGCGCGGCTCGAAGCCGAAGTCGGCGAGCTCGCGGGCGGTGCGGGCGATGACCAGCGCGTCGGTGTCGTAGTGGCCGGTGCCGGCCCGCGGGGTCAGCAGCCCGAACTGCTCGAGCTGGTCGAGCAGCTCCTCGGTGATCTCGGCGACCTTCACCAGCTCGCGGCGCGAGAGCCGCAGGTCGTCGTGGCGCGCGAACGAGGCGGGGCTGGGCAGCCCGTCGGCGGACAGGGCCACCGACGGGACCGTCGGCACCACCGGCTCGATCGGCGGCGGCTCGAGCCCGCGGTCGATCGCGTCGAGGTGCTCGCCGATCACCTTCAGCGGCAGGTAGTGGTCGCGCTGCATGCGCAGCACGTAGCGCAGGCGGTCGACGTCGCCCTCGGAGAACTTGCGGTAGCCGGCGGGGGTGCGCTCGGGCTTGATCAGCCCCTTGTCCTCGAGGAAGCGGATCTTGGGGATCGTGACCTGCGGGAAGTCGGGTCGCAGCAGGTCGAGGACCTGCCCGATGTTCATCCGGGCGCGCGAGCCTCCTGTGGCCGCGTCGACCGGGACCGGACCGGGGACCACGACTCAGCCGCCCTCGTGCCCCGAGAAGAAGACGAGCCGGTACTTGCCGATCTGGACCTCGTCGCCGTCGCTGAGCTGGACCCGGTCGATGCGGTCGCGGTTGACGTAGGTGCCGTTGAGGCTGCCGGCGTCGCTGACCGAGAAGCTCGAGCCGCTGCGGTGGAACTCGGCGTGACGGCGCGAGACGGTCACGTCGTCGAGGAAGATCTCGCTGTCGGGGTGGCGCCCCGCGGTGACCACGTCGGAGTCGAGCAGGAACCTGCTGCCCGACCCGGGGCCCTTCTGCACCACCAGCAGCGCGTGCCCGGCGGGCAGCGCGTCGACGGCCGCGGCGTCGACCGCGTTGAGCTGGCGGTCGGAGGTCTCGACCCGGCTGCCCTCACCGGTGCCGGTGGCGCCCATGGCGCCGGCCTGCAACGAGATGGTCGCGGTGGACTCCCCCGGACCCTCGCCCCCGCCCTGGCCGGAGGCCGCGGTGGCGTCGGGGTCGGCGCTCACCAGACGGGTGCCGCACTGCGAGCAGAACCGTGCGTCGTCGGGGTTCTTCCTGCCACACGCGGTGCAGAACGGCATCGCTGTCTCCTCCTGTACGACGGGCGCCAACCCTCACCACCGGGTGGAGGGTGAAGGTTGGCCCCGAACCTACCAGTCCGGCGGGGTCCGGCAAGCCGGACCGCAGAGGCTCAGCACTCGACCGGTGCTGGATCAGCCCTCGAGCGAGGCCTCGTACGCCGCGGCGTCCATCAGCGAGTCGAGCGCACCGGCGTCGGTGGGCACGACCTCGAAGAGCCAGCCGCCGCCGTAGGGGTCGTTGTTGACCAGCTCGGGGGTGGCGTCGAGCGCCTCGTTGCGGGCCACGACCTCGCCGCTGAGCGGGGCGTAGATGTCGCTGACGGACTTGGTCGACTCCAGCTCCCCGCAGGTGCTGCCGGCCTCGAGGCTCTCGCCCACCTCCGGCAGCGACACGTAGACGATGTCGCCGAGGGCGTCCTGGGCGTACTGGGTGATGCCGATGCGCACCGACCCCTCGTGCTCGCCGGGCTGGCGCACCCACTCGTGCTCGCTGGTGTAGGACAGGTCGTCGGGGTACAAGGCGTCTCCTCTGGCTGGCGGTGCGCGCAGGCTACTGCGCGTCCTGGGGGCGGGCGAAGTCCGGCTCGACGGGGTCGGCCACGGCCTCGATGTCGATCGAGGCCAGCTCGGTGATCTCGACCTCGGCGCCCTCGTCCTGCAGGTCCACGCGCGGGCCCTCCAGGATCGTCATCGCGTTGGTCAGCGCCGAGGGCGGCCCGATGACGTCGAAGACGTACGGCGCGCTGAGCACCTGCCCGTCGACCTCGAGCCCGCCGACGACGTCGGTGAAGGCGCTCTGCGCGACCAGGCGCACCTGGCCGTTGACCTGGATGGCCTCGGCGCCGGCCACGCGCAGGCTCTGGACCATGTCGACCACCGTGTCGGCGTTGACCGGCGCGGAGACCTCGCTGATCGTGATCCGCACCCCGGGCCCGCGCACCGGCACCAGGCCGGCCAGGATCGCCAGCGTGTCGGCCTCCGACTGGGCCTGCTGCAGGGCCGTGCGCTGGTCGGCGGTGTCGGAGGCGAGCTGGTCGCGGGTGGTCTCGAGCCGCTCGATCTCGGCCCGGGCGCGCTGGCTGGTGCCGGCCAGGCCGTCGAGCACCGCGATCAGGTCCTCGTCGCGGTAGCCGGCGTAGGTGTCGTCGGCCTCGGTCGAGCGCACCTGCACGACCGCCGCGAAGGCCACCAGCGCCAGCAGCGCCGCGACGACCACCTGCTTGCGGCTCGGGGTGGTCAGCGCGTGCAGGAGCCGGTTGCGCCCCGAGTCGAGGCCCTCGTCGCGGGGGGCGTCGCGGGGGGCGTCGCGGGCGTCGTCCTGCTCAGGCATGGAAGAGATGGCGCCGGATGGCGGCGGCGTTGGAGAAGATCCGGATGCCGAGCACCACGATGACGCCGGTGGTGAGCTGGTTGCCCACGCCCAGCTTGTCGCCCATCCACACGATGGTCGCGGCGATCACGACGTTGCTGACGAACGAGATCACGAAGACCTTGTCGTCGAAGATGCCGTCGAGGTAGGCGCGCAGGCCGCCGAAGACGGCGTCGAGCGCGGCCACCACCGCGATCGGCAGGTACTGCTCCATCGACGCGGGCACGTCGGGCTGGAGCACCAGCCCGAGCACGATGCCCAGCAGCAGCCCGAGGGCGGCGATCATCGGGAGCCCTCCTCGTCCTCGGCGCGCGGCTGGTCGGTGGTCAGTGGTTCGGCCGACAGGAGCGTACGACGTCGGGCGGCGGGCAGCTTCACGGAGGTCAGCGTCTCCTGGGTGTAGGCGAAGCCCAGGGCCTGGGCGACGTTGATCAGGGCGCTGCCGCTCCCGGTCTCCTGGAAGCGCGCCAGCAGGCTGCGGCTGTCCCCGATCGCGGTCACGACGTACGGTGCGGTGATGGGCACGGAGTTGACGTTGACCACGACGCCGGAGTTGCGGATGGCGCTGACCGCGGTGAGCCGCTGCCCGTTGACGGCGACGGCCTCGGCCCCGGCCAGCCACAGCCCGTTGGCGGCCTTCTGCAGGTCGATGTCGCGGATCAGGTTGTCGCCGGCCACGGGGTTCTCCAGCGTGAGCCGCACCCCCTCCCCCTGCACCGCCAGGTAGCCGGTGTTGACCTGGATGCGGCGCAGGCGGGCCTGCGCCTCCACCGCGGTCTCGGTGAGCGTGGCCAGGTTCTGGGTGGCCAGCTCGTTCTGCTC
Organism: Nocardioides sp.; assembly: GCA_041579495.1. GTDB lineage: Bacteria > Actinomycetota > Actinomycetes > Propionibacteriales > Nocardioidaceae > Nocardioides. The sequence goes on from JBFGFQ010000011.1 coordinate 8,268, forward strand.
GCGCAGCTGCACGATGCGGTCCTGCAGGTCGGAGACCGTGGCCCGGCGGTCCTGGACCCGCTCGACCAGCGTGGCCCTGCCGGCCCGGTTCACGTCGGCGTCCTGCGCGGTCTGCACGGCCGCGGTCGTGACCAGGACGCCGAAGGCCGCCACGACGATCGCGGCGGTGCGGTGCGGGCGCGAGCGCGACGAGGGCAGCTGTCCGCGGCCGCGGCGCTCGGCGACGTGGAGGTAGTCCTCGTCCATCGACTGCTGGGTGATCAGCGTCAGCAGCGGCATCGTCACCCGCGGCGGCAGCGGGGCCTCGGTCGTCGCCGGCTCGTCAGGCACGGGTGGCGCTCCGCCGCTCGGTGGTGGCCAGCAGCCGCCTGACCTGCCAGGCGTACAGGACCCCCGCCCACCAGTAGAGGGCGATGCCCCACACGGCGAAGGACCAGCCGAAGACCTGCGCCAGCGTGGCCACGGCCCCCTCCCCGTCGCCCAGCAGCAGCAGCGGGAAGGCGTAGAGCAGGTTGAAGGTGGCGGCCTTGCCCAGGAAGTGCACCGGCAGCGAGCTGTAGCCGCGGGTGCGCAGCAGCGGCACCAGTCCCCACATCAGGGCGTCGCGCAGCGGCAGCGAGACCGCCATCCACCACGGGATGACGTCGCGCAGGGCCAGGCCGACGACCACGGCCAGGATGTAGAGCCGGTCGGCGACCGGGTCGAGGACCTGGCCGAGCACGGAGGTCTGGCCCCAGCGGCGGGCCAGCCAGCCGTCGAGGAAGTCGGTGATGCCGGAGACCACCAGCAGCCCCAGCGCCCAGCCGTCGGCCTCGGGTCCCAGCACCAGCCACAGGAAGACCGGCACCCCGGCCAGGCGCAGCGCGCTCAGGGCGTTGGGGAGCGTCCAGACCCGGGTGCTGCGCTCCACGTCGTCCACCACAGCTGCCTGCACTCCACGGTCTGGTTCGTCGGTCGCGTGCTCGTCGCGCCGGGCGGGGCCCGGCGACCACACCCTAGACGAGGACCTCACGCTCCGGCGTCAGCCGCCGCGCCGTCGTCGAGGTGTGCCGCGTCGCGGATCTCGCCGACCAGCTCCTCGAGCACGTCCTCGAGCGTCGCCAGCCCCAGGGTGGTGCCCTCGGTGGTGACCACCCGGGCCATGTGCGCGCCGCGCCGCTGCAGCTGCTCGAGGGCGTCGTGCAGCGCGTCGTCGGGCGTGACCGGCGCGAACGGCCGGATCCACTTGTCCTCCAGCGGGCGCGAGCGGCGCTCCTCGTCGGGCTCCAGGACGTCCTTGATGTGCAGGTAGCCCACGAGCTCGCCGTCGTCGGCCTCGACGGGGAACCGGCTGAAGCCGGTGGCCGCGCAGAGCGCCTCCACCTCGGCGGGGGTCGAGCCCCGGCGCACGGTGGTCAGGGTGTCGGCGGGCATCAGCACCGAGGTGACGTCCTTCTCGGTGAAGCCGAGCGCACCGGCGAGGCGGTCGTACTCGTCCTCCTCGATGAGGCCCTCGCCGCGCGACTCCTCCACCAGGGCGGCGACCTCCTCGCGGGTGAAGGCCGAGCTGATCTCGTCCTTCGGCTCGACCCGCAGCAGGCGCAGGGTGGCGTTGGCGACCGCGTTGAGGGCCACGATGACCGGGCGCAGCAGCGTCACCACGAAGAACATCGGCGGACCGAGCACCAGCGCGGAGCGCTCGGGCCCGGCGATGGCGATGTTCTTGGGCACCATCTCGCCCAGCACCACGTGCAGGAACACCACGACGGTCAGGGCGATGACGAAGGCCACCGGGTGCACCAGCGCGTCGGGCACGCCGGCGCTCTCGAAGAGCGGCTCGATCAGGTGGGCCACCGCGGGCTCGCCCACGGCACCCAGCCCGACCGAGCAGATGGTGATGCCGAGCTGGGCGCCCGCCATCATCAGCGAGACGTTCTCCATGGCGCGCAGCGTGGTGCGCGCCACCCGCGAGCCGGCCTGTGCGCGCGGCTCGATCTGGCTGCGGCGCGCGGAGATCAGCGCGAACTCGGCGCCGACGAAGAAGGCGTTGAAGGCCAGGAGGCCGATGGCGATCAGCACGCCGGTGAGGTCACTCATCGTCGTCCTCCCCCTCGCTCGGCCCGCCCTCGAGCAGGCGCAGCGTCAGCCGGTCGACCCGCAGGCCGTCCATGTGCTCCACGGTCAGGATCGCCAGCCGCTCGCGCGGCTCCTCGGGGTCGGAGCGGTCGGGCACGGGGACCTCGGCCAGGTCGCCGGCGACCGGCACCTTGCCGAGGACCTGCAGCACCAGCCCGGCGATGGTGTCGTACGCCTCGTCCTCGGGCAGCTCGATGCCGGTGATGTCCTCGACCTCGTCGGGGCGCAGCAGGCCGGAGAGCACCCAGCTGCCGTCGCGGCGCTGGCGGGCCCGGGAACCGAGCCGGTCGTGCTCGTCGGCGATGTCGCCCACGATCTCCTCGACGACGTCCTCGAGGGTCACGATGCCCGCGTGGCCGCCGTACTCGTCGAGGACCACGGCCATCTGGAAGCCGTCCTCGCGCAGCAGCTGCAGCAGCGGGTCGAGGCGCAGCGAGTCGGGCACCACGATCGGCTTGGCCATCAGGTGCTTGACCTTCGTGGTCGCGCGCTCGTGCACCGGCAGCGCCACGGCGTTCTTGACGTGGACGGTGCCGACCACGACGTCGTCGTCGTCGAGCACCGGGAAGCGGGAGTGGCCCGACTGGCGGGTCAGCTCGATCACGGCCGCGGCGCGGTCGTTGAGCTCCAGCGAGCGGGTGCGCACGCGCGGCGTCATGATCTCGCCGGCGGTACGGGTCGCGAACTCCACCGAGCGCTCCATCAGCTCGGCGGTGTCGGCGTCGAGGGTGCCCTCGGTGGCCGAGCGCTGGATGAGCGAGGCCAGCTCGGTCGAGCTGCGCGCCGAGCGCAGCTCCTCCTGCGGCTCGACGCCCAGGCGCCGTACGAGCGCGTTGGCGGCGCCGTTGAGGACCCGGATCGGGCCCTTGTTGGCGGCGGTGAAGAACCGCATCGGGGCCTGCGTGGCCCGCGCGGTCGCCAGCGGGAGGGCGATCGCCAGGTTCTTGGGCACCAGCTCGCCGAAGAGCATGGTCACCACCGTGCTCAGCGACAGCGCGATCGCGAGCGCCACCGGCGTCACGGCGCCGTCGGGCAGGCCGGCCGAGGCGAGCGGCGCGTCGATGAGGTCGGCGATCGCGGGCTCGGAGAGGAAGCCGATGCCGAGGTTGGTCAGGGTGATGCCGACCTGGGCGCCCGAGAGCTGGGTCGACAACGAGCGCAGCGCGCTCTGCACGCCGATCGCGGCGGCGTCACCCTCGGCGGCCGCCTGGTCGACCTTGTTGCGGTCGACGGTGACGAACGCGAACTCGGCGGCGACGAAGACGCCGCAGGCGATGACGAGGAACAGGGCTGCGAGGAGCAGCAGGGTGGCGGTCACAGTCGCTCTCCGGGGGCGGCCGCGGCACGGGGTTCACACGTGTGCGGGCTCGAGGAGAGCGGGCGACTTTGGGAGCCGTCCATCAGGGGTGGTCAGGGTCCTTTGCAGATGCGGGCCAGATCGACGACGAGTGTAGCGGTCAGGTGCCCTGCCCCGGCCCCTCCGGGTCGCGACGCACCCGTCCGCCCCCGAACGAGCTCGCGACGGCGACCTCGTCGAGCACCCGGTACGGCGCGCCGGAGCTGCGGGCCCGGGTGGCCAGCGCCGCGCGGGGCACCCCGGTGGCGCCCGCCACGACCAGCAGGTTGCCGGCACGGCGGGCCCGCAGGGTCGCCGGCTCCGCGGCCACGAGCACGTGCGGCAGGTGCCGGCGCAGCGCCGCGACCAGGTCGCGCACCAGCGGGAACGGGGCGCGGTCGCTGGCGTTGACCAGCAGCAGGCCACCGGGGGCCAGCACCCGGGCCACCTCGGCGACCGCCTCGAGGGTGACCAGGTCCTCGGGCACCTCACCGTCGACGAACGCGTCGACCACCACCAGGTCGACCGCACCGTCGCGCACCGTGGCGAACCCGGTGCGGCCGTCGTCGCCGCGCACGCGGATCCCGCTGCGGCGCGGCAGCGGCAGCTCCGCGCGCACCCGCTCGGTGAGCGACGTGTCGGGCTCCAGGACCACCTGCCACGACCCCGGCCGGGTCGCGGCGACGTAGCGCGGCAGGGTCAGGCCGGCCCCGCCGACGTGCAGCACCCGCAGGGCCGCTCCGGGCGCGGCGTGGTCGTCGAGCACGTCGGCGATGCGGCGCACGTAGTCGAAGGCCTGGTGGCGCGGGTCGTCGAGGTCGACGAACGACTGGTCCCGACCGCCGACGCGCACCAGGTGGGCGCCGGGCCGGTCGGTGGGCAGGATCTCGACGGCCGCCTCCCCGGAGCCCTCGGTCGGCCTCGTCGGCTCACCCACCAGCACTCCCGCCGGCCGGTCGCCACATGGCGGTGGTGCTGCGCCCGCCCGGACCGCGCACGGGTCCGGTCACCCGCCAGCCACGCCGCTCGTAGAAGTCGACGGTGGCGGTGGAGGAGGACTCCAGGTGCGAGCCGACCCCCTGGGCGTCGGCGACGGCGAGCCGGTGCTCCAGCAGGGCGGTGGCCGCGCCCCGCGCCCCCGGCTCGGGCCGCGACGCCAGGTAGGCCAGGTGCCAGTGCGGCTCGTCGGGCCGGGCCCGCAGCGAGGCGGCCTGCGAGCGGGCCGCGGCGGGCAGCCGGCGTACGCCGAAGACGGCCAGGGCCGTCGGCAGCTCGCGCCACGACCGTGCGGTGCCCGGGCGTCGCGACGTCGGCGGCAGGGGCGGGTACCACCAGGCCACGGCCATGATGCGGGCGTCGGACCCCGAGCCCGCCACCGCGACCTCGGCCACGCCGTGCGGCAGCACGTCGCGCTCGCCGGCCACCACGAAGAAGCGCCGCAGCCGGTCGACGCGACGTGCCGGGGGCACGAACGAGGCGAGGTTGGTGCCCACGGCGAAGGCCCGGGCCAGCAGGTCGGCGGCCTCGTCGAGGTCCGCGGGCCCCATGGCGCGCACCTGCACCGGGGCGCTCACCCCCCGGTGCTCCCGACCCGCCGGCGGACCTCGGCGGCGACCAGCTCCGGCACCTCGTCGAGCGACCAGTGCGAGACGCCGGGCAGCGGCACGAAGCGGTAGTCGGCGTCGACGTGCTCGCCGCAGGCCCGTGCGGCCGCGGCGGCCGTCGCCTGGTCGTCCTCGCCCCACACGAACGTGGTGGGCACCGGCACGTCGGGCAGGCCCGACATGTCGGTCATGGCGCGGTACCAGCCGAGCGCCGGCGTGAGCGCCCCCTCGCGCATCAGTGCGACGTCGCGCTCCACGGCCGCGGCCGGCACCCGCCCGGCGTACACCGCCCGCAGGCCCGCCTCACCGTCGGCCAGCAGCTGCTCCTCGGCGACGCCGGGTCGGCGGAAGACCTTGAGGTACGCCGAGCGCTCGCGCTGCCCGGGGTCCTCGACGAGGGCGCGGCCGAAGGCCGCCAGGTGCGGCACCGACAGCGCCGTCAGGCTGTGCAGCCGCTCGGGGTGGTGCCCGGCCACCCACCACGCGACGGAGGCGCCCCAGTCGTGACCCACCAGGTGCACGCGCTCGCGACCCAGGGAGTCGAGGAGGGCCAGCACGTCGTCGGCCAGCTCCTCGATGGCGTAGGCGGCCACGTCGTCGGGGCGGGCCCGCGGCGAGTAGCCGCGCTGGTCGGGGGCCAGCAGCCGCAGGCCGGAGCCGGCCAGGTGCTCGGCGACCGGCTCCCAGCTCGCCGCGCTCTGCGGGAAGCCGTGCAGCAGCACCACCGGCTCCCCGTCGTCGGGTCCCCAGGTGCGGACGTCGAGGACCAGGTCCCCGAACGAGGTGGCGCGCGGCAGCTCGAGGTGGCCCATGGGGGCAGCATGCCAGGCCGGGGCCCGCTCACCCTTCTGGACCGACCTGGGGCTCCCCAGGTTTGGACGGCGCCGGACGGGGCCATGACCCGGGATGGATCGCCGCACGCCGGACACCCCGGCGCTGGACCGACGAGGAGCAGTCATGAGCACGATGAGCGCAGGGAGCCGGGTCAGGCCGGGGGCACCGGCACGCCGGGGAGCCCCCGTCGCCGCACCGGCCCACGAGCACGAGTGGGGGTTGCGCGGCGTCGAGTTCGAGGACGGCGCCAGCATCCGCTCGTTCGAGTGCTCGGGCTGCGACCAGGTCTGGTTCACGTAGTCCGAGCGACGGAGCCCGCACCACCACCGGGACGGCTGCCCGGCCGGACCACCCACCCTGAAGGAGAACCCATGATCATCCTCGGACTCGTCCTGCTGCTGATCGGCCTGATCGCCGGCATCTCGCTGCTGACCACCATCGGCGCGATCCTGCTCGTCGTCGGCCTGGTGCTCAACCTCGTCCCGATCGGCGGCACCCGCCGCCGGGTCTACTAGGACCCCGCCCGATCAGGACCCAGCGCCACCCGGGGGCGCCGCCGCCAGCTCGAGGCGTCGGCGGCGCTCCCGCAGGCCCCGCACCGCCTCGCCGGTCACGAACCCCGAGGCGGCCCGCACGGCGCTGAGCCGGGGGTCGACGTCATGTCCTGCGCCGATGCGGCGCAGCTGGGTCTCGTACCACTCCGACTCCCCCGCCACGCCGGCCACCATCGGCAGTCGGTAGACCGGCAGCTCGGCGCCCGGGGCGCCCGCGAGCAGCTTGGCCGGCAGCTCGGGGTCGATGGCCAGGGGCCGGCCCAGACCGATGAGGTCGACGGCCCCCGAGTCGAGCAGTGCCTGCATCGCCACCCGGGTGCGGATGCCCCCGGTCAGCATGATCGGCACGCCGGGCGCCGCGGCCCGGGCCCGGGCCGCGAAGGCCGCGAAGTAGGCCTCCTTCACCGACGGCTGCGCACCGGGCCCCGACGACGGGTCGTCCACGCCGACGCCGAAGAGCGCCGGGCTCTCGTAGGTGCCGCCGGAGACCTCGACCAGGTCGACGCCCTCGGCCACCAGCAGGCGCACCACCTGCTCCGCGTCGTCCTCGGTGAAACCGCCGTGGCGGAAGTCGGAGGAGTTCAGCTTGACCGCCACCGTGAACCCGTCGCCGGTGCGCTCGCGCACGGCGCGCACCGCGCCCAGCAGCGCCGCCGCCCGGCCTGCGACGTCGCCGCCCCACCGGTCGGTGCGCCGGTTGACGTGCGGGGAGAGGAACTGCGCGAGCAGGTAGCCGTGCGCGGCGTGCACCTGGACCCCGTCGAGGCCGGCCTGCTCGCAGCGCGCCGCCGCCGCGCCGAACCCGTCGACCACGTCCTCGACCTCGGCGGCGCTGAGCGCCCGGGGGCGCCGGAAGAGCCCCATCATGGCCACCGCCCCGCCCTCGCTCGGGGCCACCGGCTGCCGGGAGACGAAACGGTTGGTCTGGCGACCGGGGTGGCTGAGCTGTGCGAGCACCGGCACCCCCTCGGCGGCACGGCGCAGATCGGCCAGGCGCGGCACGTCGAGGTGGTGGTCGGCGACGATGTTGCGGCTGCGCTCGAGGAAGCGCCGGTCGACCATCAGGTTGCCGGTGACCAGCAGTCCCGCGCCGCCGGCGGCCCAGCGCCGGTAGAGGCGCTGGTGCGCGAGCGTGGGCTGGTTGCGGGCGTCGGCGAGGTTCTCGGTCATCGCGGCCTTGACCAGCCGGTTGGGCAGGCGCAGGCCGCTGGGCAGGACGAGCGGGTCGGCGAGGTCGGGCACGGGGGCTCCTGGGTGGTGGGGCTGTCTGGTGGGGCTGTCGGGTGGGTCAGGCGAGGTGGATCAGGGCGGCGCCGCCGAGGGCGACCAGCCAGCTGGCGAAGCTGCCGACGAGGAAGTACTCGGTGACGTCGCTGGGCCCGGCGGGCGGGACCTGCTGCTGGGCGCGCTGCAGCTCGGGGAAGCGCAGCAGGCCCTTCGCCGCGATCACCAGCGCCGCGGCCGTCAGCTCGCCGACGGCGCCGAGCCCGACGATGAACAGGCGCTCCATCGGGCCCAGCACTCGCCCGCCCTTGAGCTGCTTCTCGTTGGAGGTGGCCGGCACCCCGACGGCGTCGAGCACCAGGCGCACCACCACGTTGGCCGTGGCGAGCTGGGCGAGCACCACCCCGGTCGCGACCATGACGTCGGAGGCCGGCCAGCGCGCCAGCACCGTGTCCGCGAGCGGGCTCGGCAGGGTCGGCTCCGCGGTGAGCAGGGCGGCGCCGAGCACGGCGGCCGCGGTGCCGCCGCCCAGCGCCAGCAGCGCCAGGGACCGGGCGCGGTCGCGCCAGGGACCGGACCGGTCCGGGCCGACGGCCAGCGCCGAGCCGAGCAACCACACGGCCTGCAGCGAGCCCAGCAGCACCAGCAGCAGCAGCCACCGGGCGGGCTCGAGGTCGAGGAGCACCAGGCCCGCGACCAGCACGCCCAGGCTCGCGGCGACGCAGGTGGCGGCGCGCCGCGGTGACACGACGTCGTACGCCGCGCGGACGAGGTCGCCGGCACCCACGGCGGCCAGCCAGGTGCCGAGCAGGGCCAGGCTCACGCGTCGTCCTCCCCCTCGCCCCGCGGTGGGGCGACCAGGGCCTGAGCATCGCGCACCGCACCGACGCCGCGCGCGAAGTGCTGGCTGACCGCGGACTTCGAGATGCCCTCGGCCGTGGCGATGTCGCTCTGGGTCGCACCACGCAGCGAGGCCGCGAGCAGTCGCAGCCCCCGCTCGCCGTGACGGTCGACGAGCGCGTCGCGGGTCAGCAGGAAGGCGTTGACCCGCTCGGCGTCGGGGCCCGCGAACCAGGTGCGCGCGGCCGATCGCCGGGGCCGGGCGAGCTCCTCCAGCGCCTCGCGGGCCGCCCACCAGCCGGGTCCGTCCTGCAGCAGCGGCGTGCTGCGCGCGTCGTGGACGGTGACCTCGCCGTGGCCGAGGCCGCAGCGCACGTCGACCTCGGGCAGCATGGCCAGCCGCACCAGCAGGGCGGCCTGCGTGGCGGTGCCGACGTCGTCGAAGGCGCCCTGGAACTCGTCGCCGACGGTGGTCTCCAGCCGCTGGGCCGGGTCGAGCAGGCCGGTGACCTCGTCGAGCGCCTCGGCGAGGCGGCGCTGCGCGCCCGCCCGGTCGACGAGCTCGCGCGACCCCACCAGGTCGCCGATCATCGTGACCAGGACCACCATGAGTTCAGCATATGGGTTAACTCCCGCGAAGTTAAGCCTGGGGCGTCAGGACACTCTCGATCCGCACGTCCGCGGTGAGCGTGCGGTGCACCGGACAGCGGTCGGCGATCTCGAGCAGCCGCTGCCGCTCGGCGTCGTCGAGGTCGCCGACGAGGGTGATCTCGCGGTGCACCGCCTCCACGCGGCAGGGGCCGTCGTCCTCGTCGTGCCCGGCCGCGGCGCAGTCGTCGGGGTGGTGGCGGCGGTGGGTCAGGCGCACCGCGACGTGCTCGAGGGCCAGCCGCTTGCGATCGGCGTACATGCGCAGCGTCATCGAGGTGCAGGTGCCCAGCGCCGAGAGCAGCAGGTCGTAGGGGGTCGGGCCGGTGTCGTCGCCGACGCCGACCGGCTCGTCGGCGTGCCAGGTGTGACGACCGGCCTGCACCGACTGCGCGAGCCGCCCCACCGAGGTCTCCTCGACCACCACCGTCCCGGTGCGGTCGTTGACCTCCTCGGGCCCCTCCGCGGTCGCCGGTGCGGGCTCGGGCAGGTAGCGCGACGCCCACACCGAGAGCACGTCGGCGACGTACTCGGCGTCGCGCGGGACGGTGAGCAGGTGGTCGGCGCCGTCGAGGGTCACGAAGCTCTTGGGGTGGCGGGCCGCGTCGTAGACCTGCCGGGCGTTGTCGATGCCGACCTGCTTGTCGCCGGGCGCGTGCAGCACCAGGAGCGCCCGCTCGAGGCCGCCCAGCACCTGCTCGAGCTGCTGGCCCGCGAGGTCCTCGAGCAGCTGGGCGCCGATGGTGAAGCGGCGTCCGGCGAGCAGCACCTCGGCCCGGCCGTCACGCTCGATGCGGGCGCGCTGCTCGTCGTCGAAGAGCTCGGCGACGTGCCCGGGGTCGAAGGGGGCACCGATCGTGGCGACGGCCGCGACCGACTCGATCTGCGGCGCGGCCGCGATCACCGCGGCCCCGCCGAGGCTGTGCCCGACCAGCAGGGACGGGGAGGCGTGCCGCTCCCCCAGCGCCCTCGCGGCGGAGACGAGGTCGCCGACGTTGGAGGTGAAGTCGGTGTTGGCGAACTCGCCGTCGCTGCCGCCGAGCCCGGTGAAGTCGAAGCGCAGCACGCCGTAGCCGCGCTCCACGAGGCGGCGGCTGATCCGCGAGGCGGCCACCACGTCCTTGGAGCAGGTGAAGCAGTGCGCGAAGAGCGCCAGGGCACGGGGCTCGTGCTCGGGCAGGTCGAGGCGCCCGGCGAGGTCGTGGCCGCCGGAGCCGGGGAAGGTGAACTTCTCGGTCCTGGACACGGGTGCACCCTAGCCACCGCGCCGCACCGGGCGGGTGGCCCGGCCCGGATGGTCCGGCTCAGGTCGTCCGGCTCAGCGGTACTCGGGGTTCTCGTAGTCGAAGCGGGCGCCGTCGTCCCACGCCGGGCGCTGGTTGCCGTGGGCGGGGATGCCTCCGGCCCGCTTGAGCATCCGCGCCGTGTGCAGCAGGTTCCAGGTCATGAAGGCGGTGTTGCGGTTGGTGAAGTCGTTCTCGGGCCCGCCGCTGCCCTCGTCGAGGTACGACGGCCCGGGCCCGGCCTCGCCGATCCACCCGGCGTCGGCCTGCGGCGGGATCGTGTAGCCCAGGTGGCCCAGGGAGTAGAGGACGTTCTGGGCGCAGTGCTTGATGCCGTCCTCGTTGCCGGTGATCAGGCACCCGCCGACCCGTCCGTAGAAGATCGACTGGCCCTGGTCGTTGAGCTGGCCGCTCTGGGCGTAGAGCCGCTCGATGACCCGCTTGGTGATGCTCGAGTTGTCGCCGAGCCAGATCGGGCCGCCGATCACCAGGATGTCGCTGGCCAGCACCCGTGGCCAGATCTCGGGCCACTCGTCGCTCTCCCAGCCCTGCTCGGTCATGTCGGGGTAGACACCCGTGGCGATGTCGTGGTCGACGGCGCGCAGCACCTCGACCTCGACGCCGTGCTTGCGCATCACGTCGGCGCTGGCCTCGATCAGTCCGCCGGTGTGGCTGACGTCGGGGCTGCGCTTGAGCGTGCAGTTGATGTACATGGCCCGCAGGTCGGAGAAGTCGAGGTCGCTCATGCCCTCCACCCTGCCCCTGGGTCACCTCGTGTGACTCACCCCTCGGGGCACGGACGGGTGGAGCAGTGGCAGCGGCCGACGACCACGGTGCCGACGACCCGTGTCGGTGCGCCGTGCCCGCCCCCGGCGCTCATCGGCCGTCCCCGGCGATGACGTGGCAGACCTGGGCGTCGCCGCAGTCCGCAGGGTCGAGCCGCTCGCTCCGGGCGAGGAGTCCCTGGAGGTCGGACTCCAGCTGCTCGAGCTCGCGCCGACGTGCCCGCACCTCCCTCAGCCTCGTGCGCAGCAGCGACTGCACGTGCGCGCACGGGGCCGCGCCCTGTCCACGCAGGTCCAGGATGCCGGCGATCTCCGTGAGGCTCAGACCCGCCGCCTGGGCGCCGCGGACGAAGGCGAGGCGCCCCAGGACCGAGCTGTCGTAGTCGCGGTAGCCGTTGGGGCCTCGCGACGGCTCGAGCAGCAGGCCCTCGCGCTCGTAGAAACGGATGGTCTGGGCCGTCAGGCCGGACTCCGCGGCGACCTCCCCGATGCGCATGGCGCCATCGTAGGCCTTGACCTTGCACCCGGCTTCAAGGTCTAGCGTCGGGCCATGGACATCACGCTGCTGTACTTCGAGGACTGCCCCAGCTGGGAGGTCGCCGACGAGCACCTGCGCGTGCTGGCGACGGAGCGACCCGGCACCACGGTGACCCGGCACCTCGTCGACACCCCCGCCGAGGCCGCCCGCGTCGGGTTCCTCGGCTCGCCCAGCATCCAGGTGGGCGGGGTGGACCTGTTCGCCGAGCCCGGCGCGCAGGTCGGCCTGTCGTGCCGGCGCTACCGCACCCCGGACGGGTACGCCGGGTCCCCGACGCTCGACCAGCTGCGGGCGGCGGTCGCGACAGCCTGAGCACTCGCCCGGCACCCCAGGAGAGGACGACCCATGACCACGAAGCTCGACCTCATCGTCATCGGCGCCGGCATGGCCGGCGTCGCCGCCGCCCGCAAGTGCGCCGACCAGGGCTGGCAGGTGGCCATCGTCGACGCGCTCCCCTACGGCGGCACCTGCGCCCTCCGGGGCTGTGACCCCAAGAAGATCCTTCGGCGGGGCGCGGAGATCGTCGACAGCGCACGGCTGATGCGTGACAAGGGCATCGACGACACGGGCCTGTCCATCAGCTGGCCCGACCTGGTGCAGCACAAGCACGGCTTCACCGACCCGGTCCCCCGCAGCATGGAGGACGGGCTGAGCAGCAGCGGCGTCACCACCCTGCACGGCCGGGCCCGGTTCACCGGGCCCCAGCGGATCGAGATCGACGGGACGACGTACGACGCCGACCGGTTCCTGGTCGCCACGGGCGCCCGGCCCCGGCCGCTCGACCTCCCCGGTCACGAGCACCTGGTCGACAGCAGCGACTTCCTCGACCTCGAGGCCCTGCCCGACCGGATCCTCTTCGTCGGGGGCGGCTTCATCTCCTTCGAGTTCGCCCACATCGCGGCACGCGCCGGCAGCTCCACGGTCGTCGTCGACCGTGGCGAGCGTCCGCTCAAGAGCTTCGACCCCGACCTGGTCGAGCACCTGGTCGAGAGCGGCCGCGACGTCGGCGTCGACCTGCGGCGCCGTACCAGCCTCGTGGAGGTGCTGCCGGCTGGCCGCGGCTACCAGGTCGTCGTCGAGCACGACGGAGTGCCGGAGACCATCGAGACCGACCTCGTCGTCCACGGCGCGGGCCGCGTCGCCGAGCTGGACGGGCTGGACCTGGGCACCGCCGGGGTCGAGTGGGGTGAGCGGGGCATCGTGGTCGCAGGGCACCTGCAGAGCGCGACGAACCCGGCCGTCTGGGCCGCCGGGGACGCCGCGGACACCGAGGGCATGCCCCTGACCCCGGTGGCCGTCAGCGAAGCGAAGGTCGCCGCCTCGAACATGATCAAGGAGGCCACCACGACCCCGGACTACTCGGGCATCCCCACGGCGGTCTTCACGATCCCCGAGCTGGTCCGGGTGGGTCTGCTCGAGCAGGAGGCACGGGACCGGGGCATCGACGTCGAGGTCCGCGCCCACGACACCAGCGACTGGTACTCCAGCTACCGCGTGGGCGGGGTGACCTCGGCCGCCAAGATCCTCGTCGACCCGTCGACGGACAGGATCGTGGGCGCTCACCTGCTGGGGCCCGAGTACGCCGAGCTCGTCAACACCCTGGGTGTGGCCATCAAGCTCGGCCTGACCACGAAGCAGCTGCGGTCCACCACCGCCGCCTACCCCACCGTGGGCTCGGACCTCGGTTCCCTGCTCTGACTGGGGTGAACGGGTCCTAGGCTGGTCGGTCGTGCCGACCACCCCCGCCGGACCCCCGCCCTGGACGCCCTGGCGGACGGTGGTCGCATTCGGCGTGGTCAGCCTGCTGGCCGACATGGTCTACGAGGGCATGCGCTCGGTCGCCGGGCCGTTCCTGGGCACCCTGGGTGCGTCCGCGGCGGTCGTCGGCCTGGTCACCGGGGCCGGCGAGGCGCTGGCGCTGGTCCTGCGACTGGTGGCCGGCCCCTGGGCCGACCGGACGGGGCGGCACTGGCGCGCCACGTTCGTCGGCTACGCGCTGACAGCCGTCTGCGTGCCGCTGCTCGCCGTCGCCCCGTTCGTCGGCGCCGCCGGACTGGGGCTGGCCAGCACGCTCCTCCTCCTCGAGCGCGCCGGCAAGGCCGTGCGCAGCCCGTCGAAGTCCACGCTCCTGGCCGGGGTGGCCCGCCCGGTCGGGCTGGGCCGCGGCTTCGCCGTGCACAAGGCGCTCGACCAGGTGGGCGCCTTCCTCGGCCCGCTGACGGTCGCGGGACTCGTCCTGCTCACCGATGTCACGTGGCCGGCCTTCGTCGCCCTCGCCCTGCCGGGCGCGCTCGCCATGCTGCTGCTCGTCCGGCTGCGACGCCGCGCCCCGGTCGAGGCGCCGGCGCCCGTTCCGGCCCCCGGGTCCGCGGCCGCCCCGTCCGGCCCCCCGTCCGTCCTCCCGGCCTCCTTCTACCTGGTGGCCACCGGTGTCTCGGCGAGCACCTTCGCCCTGATGACCTTCGGGGTCATCTCCTTCCACCTCGTCGACGCCGGTCTGGTGAGCCTCGCGGTGGTGCCGCTGGTCTACGCGGTGGCGATGGCCGTCGAGGCCGTGACGGCGCTCGGCACGGGGTGGGCCTACGACCGCGTCGGCGCCCGGGTGCTGCTCCTGCTCCCCCCGGCCGCGGCGCTGGTGGCGCCGCTGGCCCTCTCCTCCACCCTGGGCGCCGCCGTCGCCGGCGTGCTCGTGTGGGGCGCGGCCACCGGCGTCCAGGACTCCACCGTCAAGGCGTGGGTCGCCGACCTGGTGCCGCGGCACCGCCTGGGCACCGGGTACGGCGTGTTCGCGGCGTTCCAGGGCGCCGCAGCACTGGCGGGCGGCACCGTGGCCGGGCTGCTGTACGCCGAGCACCTGGAGGTGCTGGTGGCACTGGTGGCCGTGCTGCAGGCCGTGGCGGTCGTGCTGTTGTGGCGGGCCCTGCGCCGCGCCCCGGTGGACCGACCCGTCAGCCCAGCGAGCGGGGGTCCCAGCCGTCGGGGTCCGCGGTGAACCTGCGGATGTCGTCGAGCAGGATCGTCGACAGCTCCGGCGCGACGTCGCGGTCACGCCAGGCGACCTCGCGCAGGTGCTCGATGAAGGCGTCGCGGCGGCGCACCTCGAGGCTCGGGTCGGCGCCGCGCGGTGCCGCGCCTCGGCCGGCCGCGAAGGCGACCGCGGCCACGACGAGCACCAGGAGGAGCACCAGAGCCATCACGCCTCCACTGTGCCACGCCCCTGCTCACCCGGGACCACGCGCGATCACCGCCGGCCGCTGTGCTGCCCGGCCGGGGCGTGCGGGTCGACGAGCAGCACCGGGCAGCGCGCCTCGTGCAGCACGCCCCGGGCCACCGGCCCGAGGTGGGAGCCCAGTGGCACCAGCGGGTCGTGCCGACCGACCACCAGCAGGTCGGAGCTGCCGCTCGCCTCGACCAGCGCCTCGGCGGGCGAGCCGTGGTGGGTCTCGACGGACAGGGCGATCCCTGCCGCCTCCGCGCCCAGCGCGTCGAGGGCCTGCCGGACCTCGGTGGCGGCCTGCTGGGCCCACCCCTCGGCCTGCTCCTGGGCCACGACCACGCCCTCGTAGATCCCGGCCAGCCGCCAGGCGTGCAGGGCGTGCAGGCTCGCGCCCCGGCTGCGGGCGGCGGCCACCGCGGCACGCAGCACCGCCTCCGATCGCACCGGCACGTCGACGCCCACCGTGACCCGCGGCTCCTGGCCGGGCGGCCGGCTCGGGGTCCAGGTGGAGGGGACCGACACGACGGGCACCCGGGCGTGCGCGCCCAGGCCGTTGGTCACCGACCGCGAGACCAGTCGGTGCGCCCGTGACAGGTCGCGGTGCTGCACCACGACCATCCGTGCCTCGCGGGTGGCGTCGCGCAGCGACTCCACGACGCGACCGACCGCGAGGTCGGAGGTCAGGGCGGTGTCCGGTGCCAGCACCGCGCGGGCGTGGTCGAGGGAGCGGTTCAAGGCGTGACGACCCATCTCCTGCACCTCGGGAGAGGTGACGAGGATGCTGTCGGGGCCGTGCACGAATGCGGGCGCGACGTGCACCAGGTGCACCCCGCAGCCCTGGCGCACCGCCTCCTCCGCCGCGAACCCGATGGCGGCCTCGCCGACGTCTCCGCCGACCGCGACCACGACGGGGTGCGGGTTGGTCTCGTCCATGGGGTCCTCCAGCGTCGATGGGTGTGCGGCTGCCGGCCGCGCGGCGGTGGCTCAGCTGCGCGGGTGCGGGTCGACCAGCAGCACCGGGCAGGCCGCCTCGCGCAGCACCGCCCCGGCGACCGGGCCGAGGTGGGACCCCAGCGGGACCACCGGGTCGTGCCGGCCCAGCACCATGAGGCAGGAGGTGCGGCTGGCCCGCACCAGGCGCTCGGCGGGCGGCTCGTCGGTGGCGTCCACCTCGACCTCGACGCCCTCCAGGTCCAGGCCCAGCGTGTCGAGGCGGTCGCGGATGTCGACGGCCTCCTGCTTGCCCAGCTGCTCGCCGTGCACGCGTGCCAGGGCCGGGTCGTCGTGGTAGCCGGGCAGGCACCACGAGTGCACCAGCTCGAGCCGGGCGCCGTACGAGCGCGCCGCGTCGACCGCCGCACGCAGCACCGCGTCGGAGCGCTCCGGGGAGTCGACCCCCGCGGTCACGACCGTGCGGCCGTCGCCGGTCTCCGGCGGCCCCGCCCAGCCCGCAGGCACCGAGACCAGCGGTACGCGCAGCCGCGCGGCCAGCCCGTTGGTCGTCGAGCGCGACACCAACCGGCGTACCCGCGACAGGTCCCGGTGCTGGACCACGACCATGCGGGCGTCCTCGACGTCCCCGACGGCCTCGACCAGCTCGTGCACGACGGTGCCCAGCAACAGCCGGCCGGTGACGCGGGTGTCCTCGCCGGCCAGCCGGCGGCAGCGATCGAGGGCGTCGTGCAGGCTCTGGCGACCCACGGCCTCGACGTCCACGGACTGCACCAGCACCAGCTCGGGGCCCTGGGGCAGCGAGTGCACGACGTGCAGCAGGTGCACCCCGCACCCGAGCCGCTGGGCCTCGGCGACGGCGAACGACAGGACCGCGTCGGCCGGCTGGTCGCCCAGGGCGACGACGACGGGGCGGGGGTCGGGCTGGCTCATCGGGACCTCCGGGTCCGGGACGGGTGCTCGGTCTGCCTCCACTCTCGCGGCCTCCCCCGCGCCTTCCTAGGGACCAAGGTCCGCGGCCCCGGGTGCCGAGTGCCCTGTCTCGTCCGGACGCGGGCGCGCACGGTGGGACGACGAGGCGGGCACACACGTGGAGGGGAACGTCATGCAGGCGCTGCGACTGACGGCATGGAGGAGCGAGGCCGAGCTCGAGGAGGTGGACGTGCCCGACCCGGGACCCGGCGAGGTGCTGGTGCAGGTCGGCGCGGCCGGGGCCTGCCACTCCGACCTGCACCTGATGCAC
>JBFGFQ010000012.1:0-24522 GCA_041579495.1 Nocardioides sp.
CCGCTCTCGCCGTGGCCCGCGTCGCGCAGCGCCGGCAGCAGGTCGTGGTGGAGCAGCTCGACCGGCAGACGGTCGTCGGGCACGACCACCCAGGCGGCATCGAGGTGGTCGGCGACGACCAGCACCTGCCGGTCCAACGCACCCAACGCTTCCGCACGCGAGCCGGTGCGCACCGGGAGCCCGGCGGCGCGGGCCCGCTCCACCAGGGCGGAGACCGAGACCCCGCGCAGGAGCCGGTGGATGGCGCCCAGGAACAACGGGGTGTCGTCGTGGTCGACCAGCATCGCCAGGCCGTGGCTCCACGGCCCGGTGCCGCCGTGGTGTGCGCACAGGCGCAGGTAGGCGGCGTAGCGGTGGTGCCCGTCAGCGATCAGCGCCTGCGTGCCCTCGAGGCAGTCGGCGAGCTCGTGCGTGGTCCCGGCGTCCGTGACCGCCCACGCCCGGTGCTGCTGACCGGTCGGGTCGGCCAGCTCGAGGTCGGGCGGCCCGGCGACGACCCGGTCGACCAGCGCGCGGAGCCGGGGGCTGGCCCGGTGCGCCAGCAGGATCGCCGCGGGCTGCAGCTGCATCTCCTGCATCCGTCGCTCCAGCTCGTCGACCTGGGTGGGCAGCACCCGCTCGTGCGGGAGCACCGCGCGGGTCGTGCCCGGGACGGCCGGGCGGGTCAGGTCGAGCGCGCCGACCACGCCGCGCACCGTCATCCCGCGCGCGGAGTACTCGTGCACCCAGACCGCGGGCTGCTGCTCCTCGATCGCGAGGCCCTCGCGCAGCCAGCCGGCCAGGCGCTCGGGCACGCGGTCGTGCGGGTGCGCGAAGGCCCGGGCACCCGCTGCCGTGCCGACGCGGGAGGGCGCCAGGTGCAGCGCGCGGAAGGGGTGCAGCACGACGGGTCCGGCGAGGGCGGGCGGGCAGACCACAGCGCTCTCGTCCATCGGTGCATCGTAGGGTGCGCTCGGACCGACCACGGGAAGGGGACTCACGTGCTGCGTGGGACGAGCGAGGCACTGACCGGTTGCCACGACCTGGCCATGCTCGACCTCGACGGCGTCGTGTACGTCGACGGCGAGGCCGTGCCGCGCGCCGCCGAGGCGATCGCCGCGGCGCGGGAGCAGGGGATGCGCGTCGCCTTCATCACCAACAACGCCTCCCGCACCCCCTCGACGGTCTCCGCCCACCTGCGCCGGCTCGGCGTGCAGGCCGACGACGAGGACGTGGTCAGCTCGGCGCAGGCCGCGGCCCGCGTGCTCGTCGAGCGTCTCGGCGAGGGTGCGCGGGTCGTGCTGCTCGGCGCCGACGGCCTCCTCGAGGCCGTGCGGTCGGTGGGCCTCGAGCCGGTCGGGGTCGAGGACGAGGCCGAGGCCGTCGTCACCGGCTACGGCCCCGACGTGCTGTGGCGCGACGTGATGCGCGCCGCCGTCCGGATCCGCGAGGGCCTGTGGTGGGTGGCCAGCAACACCGACCTGTCCATCCCGACGTCGTACGGCGTCGCCCCGGGGCACGGCGTGCTGGTCGAGACCCTGCAGCGCTTCAGCGGGGTCGAGCCCGTGGTCGCCGGCAAGCCGGCCCGCCCGCTGCTCGACGAGACCGTGCGCCGGGTCGGGGGAGAGCGGCCGCTGATGGTGGGCGACCGGCTCGACACCGACATCGAGGGGGCGGTCTCGATGGGCTTCGGGGCGCTCCTGGTGCTGACCGGCGTCACCGACCTGGCGACGCTGCTCGCCGCCCGTCCGCAGGAGCGACCGACCTACCTGCACCCGGACCTGCGTGGGCTGCTCGAGCCGCACCCCGAGGTGGTCGCCGAGCACGGTCGGGCCGAGAGCGGCGGCTGGACCGCCACGGTGCAGGACGGCCGCCTGCAGGTGCAGGGCCGGGGCGACGAGGCGGACTGGTGGCGCGCGGCGGCGGTCGCGGGCTGGGCGCACCTGGACGCCACGGGCGACGTCGCCGACGCCGGCGACCTGGTCGGATCCCCGACCGCCGTCGCGCGGTAGCCTCGCCGGCATGGACGAGCAGCACCCCGCGCCGCCGGAGGGCCCCCGCACCGGCGTCGCCGCGGTCGACGCCGTGACCGCCTCCATCGAGGCCCTGCACACGCGCCCGGTCGCCGAGCACGCCGCCGTCCTCGAGTCCGCCCACGACGCGCTGCGCCGCGCGCTCGACAGCGACCCCGACGCCCCGGCGTCCGGGCACGAGGACTGAGCCGGTGCCCCCACGTCGCCTGCGGCTCGACGCCGAGCTGGTGCGTCGCGGGCTGGCGCGCTCGCGCGAGCACGCCTCCGAGCTCGTGGCCCAGGGCCGCGTCAAGGTCTCCGGTGCCGTGGCGTCGAAGCCGGCCACCGGGGTGACCACCGACGTGGCGATCGTCGTCACCGAGGTGGACGGCGTCCCCGACTTCGTCTCCCGGGGCGGCCACAAGCTCAGCGGGGCGCTGGCCGCGTTCGGGCCGCACGGCTTCACCGTGGCCGGACGCCGCTGCCTCGACGCCGGCGCGTCCACCGGCGGGTTCACCGACGTGCTGCTGCGCGCCGGCGCCGCCGAGGTGGTGGCCGTCGACGTCGGGTACGGGCAGCTGGCCTGGTCGTTGCGCCAGGACGAGCGGGTGCGGGTCCACGACCGCACCAACATCCGCGACCTGACCCCCGAGCTGATGGGCGGCCCGGTCGACGTCGTGGTCGGCGACCTCTCCTTCATCTCCCTGGTCCTGGTCCTCGACGCCGTGCTGTCGGTCTGCGCCGACGACGCCGACCTGGCGTTGATGGTCAAGCCGCAGTTCGAGGTCGGCAAGGACCGCGTCGGCAAGGGCGGGGTGGTGCGCGACCTCGACCTGCGCGCGGAGGCGGTGGCCACGGTCGCGACGGCGGCCGCCGACCGCGGCTGGGGCGCGGTGATGGCCACGACCAGCCAGCTGCCCGGGCCCTCCGGCAACGTCGAGTTCTTCCTCTGGCTGCGCCGCGGGCCGGCCAGCGTCTCCGCCGACGACCTGGCACGCCTGGTGCGGGGCGAGGACCCGGTGGGGGAGCCGGGTGAGAGGGTGGAGCGGTGAGCCCGCCCACCCCCGCGCCGTCGTCCGCCCCCGTCGACGGCACCCGTCCCGTGCGGCGGGTGCTGATGCTGACCCACACCGGACGTGACGAGGCCCGCAGCGTGGCCCGCGAGGTCGCGGGCGCCCTGGCCGGGCACGGCATCGTGGTGCGGATGATCGCCCGGGAGGCCGACGACCTCGGCATCGACGGCGACGTGGAGACCACCGACGACGAGTCCGGCGCCAGCGCCGACTGCGAGCTGACGCTGGTGATCGGCGGCGACGGCACGATCCTGCGGGCCGCCGAGATCACCCGCGACTCCGGCACCCCCGTGCTCGGCGTCAACCTCGGGCACGTCGGGTTCCTCGCCGAGGCCGAGCACGACGACGTGGCCTCGGTCATCGACGCGGTGGTGGCCCGCCGCTACACCGTCGAGGACCGGATGAGCATCGACGTGCGGGTGCTGCGCGACGGGGAGGTCGTCACCTCCACGTTCGCCCTCAACGAGGCCAGCGTCGAGAAGGCCGCGCGCGAGCGGATGCTCGAGGTCGTCGTCGAGGTCGACGGACGCCCGCTGTCGCGCTGGGGCTGCGACGGCGTCGTCTGCGCGACACCGACCGGCTCCACCGCCTACAACTTCTCCGCCGGCGGACCTGTCGTCTGGCCCGGCGTCGAGGCGCTGCTGATGGTCCCGATCAGCGCCCACGCGCTCTTCGCGCGCCCCCTCGTGGTGGCCCCGACCTCGGTGCTGGCCGTCGAGGTGCTGGCCCGCACCGACTCCTCCGGGGTGCTGTGGTGCGACGGCCGCCGCGCCGTCGACCTGCCCCCGGGTGCACGCATCGAGGTACGCCGGGGCGAGCGCCCCGTGCGGCTGGCCCGGCTGCACCAGGCGCCGTTCACCGACCGCCTCGTGGCCAAGTTCGGACTGCCCGTCGAGGGCTGGCGCGGCTCGGCCGAGCGTCGTCGCAGGGGGCAGGACGCATGATCGAGGAGATCCGGATCAGCTCGCTGGGCGTCATCGACGCCTCCACGCTCGAGCTCGGGCCCGGCCTGACCGTCATCACCGGCGAGACCGGCGCCGGCAAGACCATGATCGTCACCGCCCTGGGCCTGCTGCTGGGGGGCCGCAGCGACAGCGGCGCGGTGCGGGTGGGTGCCCGCAGCGCCCGGGTCGAGGGCGTCGTCGCGGTCGACGGCCTCCCCGGCCTGGTCGCAGCCGTCGAGGAGCTCGGCGGCGAGGTCGAGGACCAGCGGGTGGTGCTGGCCCGCAACGTCTCCGCCGAGGGCCGCTCGCGCGCCTTCGTCGGGGGCGCGGGCGTGCCCGTGGCCGGGTTGGCATCGGTCGCGGAGCCGCTGGTCGCCGTGCACGGGCAGTCCGACCAGCACCGCCTGCTGCAGCCCCGCGCCCAGCGAGGCGCCCTCGACCGCTTCGGCGGCCCGTCGCTGGCCGCGCTCCTCGAGACGTGGACCGGCCTCTTCGACCGGCTGCGCGAGGTCGAGGTCGAGCTCGACGACGTCGTCGCCCACGCCCGTGAGCGGGCCCGCGAGGCCGACCTGCTGCGCTTCGGCCTCGGCGAGGTCGAGGCCGTGTCCCCCGAGCCCGGTGAGGACGACGAGCTCGCCGCCGAGGAGACCCGGCTGGGGTTCGCCGACACCCTGCGCACCGCCGCCGAGCAGGCGCGCGAGGCGCTCTCGAGCGAGGACGGCGCCCCCGACGCGCTGGCGACCGCCTCCGCCGCCCGCACCGCCCTCGAGGCCGTGCGCGAGCACGACCCCGAGGCCGGAGCCCTGGCCGACCGGCTCGCCGAGGTCACCTACCTGCTCTCCGACGTCGCCGCCGACGTGGCCGGCTACGCCAGCCGCATCGAGGTCGACCCGGCCCGGCTCGCCGGCGTCTCCGAGCGACGGGCCGCGCTGACCGCCCTGACCCGCAAGTACGGCGACACGGTCGAGGAGGTGCTGGCCTGGGCCGAGCAGTCGGCCGCCCGCCTCCTCGAGCTCGACGGCACCGACGAGCGGATCGAGCAGCTGCGCGCCGACCAGGCCCGCCTGCGCGAGGAGCTCGCGGCGACGGCCGCGCAGCTGACCGCGGCCCGCGTCGCGGCAGCCGAACGGCTCGCCGAGGAGGTCACCGCCGAGCTGGGCCTGCTCGCGATGCCGCACGCCCGGCTCACCATCGCGGTGCACCAGCACGAGACGAGCGCGCCGACGGCCGACGAGACGCCCACCGGGGCGCCGCTGCACGTCGGCGGCCGCTGGCTGCGCTTCGCCCGCTCCGGCACCGACGAGGTCGAGATGCTGCTGGCGGCCAACACCGGCAGCGAGCCGCGGCCGCTGCACAAGGGCGCCTCGGGCGGTGAGCTGTCCCGCGTGATGCTGGCCCTCGAGGTCGCGCTCGCCGGCACCAGCCCGGTGCCGACGTTCGTCTTCGACGAGGTCGACGCCGGCGTCGGTGGCGCCGCCGCCGTCGAGGTCGGGCGCCGCCTCGCGCAGCTGGCCCGCAACGCGCAGGTGCTGGTCGTGACCCACCTGCCCCAGGTGGCGGCGTACGCCGACCGGCACGTGGTGGTGCGCAAGTCGCACGACGGCAGCATCACCAGCTCGGGCCTGACCCTGCTCGACGACGAGGCCCGCGAGGTCGAGCTGTCGCGGATGATGGCCGGCCTGGCCGGATCCGACACCGCGGTCGCCCACGCCCGCGAGCTGCTCGAGGTGGCGCAGCCGGCCCGCGCGCTGACCTGAGACCCGGGTCACAACCCATCGGTCGGCGACACGGCGCACGGCTTCCCCGGAGCGGTCGGCGACGGTGCGACAGTGGATGGATATGAAGCTCTCGGCACGCCGTCGTCCCGCCCCCGCACCACCCGGCCTCACCGCCACCGCCCGCGTGGAGCGGCGACCCCGCACCCTGCTCACCCGCCTGCGCCCCGGTGACGTCGCGGTCGTCGACCACAGCGACCTCGACCGGGCCACCGCCCAGTCGCTCGTCGACGCCGGCGTCGTGGCGGTGGTCAACGCCGCCCCGATGATGTCGGGGCGCTACCCCGCCCAGGGCCCCGGTCTGCTCGCGCAGCACGGCGTCCTGCTGCTCGACCGGGTCGGGGCCGCGGCGACCGGCGTCGAGGACGGCGCCAGCGTGCGGCTGCACGACTCGTCCCTGCACCTCGACGACGGGCGCGTCCTCGAGGGCCGCCTGCTCGGCGTCGAGGACCTGGCCGAGGAGACCACCCGCGCCCGGCTGGGCCTGGCCTCCCAGCTCGAGACGCTGACCCACAACGCCGCCGAGCTGCTGCGCCGCGAGGAGGAGCTGCTGCTCCACGGGCGCGGCCTGCCGGCGCTGGTCACCCGCTTTGAGGGCCGGGCCGCGGTCGTCGCCGTCGAGGGCCCGGACCTGGACGCCGAGCTGGCGCTGGTGACGCCGTACGTGCGCGAGCAGCACCCGGTCGTGATCGCGGTCCACCAGGCCGCCGACCGCCTGGTCGCCGCCGGGGTGAAGCCCGACGTGGTGGTGGTCGACGGCCGCGGCGACCTCGAGCCCCCGCGTGCCGCCACCCTCACCGCCGCCGCCGACGTGGTCGTCGTGGTGGCTCCCGGTGACGGCCACGACGCGACCAACGCCGTGGAGCGGGTCGGGGTGCGCGCCTCGACGCTGACCACGACCGCCACGGCCGAGGACGCCGCCCTGCTGCTCGCCAAGGCCGGCGAGGCCAACCCGGTCGTCGGGGTCGGCCTGCACGCCGACCTCGAGGACTTCCTCGACCGTGACCGCGGCGGGGTCGCGAGCACCTACCTGACCCGCCTGGCGCTCGGCCCCCGGCTCGTCGACGCCACCGCGGTGCCGCTGCTGTACTCCGGGCGGGTCCGACCCCGCCACCTGTACGTCGTGATGCTCGCCGGCCTCGTCGCGCTGCTGTGCGCGCTGGCCGTCACCCCCGTCGGCCAGGAGTGGGCGACGTGGTGGGGCGAGCACCTGGCCGACTGGGCCGACGCGCTGACCGACCGACTCCCCGACCTCTCGAGGTAAGCCCCCCGTGATCACCTACCGCCACCACGTCGTCTCCCTCGTCGCCGTCTTCCTCGCCCTCGCGGTCGGGGTGGTGCTCGGCGGCGGCCCCCTCGCCGACGCCCGCACCGGCGACGACCCCACCGCCGACGAGGCCTCCGCGTCCACCGACACCACCCGCGGCGAGCGCGGCGCCTACGCCGACACCTTCGCCACCGCGAGCGCCGCGGCGCTGCTCGACGGTGGCCTGGAGGGCCGCTCGGTGGCGCTGCTCAGCGCCGGCGGGCCCGACGACGAGGTCCTGGCCGCGCTGACCGCCCACGTCGAGGAGGCCGGGGGAGAGGTGACCGCGCGCTACGAGCTGCTCGACCGCCTGGTGGGCGGGTCGTCCACGTCGCTGGTCGACACCCTGGGCACCCGGCTGGCCGACGAGGTCGACGACGGCGCGATCGACCCCGACGCGCCGGCGTACGACCGGCTCGGGCAGCTGCTCGGGCTGGCGGTGGCCACCTCGGCCCCCGACGGCACCCCCGCGGGCGGCAACGCCCGCACCGTGCGCCAGGGTCTGGCCGGCGCCGACCTCCTCGCCGGCAGCGACCCGGAGGCCGACCGGGCCCCTCTGGTGCTGCTGGTGCTCGGCGACGACACCGACCCCGACGTGCTCTCCGGGCTGGTCTCGGGCCTGGCCACCGTGGCGGGCGGCACGGTGCTGGCCGCCGGCTCGTCGTCGGCCCAGGACGGCACCCTGGCCGCGATCCGCGAGGACGGCACGCCGGGCGGCGTGGTCAGCGTCGACGGCGTCGAGACCCCCGCCGGGCAGGTCACCGCGGCCCTCGCGCTGCTCGTCGCGACCAACGGCGCCGGGGGCGACTACGGCCCCGCCGGTGCCGACGGGGCCGTCCCCCTGGACTGACCGCGTGTCGGTGCGGTGGCGGCTCGGTGTCGACCGGTCGCTTGGGATAGCATGGAGTTCCGTGAGGAACTCAGGCCCGACCAAGCACGTGTTCGTGACCGGAGGCGTCGCCTCCTCGCTCGGGAAGGGACTCACGGCCTCCAGCCTGGGTCGGCTGCTGCGCTCGCGCGGCCTCCGGGTGACGATGCAGAAGCTCGATCCGTACCTCAACGTCGACCCCGGGACGATGAACCCGTTCCAGCACGGCGAGGTCTTCGTGACCGACGACGGCGCCGAGACCGACCTCGACATCGGTCACTACGAGCGCTTCCTCGACACCGACCTGTCGCAGATCGCCAACGTCACCACGGGGCAGGTCTACTCGCAGGTCATCGCCAAGGAGCGCCGCGGCGACTACCTCGGTGACACCGTGCAGGTGATCCCGCACATCACCAACGAGATCAAGGACCGGGTCCTGGCCATGGGCGGCCAGGACATCGACGTGGTCATCACCGAGGTCGGTGGCACCGTCGGCGACATCGAGTCGCTGCCGTTCCTCGAGGCGGCCCGGCAGGTGCGCCACGACGTCGGACGCGACAACTGCTTCTTCATCCACGTCTCCCTGGTGCCCTACATCGGCCCCTCGGGCGAGCTGAAGACCAAGCCCACCCAGCACTCCGTGGCCGCGCTGCGCCAGGTCGGCATCCAGCCCGACGCCATCGTGTGCCGCGCCGACCGCGAGCTGCCCGCCTCGATCAAGAGCAAGATCGCGCTGATGTGCGACGTCGACGACGAGGCCGTGGTCACCGCCGCCGACGCGCCCTCGATCTACGACATCCCCAAGGTGCTGCACCGCGAGGGCCTCGACGCCTACCTGGTGCGCCGCCTCGACCTGCCCTTCCGCGACGTCGACTGGACGCTGTGGGACGACCTGCTCGAGCGGGTGCACCACCCCGAGGAGGAGGTCACCATCGGCCTGGTCGGCAAGTACGTCGACCTGCCCGACGCCTACCTCTCGGTCGCCGAGGCGCTGCGCGCCGGCGGCTTCGCGCACCGCGCGAAGGTGCACCTGCGCTGGATCCCCTCCGACGAGTGCGCCACCCCGAGCGGGGCCGCGAAGCACCTCAGCGACGTCGACGCCGTCTGCGTGCCCGGCGGCTTCGGCATCCGCGGCCTCGAGGGCAAGCTCGGCGCCCTGACCTACACCCGCACCCACGGCATCCCCACGCTGGGGCTGTGCCTGGGACTGCAGTGCATGGTCATCGAGTACTCCCGCGAGGTGCTGGGCCTGGCGAAGGCCGGCTCCACCGAGTTCGACCCGCAGACCCCCGAGCCGGTCATCGCCACGATGGCCGAGCAGGTCGACATCGTCGAGGGCGAGGGCGACCTCGGCGGCACCATGCGCCTGGGTCTCTACCCGGCCGCGCTCAAGCAGGGCTCCGTGGTGCGCGCGGCGTACGGCGAGGCCGAGGTGCACGAGCGGCACCGGCACCGCTACGAGGTCAACAACGCCTACCGCGACGACCTCGAGGCCGCCGGGCTGGTCTTCTCGGGCACCTCGCCCGACAACAACCTCGTCGAGTTCGTCGAGCTGCCCCGCGAGGTGCACCCGTTCTACGTGTCGACCCAGGCACACCCGGAGTACCGCTCGCGCCCCACGCGCCCGCACCCGCTCTTCGCGGGGCTCGTCGGCGCGGCGATCACCCGGCAGCGCGAGCTGCGCTTCCCGATCGACGAGAAGGGCCTGCGCCGCAAGCCCGCCGACGACTGAGGCGGGTGCCGCCCGGTAGCGTCGCGACCATGGACCACCCGCCGCTGCGAGACGTCCCCACCGCCTGGCCGGTGAGCGAGTCGGCCGACCTGCACCGCGACGGCTGGGTCGTGGCGCTGCGCGAGGACCGGATCCGGCGACCCGACCACCCCGACGAGGAGCCGTTCCGGCGCGTGGTGCTCGAGCACCCCGGCGCCGCCGTGGTGCTCGCGGTCGACGACCGGGAGCGGGTGCTGTGCCTGTGGCAGTACCGCCACGCCGCGCAGCACCGGTTCGTGGAGATCCCCGCGGGCCTGATGGACGGTGACGGCGAGGACCCGATCGAGGTGGCGCGGCGCGAGCTGGCCGAGGAGGCCGGGCTGGCCGCGGGGGAGTGGACGCACCTGGTCTCGACGTACGCCTCGCCGGGCATCTCGGCCGAGCTGGCCCACCTCTACCTGGCCCGCGACCTCACCGAGGTGGGCCGCGGCGACTTCGAGCCCGAGCACGAGGAGGCCGACATGGAGGCCGCCTGGGTGCCCTTCGACGACCTGCTCGCCGGGGTGCTGGAGGGGCGGCTTTGTGACGCACCTCTCGTGATCGCGATACTGGTGGCGCACGCCCGCGGACTCGCGGGGAGCGCGCGGCACGACGGGGTGCCGGGCGGAGTGCAGGAAGAAGGTGCAGGCACGTGAAGGTCGGCGTACCCAAGGAAGTCAAGAACCACGAGTACCGGGTGGCGATCACGCCGCTGGGGGTCAACGAGCTCGTCGCGGCGGGCCACCAGGTGGTGATCGAGAAGAACGCCGGGCTCGGCTCGCAGGTCACCGACGAGGAGTACGTCGCCGCCGGCGCCGAGATCCTGCCCGACGCCGACGCCGTGTGGGGCAGCGCCGACATGATCCTCAAGGTCAAGGAGCCGGTCGCCGAGGAGTACCACCGGATGCGCGAGGGGCAGGTGCTCTTCACCTACCTGCACCTGGCCGCCGACAAGGCGCTGACCGAGGAGCTGCTGGAGCGCAAGGTCACCGCGATCGCCTACGAGACCGTGCAGCTCGACAACGGCGCGCTGCCGCTGCTCTACCCGATGTCGGAGGTCGCCGGCTGCCTGGCGCCCCAGGTCGGCGCGCACTCGCTGCTCAAGGCCCAGGGCGGGCGCGGCGTGCTGCTCGGCGGCGTCGGCGGCGTGGCCAACGCCAAGGTCGTCATCATCGGCGCGGGCGTCTCGGGCCAGAACGCCGCCAACATCGCGCTGGGCATGGGCGCCGACGTGACCCTGCTCGACACCGACCTCGAGAAGCTGCGGATGTCGTTCTGGCGCTACAACAACAAGGTCCACGGGCTGGCCTCCTCCAAGCTGGCGATCGAGCAGCACGTCACCGAGGCCGACATGGTCATCGGCGCGGTGCTCATCCCCGGTGCGGCCGCCCCCAAGCTGGTCAGCAACGAGCTGGTCTCGCGGATGAAGCCGGGCTCGGTGCTCGTCGACATCGCCGTCGACCAGGGCGGGTGCTTCGAGGACACCCGGGCCACCACGCACGCCGACCCGACCTTCCAGGTGCACGACTCGGTCTTCTACTGCGTGGCCAACATGCCCGGCGCGGTGCCGACCACGTCGACGTACGCCCTGACCAACGCGACCATGCCGTACGCCGTCGCGCTGGCCACCAAGGGCTGGCGCCAGGCGCTGGTCGACGACCGCTGCCTGGCCAAGGGCCTCAACACCCACGCCGGCCAGCTGACCAACGAGCCCGTGGGCGCGGCGACCGGCATCGACTCGGTGGCCTTGGAGCAGGTGCTCTCCTGAGCGTGCCCACCCTCGACGACCGCACCGCGGCCGCCACGGACGTCCTGGCGGCCGCGGTGCGGACCTACCTCGACCACCTGTCGGTGGAGCGGGGGCTGGCCGCCAACACCCTGGCCTCCTACCGCCGCGACCTGCGCCGCTACCTGGCGCACCTCGCGGGCCAGGGCGTCGAGCGCCTCGACGACGTCACCGAGGCGGGCGTGAGCGCGTTCCTGGTGCACCTGCGCGAGGGCGACGCCGACCACCCGCCGCTGAGCGCGACCTCGGCGGCACGCACGGTGGTGGCGGTGCGCGGCTTCCACCGCTTCGCGCTGGCCGACGGGCTCGCGCAGGCCGACCCCGCCCGCGGGGTCAAGCCGCCCACCCCGGCCAAGCGGCTGCCCAAGGCGCTGCCGCTGGCCGACGTCGAGGCGATCCTCGAGGCCGCCGGCGCGCCCGGCACCTCCCTGGCGCTGCGCGACCGGGCGCTGCTGGAGGTGCTCTACGGCACCGGCGCCCGGATCTCCGAGGCCGTCGGCCTCGACGTCGACGACCTCGACCTCGATCTCGACGGCGGTGCCGAGGAGCACGGCTTCGAGGGCACCGTGCTGCTGCGCGGCAAGGGCGGCAAGCAGCGCATCGTGCCGGTCGGCTCCTACGCGCTGGAGGCGGTGCGGGCCTACCTGGTGCGGGCCCGACCCGAGCTGGCCGGCCTCGGCGGGCCGGCCGGCAGCGGCGGCGCGCTGTTCCTCAACGCCCGGGGAGGTCGCCTGTCGCGCCAGTCGGCGTGGACGGTGCTGACCCGCGCCGCCGAGCGGGCCGGGGTGACCCGCGACGTCTCGCCCCACACCCTGCGCCACTCCTTCGCCACCCACCTGCTCGACGGTGGCGCCGACGTGCGGGTCGTGCAGGAGCTGCTGGGCCACGCCTCCGTGACCACCACCCAGGTCTACACCCTGGTGACCGTCGACAACCTGCGCGAGGTCTTCGCGACCGCGCACCCGAGAGCCAGAGGCTGATGACCCAGCAGGACACCCGCAGCACCACCGACCTGCAGGGCTTCGCCTGGCCGCGGGTCGGCGCCGACGCCGACGCGGTCTACGAGGCGGTGGCGGCGTACGCCGCGACCAAGGGGCTGGAGCTCTACCCGCACCAGGACGAGGCGGTGCTCGAGCTGCTCGCCGGCAGCAACGTGGTGCTGGCCACCCCGACCGGGTCGGGCAAGTCGCTGGTCGCCCTGGCCGCGCACGCCACCGCCCTGGCCGACGACCGGGTCTCCTTCTACACCGCACCGATCAAGGCGCTGGTCAGCGAGAAGTTCTTCGACCTGTGCACCGTCTTCGGCGCCGACAACGTCGGCATGCTGACCGGGGACGCCTCGGTCAACGCCGACGCGCCGATCATCTGCTGCACCGCCGAGGTGCTGGCCAACCTCGCGCTGCGCGAGGGGCGCGCGGCCGACGTGGGGCTGGTGGTGATGGACGAGTTCCACTACTACGGCGAGCCCGACCGGGGCTGGGCCTGGCAGGTGCCGCTGCTCGAGCTGCCGCAGGCGCAGTTCCTGCTGATGTCGGCCACCCTGGGCGACGTCAGCGAGATCGCGGCCGACCTGACCCGGCGCAACGGCCGCGAGACCGCCGTCGTCGACGACGCGGAGCGACCGGTGCCGCTGTCGTTCACCTGGTCCCTCGACCCGCTGCCCGAGCGGCTCGAGGAGATCGTCACCACCGGGCAGGCCCCGGTCTACGTCGTGCACTTCACGCAGGCGGCCGCCGTCGAGCACGCCACCTCGCTGCTCAACGCCGGCTGGGTCCCCAAGCCGGAGGGGATGACCGAGCGGCTGGCCGGCACCCGCTTCGGCGCCGGCTTCGGCAAGACCCTGGCCAAGATGCTCAAGCGCGGCGTCGGGGTGCACCACGCCGGCATGCTGCCGCGCTACCGGCGTCTGGTCGAGCAGCTGGCCCAGGCCGGCGAGCTGTCGGTCATCTGCGGCACCGACACCCTCGGGGTCGGCATCAACGTGCCGATCCGCACCGTGCTCTTCACCGGCCTGGCCAAGTTCGACGGCACCCGCCAGCGGGTGCTGCGCACCCGCGAGTTCCTGCAGATCGCCGGGCGCGCCGGTCGCGCCGGCTACGACACGGCCGGCTACGTCGTCGTGCAGGCGCCCGAGCACACCATCGAGAACGAGAAGGCCAAGGCGAAGGCCGCGGCCAAGAACGCGACGATGAGCGCGGAGAAGCAGGCCAAGCGCAAGTCGAAGGCGCAGCTGAAGAAGCCGCCCGAGGGCACCGTGGTGTGGACCGAGCAGACCTTCGACAAGCTGGTGGCCGGCGAGCCGGAGCCGCTGGCCTCGCGGATGAAGATCGACAACTCGATGATCCTCAACGTGGTCTCCCGCGAGGAGGACGCGTTCCCGGTCCTGCGGCGCCTGCTCACCGAGAACCACGAGGAGCCGCGCCAGCAGCGGCGCCTGGCCCGGCGCGCGCTGCGGCTGGCCCGCTCGCTGGTGGCCTCCGGGGTGCTGGTGCGCCTCGAGGAGCCCGACGAGCACGGCCGGCGCTACCGGCTGACCCACGACCTGCCCGCCGACTTCGCGCTCAACCAGCCGCTGGCCCACTTCGCGCTCGAGGCCTTCGACGTGCTGACCCCGCCCGAGGAGTCCGGCGACCCGGTGACCCACGCGCTCGACGTGGTCTCGGTCGTCGAGGCCGTGCTCGACCAGCCCCGCCAGGTCCTGATGGCCCAGCAGTGGGCCGCGCGCGGCGAGGCGGTCAACGAGCTGAAGGCCGACGGAGTGGAGTACGAGGAGCGGATGGCGCTGCTCGAGGAGATCACCTGGCCGCAGCCGCTCGCCGAGCTGCTGGGGGCGGCGTACGAGGTCTACCGCGGCGCGCACCCGTGGCTGCCCGAGGACGCGCTGGACCCCAAGTCGGTGGTCCGCGAGATGTACGAGCAGGGGATGAGCTTCACCGACCTGGTCGGCCGCTACCAGCTGGCCCGCTCCGAGGGGCTGGTGCTGCGCTACCTCACCGACGCCTACCGCACGCTGCGCCAGAGCGTGCCCGAGCAGCACCGCTCCGAGGAGCTCGAGGCGCTCGTCGACTGGCTCGGCGAGACCGTGCGCCAGACCGACTCCTCGCTGCTCGACGAGTGGGAGGCGCTGACCGACCCCGCCGCCGCGCTGGCCCGCCTGGGCGACGAGCTGACCCACCACGCGCCGCCGCCCCCGCCGCGACCGCTGTCGCAGCAGGGCCGCTCCTTCGAGGTGATGGTGCGCAACGCGATGTTCCGGCGCGTCGAGCTGGTGGCGCGCGACGACCTCGACGGCCTGATGGCCCTCGAGCGGGCCGCGGCCGACCGCACCGACCCGGCGCGCGAGGTGGTGATGGGCCGTTCCGCCTGGGACGCGGCCATCGAGGACTACTACGCCGAGCACGACCGCGTCGACCTCGGCCCCGACGCCCGCGGCCCCCGGCTGCTGGTCAGCACGCCCGACACCGGCGTACCGGCCGGCGTCGACGACGACGGCCCCACCGCGCGGCTGCTGCGGGTGCGCCAGACGGTGCACGACCCCGAGGGCCACCACGACTGGGTCGTCGACGCGGTCGCCGACCTCGACGCCACCGACGAGCTCGGCGAGCTGGTGATGCCGACCGTGGCCTTCCACCGGCTCGGCTGAGGGGGCTGCCCGTGAGCCGCATGATCAGACCGCCCAGCTCGGTCCTGCTCCTGGTGGGACGCGAGGACTTCACCCCGCCGACCTCGTTCGGCGGCGCGCCCTGCGTCGCGACCACCGACTGCATCGCGGTCGGCGTGCGCAGCGTCGACGACGGCCCGACCCTGGCCGAGCTCACCGACGACGCCTCGGCCGACCGGCTCCGGGACCTCGTGCGGCTCGGCTCCTACGAGATCGAGTCCGAGGGCCTGCTGGTGCTGCGCGACATCTACAGCCGCGAGTACGAGACCGTGGGCGTCGAGGCGGGCGCGGTGCGGGTCGACGTGCTGGGCGACGACGACACCGAGCCCGCCCACGTGGTGCTGGTGGTCGGCGGCGCGCCCCAGGGGTGAGGCGGCGCGACCTACGATCGCGGCCATGAGCGATGTCGTGGTGACCCACCAGCCCGAGCAGCAGCGCTACGTCGCCTCGGTCGACGGCACCGAGGCCGGCGTGGCGGAGTACCAGCTGGCCGACGACCCGGCCCGCGTCGTGTTCACCCACACCGTCGTCTCCGACGAGTTCGGCGGCGACGGGGTCGGCTCCAGCCTGGCCCGCGAGGCCCTCGACGACGTGCGCCGGGCGGGGGAGCGGTCCGTGGTCGCGCGGTGCTCCTTCATCGCCGGCTGGATCGAGAAGCACCCGGAGTACGAGGACCTGCTCGTCGCCTGAGCGTCAAAAGTTATCCACAGATTGCTCCCCAGGTGGTGGATCGCCTGTGCAGGCGCGCGGGGCTCCATGCACAGGTCCGGTCCTCTCGGCGCGGACCACCGAGAACCTGGCGAACCTGCTTGTGGCCGACCCGGGCCGGTCCTAGGCTCGCCCGCAACCCGGACCCGGGTCGCCTGAGCCGACAGAGCGTCGTGCCGTCGCGAGCGGGGCCGGTGGAGGAGCAGCAGATGAGCGATGGTGGGATGTCCCCGGGGACCGGAGCAGGTCATGGCGGCACCAGCGCAACCGCGGTGCCACCGCTGGTCCGGACCCCGACCCAGCCGCCCGCCCCCGATCCCGGAGACGATCTGTCCGTGAGCGACCCCCTGCCCTTCGAGCGCCCGGCGCGCCGGGACGCCGGCACCTCGGTCCTCGGCCCCACCGGTCGGCCGATGCCGGACTTCCCCGAGCCCCGACCGGTCACCGAGCACGGCCGGGCCCGGGTCGTGGCGATGTGCAACCAGAAGGGCGGCGTCGGCAAGACCACGACCACCATCAACCTCGGTGCCTCGCTGGCCGAGTACGGCCGCAAGGTGCTGCTGGTCGACTTCGACCCGCAGGGCTCGCTGTCGGTGGGGCTGGGCCTCAACCCGCACGAGATGGACCTGTCGGTCTACAACCTGCTGATGGAGCGCGACGTCACCCTCGACGACGTCGTGGTCCCCTCGGGCGTGGCCGGCATGGACCTGCTGCCCTCGAACATCGACCTCTCGGCCGCCGAGGTGCAGCTGGTGCACGAGGTGGCCCGCGAGCAGACCCTGCAGCGGGTGCTCGCCCCGGCCCTCGAGCGCTACGACGTGGTGCTCATCGACTGCCAGCCCTCGCTGGGCCTGCTCACCGTCAACGCGCTCACCGCCGCCCACGGCGTCGTCGTGCCGCTGGAGTGCGAGTACTTCGCGCTGCGCGGCGTGGCCCTGCTCAAGACCACCATCGACAAGGTCCGCGAGCGGCTCAACCCCGGCCTGGAGATCGACGGCGTGCTGGGCACCATGTTCGACGGGCGCACCCTGCACTCGCGCGAGGTCATGGAGCGCCTCGTGCAGGCCTGGGGCGACACGGTCTTCCACACCGTCATCCGGCGCACCGTGAAGTTCTCCGACTCCACGGTGGCCGGCGAGCCGATCACCAGCTACGCCTCGTCCTCGGCCGGCGCCGAGTCCTACCGGCAGCTGTCGCGGGAGGTGCTGGCCCGTTGGCTCGACGGGTGAGCATGCCGGCGGCGGACGACCTGTTCCGCCCCACGGCCCCGAAGCAGACCGACCCGCAGGAGCCGCGGCCGGAGCCGGCCGCCGCCGCGACGCCGGCGCGCACGACGCGTCCGCGCCCCAGTGGACGGGTGCGCCACGACGAGAAGATGACCGTCTACATCACCTCCGACGAGCTGCTCGCCGTCGAGCAGGCCCGCCTGTCGCTGCGCAGCCGCCACGGCGTGGCCATCGACCGGGGCCGCCTGGTGCGCGAGGCGCTGGCGATGACGCTGGCCGATCTCGAGGCCCACGGCGAGGACAGCGCGCTCGTACGCCGTCTCACCGAGGAGTGAGCACCCCCGTGGGCGCTGCTGTGGACGCCGACGAGGGGTCCGCGAGCCCCGCGTTCGCCGTGCGGCTCGACAACTTCGAGGGCCCCTTCGACCTGCTGCTCAACCTGATCGCCAAGCACAAGCTCGACATCACCGAGGTGTCGCTGTCGAAGGTCTGCGACGAGTTCATCGCCCACGTCAAGGCGCTGCGCGCCGCCCCGGTCGCCGCCTCGGGCACCGGCCGCGACGCCGCCCTCGACCTCGAGCAGACCACGTCGTTCCTGCTCGTCGCCTCGACCCTGCTCGACCTCAAGGCCGCCCGGCTGCTGCCCCAGGGCGACGTGGAGGACGAGGAGGACCTCGCCCTGCTCGAGGCCCGCGACCTGCTCTTCGCGCGGCTCATCCAGTACCGCGCCTACAAGCAGGTCGCGGCCGTGGTCGAGCAGCGGCTGCTCGACGAGGCGCGCCGCTACCCCCGCGCGGTCGGGCTCGAGGGCCGCTTCGCCTCGCTGCTGCCCGAGGTGCTGATCGGGATCGGCCTCGAGCAGTTCGCCGCGCTGGCCGCCCGGGCGATGGCGCCCAAGCCGGTGGTCGAGGTCTCGCTGCAGCACATCCACGCCGCCCGGGTCTCGGTGCGCGAGCAGGCGGCGATCGTCGTGGAACGGCTGCGCCGGGCCGGCACCACCACCTTCGCCGCGCTGTGCCGCGACTCCCCGGACACCCTGACCACTGTGGCGCGGTTCCTCTCGCTGCTCGAGCTGTTCCGCGAGGGCGTGCTGGTCTTCGACCAGGTCACGCCGCTGGGGGTGCTCACGCTGCGCTGGACCGGCGACGACGACACCGACGCCGAGGACCTGGTCACCGACGAGTTCGAGGGCGCCCCGCCCACCCCCGACACCCCCGAGGAGGGCCTCGCGTGAGCGACCCCGTGACCGAGCCCGACGCCGGGCCGCCCGACCTGCCGCTGCCGCTGCGCCCCGCCCTCGAGGCGGTGCTGATGGTCGCCGACCAGCCGCTCGACTCGGTGGGCCTGGCCACCGCGGTGGGGCACCCCGTCGAGGACGTCGTGGCCGCCCTGCAGACGCTCGCCGAGCAGTACGACGAGCAGGACCGCGGCTTCGAGCTGCGCCACGTGGCCGGCGGGTGGCGCTACTACACGCGCGAGGCCTACGCGCCCGCCGTCGAGCGCTTCGTGCTGGAGGGCCAGCAGGCCCGGCTCACCCAGGCCGCCCTCGAGACGCTCGCGGTGGTGGCCTACCAGCAGCCGGTCTCGCGCGCCCGGGTCTCGGCGGTGCGCGGGGTGAACGTCGACGGCGTGATGCGCACCCTGCTGACCCGGGGCCTGGTCGAGGAGGCCGGCCAGGACGTCGGCACCGGCGCGCACCTCTACCGCACCACCGCCTACTTCCTGGAGCGGATCGGGATCAGCTCGCTCGACGAGCTGCCCGAGCTGGCGCCGTACCTGCCGGACATGGAGGATCTGGAGGACGAGCTCGAGCGCGTCGGCGGGTTCCAGACCCGGCCCGACGAGCAGCCCGGTGACCAGCCCGGCGCCGCCACCCCGACCGAGGAGACCCCGTGACCCGCCCCCCGCACGACCGCCCCGCCCCGCTGGGCGAGGACGACGGCCGCGAGATCCCGCTCGACGACGACGGCCAGGTGCGGCTGCAGAAGCTGCTGGCGCAGTCGGGGGTCGCCTCGCGCCGCAAGTGCGAGGAGCTGATGCTCGCCGGTCTCGTCGAGGTCGACGGCGAGGTGGTGACCCGGCTCGGCACCAAGGTCGACCCGCGCACCGCGGTGGTGCGCGTCGAGGGGCACCGGCTGCCGCCGATGAGCCCGCACGTCTACCTGGTGCTCAACAAGCCCCGCGGCGTGGTCTCGACGATGTCGGACCCCGAGGGGCGCCGCACCCTGGGCGACGTGGTCGCCGACCGGCCCGAGCGGCTCTTCCACGTCGGGCGCCTCGACACCGACACCTCCGGGCTGATCCTGCTCACCAACGACGGCGACTTCGCGCACCGCATGGCGCACCCGTCGTACGAGGTGGACAAGACCTACGTCGCCGAGGTCGAGGGCCAGGTGCACCGTGGCACCATCAAGAAGCTGCTGGCCGGCGTCGAGCTCGAGGACGGCCCGGTCACGGTGAGCCGCGCCCGGCTGGTCGAGGGCAGCCACGGGCGCACCGACCGCGACCGCAGCATCATCGAGCTGGTCATCCACGAGGGCCGCAACCGGATCGTGCGGCGCCTGCTCGACCACGTCGGGCACCCGGTGCGCCGGCTGACCCGCACCGAGCTGGGCCCGGTGCGGCTCGGCGCGCTGCAGCCGGGCGAGCTGCGCGAGCTGACCCGCACCGAGCTTGGCAGCCTGCTGGACACCGCGCAGCTGTGAGCGCCCGGCCCCGATAGCCTGGGCCCCGGTCGGCAGCAGCCGGCCGGCAGGGCCCGGCGAGCAGATGGAGGCAGACGTGGCGGTGCGAGCGGTCCGAGGCGCGACCCAGCTCGAGGAGGACTCCCGGGACCACATGCTCGAGCGGGTCGCCGAGATGGTGCTCGACGTGATGGCCTCCAACGGCCTGGAGGTCGACGACTTCATCTCGGTGATCTTCACCGCCACCTCCGACCTGGTCTCGGAGTTCCCGGCCTACGCCGCCCGCCGCCTCGGCTTCGGCGAGGTGCCGCTGATCTGCGCCCGCGAGCTCGAGATCGAGCGCTCCATGCCGCGCGTGGTGCGGATGATGGCGCACGTCGAGACCGACCTGCCGCGCGGCGAGGTCACGCACAGCTACCTGCACGGCGCGGCCGCGCTGCGCAGCGACCTCACGCGGGTGCGTGCGGTGCCCGACACCGATGGCTGAGACCGGCTCGCAGGTCGGCTCGCTGGTCGGGCCGGTCGAGGTGGTCGGCACCGGGCTGGTCGGCACGTCGGTCGCGCTGGCCTGCCGCCGCGCCGGCCTCGAGGTGCTGCTCAGCGACCACAACGACGAGCACGTGCGCACCGCGAGCGGCCTCGGCGCCGGCCGGGCGCGGCGCGACGACGACCGGCCGCAGCTGGTGGTGGTCGCGGTGCCGCCCGACGTGCTGGGCCCGGTCATCGCGGCCGCCCTGACCGCCTCCACGGCGGTCGTCACCGACGTGGGCAGCATCAAGGCGCGCCCGCTGGCGCAGGTGCGCGAGCACCCCGCAGCAGCGGCGCACGCCGCCCGCTACGTCGGCAGCCACCCGATGGCCGGCAGCGAGCACTCGGGACCGCTGGCCGCGACCCCGACCCTCTTCGAGGGCCGGCCCTGGGCGATCACCCCGCACCCCGACGCCGACGTGGCCGCCGTCGAGCTCGTCGAGGACCTGGTGCGTTTGGTCGGCGCGGTGCCGGCCTGGTTGACCCCCGAGGAGCACGACCGCGCGGTGGCGCGGATCTCGCACGTCCCGCACCTGGTGTCGTCGCTGGTGGCGGGCCGGCTCGCCGGCGCCCCCGAGAACCACCTGTCGCTGTCGGGGCAGGGCGTGCGCGACGTGACCCGGATCGCCGCCGGCGACCCCCGGCTCTACGGCCAGATCGTGGCCGGGAACGCCGACGCGGTCGGCGAGCTGCTCCTGGAGCTGCGCCGCGACCTCGACGCGATGATCGCGGCCATCGGGGCCGACGAGCGCGCCGACCTCGAGCAGCTGCTCGAGACCGGGGTGGCCGGCACCCGCGCCATCCCGGGCAAGCACGGCGCCCCGGCGACGGCCACCGTCTCGGTCTTCGTCACGGTGCCCGACCACCCGGGCGAGCTGGCCCGGCTGCTGGCCGACGCGGTGGCCAGCGAGGTCAACGTCGAGGACATCCGCATCGACCACGACACCAGTCGCCCGACCGGTCTGGTCGAGCTCGTCGTCGACGAGCGCAGCGGCGAGCGCCTGCTCGTGTCGCTGGAATCCCGCGGCTGGGTGACGCACCGGTAGGCTGCGGGCCCGTGAACACCAAGCCGACCGACCCCGGACCGACGCGCACGACCGGCATCGTGGTGGCCGTCGACGGCACCTCCGGCTCCGGGAAGTCCAGCACCTGCCGCGGTGTCGCGTCCCGTCTGGGGCTGCGCTACCTCGACACCGGTGCGATGTACCGGGCGATGACCTGGTGGATGCTCGAGCAGGGCGTCGACGTGCACGACGCGGAGGCCGTGGCCGCCCGCAGCGGCGAGCCGGTCATCGACTCGGGCACCGACCCCACCGGCCCCACGATCCACGTCGACGGCCACGACGTCGGCGCCGCGATCCGCACCGAGCAGGTCACCGGCTCGGTCTCGCCCGTCTCCACGGTGCCGCAGGTGCGCGCCCGGCTCGTCGCGCTGCAGCGCGCCGAGATCGACGCCGCCGTGGCCGGTGCCGGCATCGTCGTCGAGGGCCGCGACATCGGCTCCGTCGTCGCCCCCGACGCGCCGGTCAAGCTCTACCTGACCGCCGACCCCGCGGCCCGCGCCCGCCGTCGGGCCGCCGAGGAGGGCGGCACCGACGTCGCCGCGGTGGAGAAGTCGCTGCGCGGTCGCGACGAGATCGACTCCGGGCGGGCGGTCTCGCCGCTCACGATGGCCGAGGGCGCGGTGCACCTCGACACCACGCCGTACACGCTCGAGGAGGTCGTGGACCTGGTCGTCGGCCTCGTCGAGGCGGTGGAGACGCCCGCGTGAGCGCCGCGAGTGCGCCCCGCACGCGCACCACGCACGCCGACCTGCCCCGCACCGAGGCCGTCGCGCACCCGCCACGGCTGATGCTGCACCGGCTGCGGCCGCTGGCGCGCTGGGTGGTCCGGCGCCGCTACCGGGTCGAGGTGCTGGGCGCCGAGAACGTCCCCGCCCAGGGGCCGGTGGTGCTGGCCGCCAACCACATCGGCGTCATCGACGGGCCGCTGCTGGCGATCTTCGCGCCGCGCCCCGTGCACGCGCTGACCAAGCTGGAGATGTTCGGCGGGCGCCTGGGGCGCTTCCTGCACTACTCCGGGCAGGTGCCGCTCGACCGGTTCCGCACCGACGTGGCGGCCGCGCGCACCTGCTTGCGGGTGCTGCGCGACGACGGCGTGATCGGGATCTTCCCCGAAGGCCGGCGTGGTCCCGGGGACCTGCAGCGCTTCCACCGCGGGGCGGCCTACTTCGCGCTGGCCGCGGGTGCCACCGTGGTGCCGGTGTCGTTCCTCGGCACCCGTGAGCCCGGCGGGCGCAGCAGCTCGCTGCCGCCGAGAGGCGCGTCGATGCACGTCGTGATCGGTCGACCCGTCACCATCGACGCGGTGGACTTCCCACGCACGAAGGAACAAGTGGAGGCCACCTCGCAGTTGTTGTGGGAGCACATGACACGCGAGCTGGACGCCGCGCTGGCCCTCACCGGCCGCGAGCTGCCGGGCCCACTGCCCGCAGGAGACCTCGAACCCGACCCCGCCACCGGGGTCACCGATCTAGGAGCACCATGACCGAGCACGCCGACGACACCCCCACCGAGGGGCCGCTCGTCGACGGCCCCCTGCCCGTCCTGGCCATCATCGGCCGGCCCAACGTGGGCAAGTCGACGCTGGTGAACCGCTTCATCGGCCGTCGCGAGGCGGTCGTCGAGGACGTCCCCGGCGTCACCCGTGACCGGGTGTCGTACGACGCGCACTGGAACGGGCGCGCCTTCACCGTCGTCGACACCGGCGGCTGGGACCCCGACGCGCGCGGGCTGGCCGAGCGGATCGCCGCGCAGGCCGAGATCGCGATCTCGCTGGCCGACGCGGTGCTGTTCGTGGTCGACGCGACCGTCGGGATCACCGACGCCGACGAGGCCGTCGTGCGGATCCTGCGCAAGGCCGGCAAGCCGGTGGTGCTCGCGGCCAACAAGGTCGACGACGAGCGTGCCGAGGCCGAGGCGTACGGCCTGTGGAACCTGGGGCTGGGCGAGCCGTTCCCGGTCTCGGCGCTGCACGGGCGCGGGTCGGGCGACCTGCTGGACGCGGTGCTGGCCGCGCTGCCCGAGCCGCCGCCCGAGCGCGACGCCGAGGTCGGCGGCCCGCGCCGGATCGCGATCGTCGGCAAGCCCAACGTCGGCAAGTCCTCGCTGCTCAACCGGCTCGCGGGGGAGGAGCGGGTGGTCGTCGACAACGTCGCCGGCACCACCGTCGACCCGGTCGACGAGCTGATCTCGCTTGGCGGGCGCGACTGGCGCTTCATCGACACCGCCGGCATCCGCAAGCGGGTCAAGGAGGCGTCGGGCCACGAGTACTACGCCTCGCTGCGCACCTCGATCGCCATCGACCGCGCCGAGGTCGCCGTGCTGGTGCTCGACGCCGGCCTGTCGATCTCCGAGCAGGACGTGCGCATCCTGCAGACCGTCCGCGAGGCCGGCCGTGCCCTGGTCATCGCCTTCAACAAGTGGGACCTGGTCGACGAGGAGCGTCGTCACTACCTCGAGCGCGAGATCGAGCGTGAGCTCGTGCAGGTGCAGTGGGCGCCGCGCATCAACGTCACCGCCCGCACCGGCTGGCACGTCGACCGGCTCGTCCCGGCGCTCGACAAGGCGCTCGCGGGCTGGGAGACCCGGGTGCCGACCGGTGCGCTCAACTCGTTCCTGGGCCGCCTGGTCGCCGAGCACCCGCACCCGGTGCGCGGCGGCAAGCAGCCGAAGATCCTCTTCGGCACCCAGCCCTCGACCGCACCGCCGACCTTCGTGCTGTTCACCTCCGGCAAGCTCGACGACGGCTACGAGCGCTACATCGAGCGGCGTCTGCGCGAGGAGTTCGGCTTCGTGGGCACCCCGATCGTGATCAACCAGCGGGTGCGCGAGAAGCGCAAGCGCTGAGCCCGGACCCGCCCGGGGTGCCGATGTCGGCCCTCGGGTGGGGCTGTTGTAGTGTTCACGCGTCGCGAGGCGCTGCAGTGCAGCGGATCGCGCAGTTCGGGCTGTGGCGCAGCTTGGTAGCGCACTTGACTGGGGGTCAAGGGGTCGCAGGTTCAAATCCTGTCAGCCCGACCGTGTGATGTCTCAGGACATCGGCGACACCCGGACCTGCGAATGCAGGTCCGGGTGTTGTTCATTTCGGGGGTCTTGGCGTGGGGCCTTTGGGGGCTCCGGTGGGCTGGTAGTCCCGGCTGGGGTCCAGGATG
Organism: Nocardioides sp.; assembly: GCA_041579495.1. Classification (GTDB taxonomy): domain Bacteria; phylum Actinomycetota; class Actinomycetes; order Propionibacteriales; family Nocardioidaceae; genus Nocardioides. Next base: position 24,514 of record JBFGFQ010000012.1, read on the forward strand.
AGTTCGCGC
>JBFGFQ010000013.1:0-23775 GCA_041579495.1 Nocardioides sp.
AGCGCGGGCGCACCGTCGCGATGCGGCACCTGACCCAGCAGCTCGACCACCTCGACCCGAACGCGCGGGTGCTGCCGATGGTGGAGTCCTACCGTCGGGTGGTGAAGACCGACGGCGGCGAGATCAGCGCCACCTCGATGCTCGAGCGCTTCGGGTTCACCGGCGACAAGCTCACCGCCCGCATCGGTGAGCTGTCCGGTGGTGAGCGGCGCCGCTTCCAGCTGCTGATGCTGCTGCTGGAGGAGCCCAACGTGCTGCTCCTCGACGAGCCCACCAACGACCTCGACATCGACACCCTGCAGGTCCTCGAGGACTTCCTCGACGCCTGGCCCGGCACCCTGGTCGTGGTCTCCCACGACCGCTACTTCCTCGAGCGGGTCACCGACTCGGTCTGGGCGCTGCTCGGCGACGGCAAGATCTCGATGCTGCCGCGGGGCGTCGACGAGTACCTCGAGCGCCGGGCCCAGGGGGCGGCCTCGGGGTCCACGACCGGAGCCGGCGCGGGTGCCGACGCGGGCGACGTACCGGTCTCGAAGCGCGCGAAGCCCGGCTCGGCCGAGGAGCGCGCTGCGCGCAAGGCGGTGACCCGGGTCGAGAAGGCGATGAAGCGCCTCGACGCGCGCGAGGCCGAGCTCAACGAGCAGGTGCTCCAGCACGCCCACGACCACGCCAAGGCCGCCGCCCTCGGCGCCGAGCTCAGCGCCCTGGCGGCCGAGAAGGACGACCTCGAGATGGAGTGGCTCGAGGCCTCCGAGCTGCTGGAGTAACCGGCTGCAGGGCGGGTGACGTCAGCTGAACGGCTTCAGCAGGGTCCGCAGCAGGTCGCCGAGGCGCTCGCGGTCGGGGTCGGGGAGGTCGGCGAGGAAGCCGCGCTCGGCCTCGAGCAGGGCGGTGAAGGCACTGTCGACGGTGCTCTTGCCCTCGGGGGTCAGCCGCACCTTCACCCCGCGCCGGTCGGCGGGGTCGGGCAGCCGCTCCACGAACCCGCGGGCCACGAGGCGGTCGACGCGGTTGGTCATGGTGCCGCTGGTCACCAGGGTCTCGCGCAGCAGTCGCCCGGGGGAGAGCTCGTACGGCGTGCCGGCGCGGCGCAGCGCGGCGAGCACGTCGAACTCCCACGACTCGATGCCCTCGGCGCTGAACGCCGCGCGGCGGGCCAGGTCGAGGTGGCGCGAGAGTCGGCTGATCCGGCTGAACACCTCGACGGGGCCCAGGTCGAGGTCGGAGCGCTCGCGCGCCCACGCCTCCACCAGCTCGTCGACCTCGTCCCGCATGAGCGCAGCCTACGCCTGTCGAGATTCTCGACGTCAAGAGACTGGGGTGCGCGGGTCTCCGGGCCACGACTCAGGCCACGACCCCTGGAAAGGTCTCTTGACATCAAGATAAATCGGGAGCACGATGCAAGTGTCTTGACATCAAGAGACTCGGAGCAGGCATGAGCCACACCTGGGACCCGCAGCGCTACCTGACGTACGCCGACGAGCGCGGCCGCCCGTTCGTCGAGCTGTTGGCGCGGGTCGGCGCGGAGGCGCCGCGCACCGTCGTCGACCTGGGCTGCGGCCCGGGCAACCTGACCGCGCTGCTGGCCCAGCGCTGGCCCGCGGCCCGGGTGACCGGCCTCGACTCCAGCCCGCAGATGGTCGAGGCGGCGCGCCGCGACGTGCCTGGCGTCGACTTCGAGCAGGCCGACCTGCGCGACTGGCTGGCGGTCGGGGGCGACCCCGTCGACGTCCTGGTCTCCAACGCGACCCTGCAGTGGGTCCCCGGCCACCTCGACCTGCTGCCCGCCCTGCTCGAGCGGGTCGCCCCGGGCGGCTGGCTGGCGCTGCAGGTGCCAGGCAACTTCGACGAGCCCTCCCACACGCTGCGCACCGAGCTCGCCGCGCAGCCGCCGTACGCCGAGCACACCCGGGCCGCGGCCGTGCCCGCCAGCCACGACCCGGCGACGTACCTCGACGCCCTGGCCCGCCTCGGCGCCCAGGTCGACGCCTGGGAGACCACTTACCTGCACGTGCTCACGGGCGAGGACCCGGTCTTCACCTGGGTCAGCGCCACCGGCGCCCGCCCGACCCTGCAGGCGCTGCCCGACGACCTGCGCGCGACCTTCGAGGACGAGCTGCGCGCCCGGCTGCGCGCGGCCTACCCGCCCGGCCCGGCCGGGGTGGTGCTGCCGTTCCGGCGGGTCTTCGTGGTCGCCCGCAGGGCGGGGGAGGTGCGCTGATGCGGCTGCACCACGTGCAGGTCTCCTGCCCCCGCGGCGGTGAGGACGACGCCCGACGGTTCTGGGTCGCGGGCCTCGGTCTCGTCGAGGTCGCCAAGCCGGCGGCGCTGCGGGCCCGCGGCGGCGCCTGGTTCCGCTCGTACGACGACGCGGGTGCGGTCGGCGCCGAGGTGCACGTCGGCGTCGAGGAGCCGTTCGCGCCCGCGCGCAAGGCGCACCCCGCGCTGCTGCTCGGGTCGGTCGCCGAGCTGGAGGGGACCACCGCCCGGCTCTCGGCGCTGGGCTTCGGGGTCGACCTGGCCGAGCGGCACACCTTCGACGGCCACGAGCGCGCGCACGTCGCCGACGCGCACGGCAACCGGGTCGAGCTGCTCGCGCAGGTGTGACCCGGCGTAACCAGCGCCGACCTGCGGCGTTGACACCACGACGCCCCCGGACCGGGAGGCGCGCCAGCCAAGAGGGGCCCGCCCGATGAACTCGACCGCCAGCCTGCCCGTCGACCACGGCGCCCACGTCGAGCCGCCCGCCGACGCTCCGCTGGAGGCCGCGGCCCCGGCCGTCGACATGACGGCGGTGATGAACCGGGTCAAGCGCGCCCAGGGCCAGCTCGGCGGCGTGCTGCGGATGCTCGAGGAGTCGCGCGACGTCTCCGACGTCGTCGTGCAGCTCAAGGCGGTCTCCCGGGCGCTGGACCGGGCGGGCTTCGCGATCATCTCCGCCGACCTGCGCCGCCAGGTCGCCGAGGGCGAGACGCTGCAGACCGACGACCTCGACCGGCTCGAGCGCTGGTTCCTCTCGCTGGCCTGAGCCGGCCCCCTGCATGAGTCCCCGGTCGACCGGTGACTCATGCACATGTCAGGGGTTGCAACACCTGACAAGTGAGCGACTCGCCCGTCAAGACCTGGCCCACCCGCCAAGTTACCCAGCGGTAATCTGAGCCGCATGAACTCCGTCCTCGCCATGTGGCAGCGCGCCACCTCCCTGCCCGTCGTCGGCTCCACCGTCGGCGCGCGGGTCTTCAGCCTCGCCTTCGCGCAGAAGGCGCCGTACTTCGCCACCATCCGTCCGCGCTTCACCGTCGTCGAGCCCAACCACGCCGAGCTGGTGCTGCCCAAGCGCCGCCGGGTGCACAACCACATCGGCACCGTGCACGCGATCGCGCTGTGCAACGGCCTCGAGGCCGTGATGGGGGCGCTGGCCGAGGCGAGCGTGCCGGCCGACAAGCGCTGGATCCCCAAGGGGATGGAGGTCGCCTACACGGCCAAGGCCACCAGCGACATCACCTGCGTCGCCGAGACCGACCCCGAGCAGTGGACCTCCGACGACCCCGACCTCGGCGTGCGGGTGCGCGGGGTGCGCGACGACGGCACGGTCGTGGTCGAGGGCGTCATCCGGCTCTGGGTGACCCCCAAGGCGGGCTGAGCCCACCCCGTACGCCGGCGCGGCCGGGTCAAGCGGGCTGGCTGGCCCCCTGCCCGGCCTCGGCCGAGGCGCCGCTGGCGCGCCCGAGCCGTCGCTCGACGTACTCGGCGAGCTTGCCCAGGCCGTAGTTGATGAGGATGAAGATGACACCGACGATCAGCAGCGACTGGATCGGGTTGTCGAGGTTCTGCGAGATCTGGTTGCCGCGCCGCAGCAGCTCGAGGTAGCCCAGTCCGATGACCGCGACCAGCGAGATGTCCTTGAGGACCACCACCAGCTGGCTGATCAGCGCGGGCAGCATCACGCGGAAGGCCTGCGGCAGGAGGATCGAGCGCATCGCCTGGCCGTTGGTCAGGCCGATGGCCAGGGCCGCCTCGCGCTGCCCGCGGGGCAGCGAGCCGACGCCGGCGCGCAGGATCTCGGCGATGATCACCGAGTTGTAGAGGGTCAGGCCGATCACCAGGTACCACAGCGCCGGCTCGCCTGGCAGCGGTCCGACGTCGATGCCGACCTCGACCATGGCCCGCCACACGAAGACGATGGTCACGACCACGGGCAGGCCGCGGAAAAGCTCGATCCACAGCACCACGGGGACCCGCAGCACCCGGCCCAGCATCATCCGGGCGACGCCGAGCAGCACGCCGACGACGAGGGAGAGCACGATGGCCAGCGTCGCCGAGACCAGCGTGGCGGCCAGGCCCTTGCCGACGAGCTCCCAGACCTGGCTGAACGTGTCGTCGGAGGGGTTGATCCAGGGGTTCCACAGCTCGGCGTCGAACTGGCCGCGGTCGGCCAGGCGCAGCACCACCAGGACCGCGAGGGCGAGGAAGACGAGGAGCGCCCCCGCCGTGCCGATCCGGGCGCGGCGTACGGCGCGTGGCCCGGGGGCGTCGTAGAGGACCGAGGTCTGGCTCATCGCGCGATCGCCACCTTCTTCTCGATGACCGCCAGCAGGGCGCCGCCGGTCAGGGTGATGACGAGGTAGCCGATCGCGACGCCGGTGAGCACCGGGATGTAGGCGTAGCCCTGGGCGCTGGTCAGGTTGCGCCCGGCGCTCCACAGGTCGCCGCCCACCCCGAAGGCGCCGACGACCGCGGAGTTCTTGAACATCGCGATCTGCACGCTGCCCAGCGGCGGCACCGTGGCGCGCAGCGCCTGCGGCAGCACCACCTGGGTGAGGGTCTGGGTGAACGGCAGCCCGATCGCGCGGGCGGCCTCGGCCTGGCCGGCCGAGACGGAGTTGATGCCCGAACGGATCGCCTCGCACACGAAGGCGGAGGTGTAGATGATCAGGCCGGCGACCCCGAAGACGTAGAAGCTGGTGTTGATGCCCAGCTCGGGCAGGCCGAAGGCCATGAAGAACAGCACGATCGTGAGCGGGCAGTTGCGCCAGATCGTGACCCAGGCGGAGCCGAAGGCCCGCAGCGAGGCGACGGGGGAGACCCGGAACGCGGCGATCAGGGTGCCCAGCAGCAACGAGCCCACCAGGCTCCACCCGATGATGCTCAACGAGCGCAGGAACCCCTCCCAGTACAGGTCCAGGTTGTCGATCACCGGTTCCACGGCGGGTCCTCTCGGTGAGCCGGTGGGGGCGCTGGCTGCGCGCCCCCACCGGTCAGGGGTGGTCCAGTCGGCTCAGGCGCAGGGGGCCGGCTCGGGCAGCTCGGGGGTCTCGGTGCCCTCGACCTGGCCGGCGGTGGACTCCCAGGCGGCCAGGTAGGCCTCCTCGTTGTCCTGCAGCGTCTGGTTGATGAACTCGCAGAAGGCCGTGTCGCCCTTCTCGATGCCGATGCCGTAGGGCTCCTCGGTGAACTGCTCGCCGACGAGCTTGAACTCGCCGTCGCTCTCGTCGACGTAGCCGAGCAGGATCACGTTGTCGGTGGTGACGATGTCGACCTGGCCGTTGCCCAGCGCGTCCTTGCACTTGTCGTAGATGTCGAAGAGCACCAGCTGGTCGTCGGAGGCCAGGTACTCGCGGATCTGCTCCGAGGGGGTCGACCCGGTGACCGAGCAGACCTTCATGTCGGGGTTGTCGGCGATGTCCTCGGGGCCGCTGATGTCCTCGTTGTCGGAGTTGACCATCAGCATCTGGCCGGCCTCGTAGTACGGCCCGGCGAAGGTGATCCGCTCGGCGCGCTCCTCGTTGATCGTGTACGTCGCCACGACCATGTCGACCTCGCCGTCCTCGATCACCTGCTCGCGGATGTCGGAGGAGGCCTGCTTCCACTCGATGTCCTCGGGCGCGATGCCCAGCTCGGCGGCGATGATCTTGGCGATCTCGACGTCGAAGCCCTCGGGCGTGTCCTCGAGGCCGAGGAGGCCGAAGCCGGGCTGGTCGAACTTGGTGCCGACGGTCATGGTGCCGGCCTCGGCGAGCTCGGCCATGGTGGTGCCGGCCTCGAACTCGGGGCTCTCGGCGACCTCCACGTCGCTGCTGTCGTCGCCGCAGGCGGCCAGGGATCCGGCGAGGACGAGGCCCGCGAAGGCGGCCGTGAACTTGGTCAGACGCATCGGTCTACTCCTTTGTCGGTGTCACTGTGGTGGTGCGGGGTCGTGCTGGGTCTTGCAGCTGCTGGTGGGGTCAGTGCTTGAGGATCTTGCTCAGGAAGTCCTGGGCCCGCTCGCTCTGCGGGTTGGTGAAGAACTCCTCGGGGGTGTTCTCCTCGACGATCGCGCCGTCGGACATGAAGACGACCCGGTCGGCGGCGGTGCGCGCGAAGCCCATCTCGTGGGTGACCACGACCATCGTCATGCCGCGCTCGGCGAGGTCGACCATGACGTCGAGGACCTCCTTGATCATCTCCGGGTCCAGGGCCGAGGTCGGCTCGTCGAAGAGCATCACCTTGGGCTCCATCGCCAGGGCGCGGGCGATCGCGACGCGCTGCTGCTGGCCGCCGGAGAGCTGGGCGGGGTACTTCTCGGCCTGGTGGGCCACGCCGACGCGGTCGAGCAGCTCCATCGCACGCTTGTCGGCGTCGGCCTTCTTCTGCCCGCGCACCTTGATCGGGCCCAGGGTGACGTTCTCGAGGATCGTCTTGTGGGCGAAGAGGTTGAAGGACTGGAAGACCATCCCGACCTCGGCGCGCAGCGCGGCCAGCTCCTTGCCCTCCTGCGGCAGCGGCTGGCCGTCGAGGGAGATCTCGCCCTTGTCGATGGTCTCGAGCCGGTTGATGGCCCGGCACAGCGTCGACTTGCCCGACCCGGAGGGGCCGATCACCACGACCACCTCGCCGCGGGCCACGCTCAGGTGGATGTCCTGCAGCACGTGCAGGTCACCGAACCACTTGTCGACGTGGTCGAGCACGACCAGTGGTTCTCCCCTGGCAGCGCTGGGGCTCGACGAGGTCTGCTCAGCCGTCATACCGAGTGACCCTAGCCACCTGTGGCCCCTTCGTGCCACGCTCAGGCTGCTCTCAGGTGGTCACATCTTCGTTGCGGTTCGGTCCGCGTGAGGGCGCGGGCGCCAGGAACACCGGGTTGGTCAGGGCCACGACGGGCAGCGCGGGCACCCCCTCGACCGGGTTCACGACCGGCGCCCCGTCGGCGCGGCGCACCTCGGCGCGCACGAACGGCGCGACCCCGGCCCTGACCTGCACCGTCACCTCGGCGCGTCCCTGCTCGTCGGTCACGGCGCCGGCCAGCGGACCCGCCGGGCCCCACACCTGGGCCACGCAGCCGGGCACCCCGCCGACCTCGAGGCGTACGTCGACCGGGTCGGTCGGCCCGGCGTCCAGGCTCTGGCCGCAACCGGCCGTGCGCCCGCCGAGGCGCGCCTCGAGGACCAGCTCGACCGTCGAGGACTCCGCGAGCCAGGACCGGCCGCGGCGCAGCCCGCGCACCACCGCGCCCACCGAGAGCTGCTCGGCGTGCACGACCGTCTGGGCCCGCCCGACCTGCTGGCCGTCGTGGTGGCTGTCGGAGGAGCCCACGGCCGGCACGAACGTGCCCGCGACCAGCAGCGCGTGCCACTGGGCGAGCGCGGTCTGGTCGTCGAGGGTCCACGGGCCGTTCCACAGCTCGACGGCGTCGACGTCGTCGTAGCCGTACTGCCAGGTCGAGCCGGCGGTCGGTGCGAAGGGGTGCGCGGCGACCGACATCCCGCCCAGGCGGCGTACCCGGTCGGTGAACCGGCCCAGCTGGTCGTCCTCGGGGCGGTAGCGCCAGTCGATCCAGGCGCCGGCGGGCTGGCCGAGGGTCACGCAGTGCCCCGCGCGGGTGGTGACCTCCTCGCCCGGGATCACCAGGAAGTCGTCGGGCACGTGGCGGCCCCAGGTCAGGTGCGCGGAGGTGGTGTTGTGCTCGGTGGAGGCCAGGAAGTCGAGCCCGGCCTCGCGCGCCAGCGCCAGCAGGGAGGCCTGGGTGTGCCGGCCGTCGGAGTGCACGGTGTGGGTGTGCAGGTCGCCGCGGTACCAGCCCGGCCCGGTGCCGCGCACCTGCCGCGGGGCCGGGCGGGGACGGAAGCGCCGGCCGCGCGCGCCGCCGCGGTGCAGGGTCACGGTGACCGTCCACTCCACGCCGGGCGGCACCACGGTGAACGGGCCGAGCACGACGTGCCAGGTGCCCGCGCCGATCGGGCCCGCCAGGTAGCCGGGGGTGGCGCGGCTGCGGGTGATGCTGAACCGGTCGCGCGCGCCGCCGGACCAGCCGCGGAACCCGGCCGCGTCGCCCAGGCCCTTGCCGGAGGCGTCGAAGATGCCGATGTCGATGATGTTGAAGGAGACCCCGGCGCCGGTCTCGAGCTTCTCGTAGTCGTAGCGCACGTCGATGCGGGTGGTGCCGCGCGGCACCTCGACGGGCAGGTAGTGCCAGTCGGGGTCGCCGACGCCGGTGAACCGGCCGCGGTAGACCAGTCCCGCCGCGCTCGAGCCGTCGACGGCGTACGACGCCGAGGGCGGCACCAGCACGGCGGAGGCGCCCGCCAGGCCGGCGCCGAGGACGGCGCGCCGGCCCGCGGCGGCAGGGGGAGGGGAGGGGGTGCACACACCGCTCCAACGAGCGGCGCGGGGCGGGGTGATGGATTCGGGCGCGCCCGGCGCGCCGCCGTACCCTGGAGCGGTCATGACTGCCACCACCGCCCAGCCCGAGGCCGCCGTGCCCGCGACCGGCCGCACCTACGAGGTCAAGACCTACGGGTGCCAGATGAACGTCCACGACTCCGAGCGGCTGACCGGGCTGCTGGAGGACGCGGGATACCTGCCCTTCGACAAGCAGGGCGCGGCGGCGGGCGAGCAGGCCGACGTGGTCGTCTTCAACACCTGCGCGGTGCGCGAGAACGCCGACAACAAGCTCTACGGCAACCTCTCGCACCTCGCGCCGATCAAGGCCGCGCGCCCGGGCATGCAGATCGCCGTCGGCGGCTGCCTGGCCCAGAAGGACCGCGCCACGATCACCGAGAAGGCGCCGTACGTCGACGTGGTCTTCGGCACCCACAACATCGGCTCGCTGCCGGTGCTGCTCGAGCGGGCCCGCGTGCAGGAGGAGGCCCAGGTCGAGATCCTGGAGTCGCTCGACGTCTTCCCCTCCACGCTGCCCACCAAGCGCGAGTCGGCGTACGCCGCGTGGGTGTCGATCTCGGTCGGCTGCAACAACACCTGCACCTTCTGCATCGTGCCGGCGCTGCGCGGCAAGGAGAAGGACCGCCGCCCCGGCGACATCCTCGCCGAGATCCGCGCGCTGGTCGCCGAGGGCGTCTCGGAGGTGACCCTGCTCGGCCAGAACGTGAACGCCTACGGCGTGGAGTTCGGCGACCGGCAGGCCTTCTCCAAGCTGCTGCGCGCCTGCGGGGACATCGAGGGCCTCGAGCGGGTGCGCTTCACCAGCCCGCACCCGGCCGAGTTCACCGACGACGTCATCGAGGCGATGGCCGAGACGCCCAACGTGATGCCCAGCCTGCACATGCCGCTGCAGTCGGGCTCCGACAAGGTGCTCAAGGACATGCGGCGCTCCTACCGCTCCACCAAGTACCTCGGCATCATCGAGCGGGTGCGCGCGGCGATCCCCGAGGCCGCGATCACCACCGACATCATCGTCGGCTTCCCCGGCGAGACCGAGGAGGACTTCGCCGAGACGCTGCGCGTGGTCGCCGAGTCGCGGTTCTCCTCCGCGTTCACCTTCCAGTACTCCAAGCGCCCCGGCACCCCCGCCGCGACGCTGCCCGACCAGGTCCCGCCCGAGGTGGTCAAGGACCGCTACGGCCGCCTGGTCGACCTGGTCAACGAGATCGCCTGGTCGGAGAACAAGAAGATGGTCGGGCGCACCCTCGAGCTGATGGTGGCCGAGGGCGAGGGGCGCAAGGACGCCGAGACGCTGCGGCTCTCCGGGCGCGCCCCCGACAACCGCCTGGTGCACTTCGTGGCTCCGCAGGAGGAGGTGCGCCCCGGCGACATGGTCACCGTCGAGGTCACCTACGCCGCCCCGCACCACCTGGTCGCCGACCGCGTGGTCTCCGTGCGGCGTACCCGCTCGGGCGACGCGTGGGAGGCCCGCACCGCGGCGCCCACCGGCGCCACGGCCGGCGTCGGGCTGGGCATGCCCACCGTGGGCGTCCCAGCCCCGCTCCCCGACGCCCCCGCCTGCCGCTGACCAGGCCCAGATCCCCCGCCGACCAGGCCCAGATCCCCCGCCGACCCGGCGCAAATCCCCCGCCGACCCGGCCTGAATCGCGCGTCCACCCGGCCCAGATCTCGTGCTGACCCTGCGGGACGGGTCAGCGTGAGACACGGGCCGACTCGGCGCGCGATCTGGGCTGGCTCGCGCGGAGATAAGGGCCGGGTCGGCGTGAGATCTGGGACTGGTCGGCGCGAGATATGGGCCGGGTCGGCGGGTCAGTCCTTGCTGCGGGGGTCGATCTCGGAGTAGCCGGCCTTGGGGGTCAGCCCCTCGGGCTGGGGCTCCTCGCCGCCGCGGGTCTTCTCCGGCTTCTCGGGGTCGGGGACGCCGTGCTCGTCGGAGAGCGAGGTGTCCTTGACGCCGTCGGTGCCGTGCTGACCGGGGCCGGTGGGGCCCTCGCGCTCGCTGCTGACGCCCATGTCGCCGGCGAGCTCGTCGTTGGAGTGCCGCGGGTCGTCGGGCTCGCGGCCGGTGCGGGGGTCGGTGGGCTGGCTCATGCGGGGGACTCCTCGGTGGGCTCGACGTCGTCGGCGTCGTCGGCCTCGTCGGTGGCCTTGGTGCGGGTGTCCTCGCCCTCGCTCGTCTCGGCCGGTGCGTTCTCGGTGGCGGGGTTCGCGCTGGCCGAGAGGTCGGGGACCACCGGGTCGGAGCTGACCTCGCCGATCGCGTCGACCCCGCCGGGCACCAGCTCGGGCTCCTCGGCCTGCGGGGTGGGCATCGGGCCGAGGTCCTCGGCCGGGTCGTTCTCGTTCATCTCGCGTCCTTCCTCGGGGGCCACGACGACTCAGTCGTCGAAGCCGAAGGTGCTGTAGGGACTGCTCGTGCCCAGCCGGATGCTCTCGAGCACCGCCCGCTCGTGCGGCACCACGGGGTCGGGCAGCGCGTCGAGCCCGTCGAGGGCGCACCAGCGCAGCCCCGCGGACTTCTCCGGCTCCACGACCCGCGGCTCACCGCTCCACGCGTCGGCGGTGAAGAAGAAGTCGATCCGCTCGTCGATCGGCTCCCCGCCCCGGGTGCGGTGCATCGCGGTGACGAAGGTGAGGTCGAGGGCGCCGACCCCGATCTCCTCGCGCGCCTCGCGCCGCGCCGCGTCGTACGCCGTCTCGCCGCGCTCGACGTGGCCGGCCGCGGCCGCGGCCCAGTGTCCGTCCATGTAGCCGGTGCCGCGGCGCAGCTGCAGCAGCACCTCGGGACCGGCGTCCCCCCGGCGCACCAGGAAGACGTAGGCGGCGGGCACGACCACGAACCGACCGTGGTGCGGGTCGGCGTGCGTCTCGGTCGCTGGGCTGGTCACGGGGCTGGTCACTGGCTGGGCTGGTCCTCGGAGGTCTCGGCGTTGCGCTCGTGCTCGGCGGCGGCGGCGCCGTCGACCGGGCGCTCGGCGTCGTCGCCGGGCAGCTCGCCGGTGTGCTCGCCGGGCGGGTCCTCCTCGGTGGGCAGCGGGCTCTCGTCGCGCTCCTCGGGCACGGGTGCGGTCACGGCGTGTCCTCCGTCCGGGGGTAGGTGGTCGGCTTGTTGTCGGGCGGGAGGTCGTCGTTCTTCCCGTCGAGCCGGTCGAGGCCGTCCTTGGCCTTCGAGACGCCCTTGGCGATCTTGTCGCTGTGCTTGCCGCCGGTGCGTTGGTCGGCGGCCCTGGCCGCCTTGTCGATGCCGTCGGAGATCTTGTCGCCGTGCTTGTCGACGGCGTCGGTCACCTTGCCGCGCAGCTTGTCGATGTTGCGCCTGCTGAAGAAACCCATCTCGGCCTCCTGGTCGGTGCGGGTGGGGTGATTGCCACACTAGTCACATGTCAGCACCGGCCGGGACGCCCGAGGGGATGGGGAACGAGCCCGTCGTCGTCGCGGTCGTCGGCGCCACCGCCTCCGGCAAGAGCGGGCTCTCCCTCGACCTGGCCGAGCGGCTGGGCGGCGAGGTGGTCAACACCGACGCGATGCAGCTCTACCGCGGCATGGACGTCGGCACCGCCAAGCTGCCGCTCGCCGGGCGGCGCGGGGTGCCGCACCACCTGCTCGACCTGCTCGAGGTCACCGAGCCCGCCAACGTGGCGCAGTTCCAGCAGCAGGCCCGGTCCTGCATCGCCGAGCTGCGCGGGCGCGCCCGGGTGCCGGTGCTGGTGGGCGGCTCGGCGCTCTACACCCGCGCGGTGCTCGACGAGTTCGAGTTCCCCGGCACCGACGAGGCGCTGCGCGCCCGGCTGGAGGCCGAGGCCGACGAGGTCGGCAGCGCCGCCCTGCACGCCCGGCTCGCCGCCCGCGACCCCGAGGCCGCCGCGCGGATCCAGCCCGAGAACGCCCGCCGCGTGGTGCGCGCGCTCGAGGTGGTCGAGCTGACCGGGCGGCCGTTCAGCGCCTCGCTGCCGCGGCTGGTGTACGTCGACCCGCGCACCGTGCAGGTCGGCGTCGACATCGACCGGCCCACGCTCGACGCGCGCATCGAGCAGCGGGTGGAGCAGATGTTCGCGGACGGCTTCGTCGCCGAGGTCGAGCGGCTGCTGGGCGAGGGTCTGGCCGGGGGGCTCACCGCCTCGCGCGCCATCGGCTACCGCGAGGTGGCGGCGTACGTCGGCGGCGAGCTGGGTCTCGACGAGGCCAGGGAGCGCACCGTGGTCGCCACCCGGCGCTTCGCCCGGCGCCAGGACTCCTGGTTCCGCAAGGACCCGCGCATCGTGTGGGTCGACCACGACGACCCCGCCCGCGTCGACCTGGCGGTGGCGGCGGTGCGCCGGGTCGCCGAGCAGCACTGACGCACCGGTGGTGCCCGGGCGCGCCCGGTGGGAGCCTGGAGCGATGACGCGCACCACCTACTACGTGGCCTCGACGCTCGACGGGTTCATCGCCGACGAGCACGACGCGCTCGACTGGCTCTTCCGCCAGCACATCGACGACGACGGCCCGATGGGCTACCCCGCCTTCATCTCCGGCATCGGGGCGCTGCTGATGGGCGCGACGACCTATGAGTGGGTGCGCACCCACGACGAGGCCGGCTGGTCCTACGAGCAGCCGTGCTGGGTCTTCACGCACCGCGACCTGCCCCGCATCGAGGGCGCCGACGTGCGCTTCGTCAGCGGCGACGTCGCCGAGGTGTGGCCCGAGGTGCTCGCGGCCGTCGGCGGCGCCGGCGTGTGGGTGGTCGGCGGCGGCGGGCTGGCCTCGCAGGTCGCCGACGCGGGGCTGCTCGACGAGGTCATCGTGGCCGTCGCGCCGGTCGTGCTGGGCGCCGGGCGCCCGCTGCTGACCGGACCGCTCGACCTGCGGCTGGTCGACCTGGCCCGCAACGGCGACTTCGCCTGCGCCCGCTACGACGTCGTACGGCCCTCGGCGTAGGTTGCGGTGGTGAGCTCACCGGACGTCCGCACCGCCTACCCCTTCCTCAAGGGCCACGGCACCCGCAACGACTTCGTGCTGCTGCCCGACCACGACGGCTCGGTGCACGGCGCGCTGGCCGACGAGCGGGTGCGCGCGCTGTGCGACCGGCGCGCCGGCATCGGCGGCGACGGCGTGCTGCGCGTGGTGCGCACCGCCGCGCTGGCCGCCAGCGACCCCGAGGCCGCGGCGCTCGGCGAGGGCGCGGAGTGGTTCATGGACTACCGCAACGCCGACGGCTCGGTCTCGGAGATGTGCGGCAACGGGGTGCGGGTCTTCGCGCTGCACCTGCTGCAGGAGGGCCTGGTCGAGCCGGGTACGCCGGTCCCGGTCGGCACCCGCGACGGCGTCAAGGTCGTCACGCCCGCGGCCGCCGCCCCCGAGGACGGCCTCACCGTCGACATGGGCGCCCCCCGACTGGTCGGGCGCACCGAGGTGTCGGTGGGGGAGCGGGCCTGGCCGGCGCGCCACGTCGACATGGGCAACCCGCACGCCGTCGCCTTCGTCGACTCCCTCGACGAGGCCGGCGCGCTGACCGAGGCACCCGGCCACGACGCCGGGGTATACCCCGAGGGCGTCAACGTCGAGTTCGTCGTGCGGCGCGGGCCGCGGCACGTGGCGATGCGGGTGCACGAGCGCGGCTCGGGCGAGACCTGGTCCTGCGGCACCGGCGCCTGCGCGGTGATGGTCGCCGCGGCCGAGGCCGACGGGGCGCTCAGCCCCAACGACGACGCCGACGACGCCGACGGCGCCGGCGACACCGGCGCCGCGGGGGCGGCGTACCGGGTGGACCTGCCGGGCGGCACGCTCACGATCGCCCTCGACGAGCGCGGCCACGTGCTGATGACCGGGCCCGCCGCGATCGTCGCCCGGGGCACCACCGACCTGTAGCCACCACGGTGAGGAGGGGCGCACTCCGGGCGATATGTTGCGCGCCATGGACATCTCCGGAGCATCTGCCATCGTCACCGGCGGCGCGTCGGGCATCGGCGCCGCCGCCGCCCGCCAGCTCGCCGCCAAGGGCGCGACCGTCGTCATCGCCGACCTGCAGGCCGACAAGGGCGAGGCCCTCGCCGCCGAGATCGGCGGCGTGTTCGCCCAGGTCGACGTCACGAACACCGACCAGATCAAGGCCGCCGTCGAGGCTGCGGCCGAGATCGCGCCGCTGCGCGCCGTGGTCAACTCGGCCGGCATCGGCTGGGCGCAGCGCACGATCGGTCGCGACGGCGACTTCGACTCCGCGCACGACCTGGCGGCGTACACCAAGGTGATCGCGATCAACCTGATCGGCACCTTCGACATGACCCGCCTCGCCGCGACCGCGATGAGCCGCAACGAGCCCGACGCCGACGGCTGCCGCGGCGCGATCGCCAACCTGACCTCGGTGGCGGCCTTCGACGGCCAGATCGGCCAGGCGGCGTACTCCTCCTCCAAGGGCGGCGTCGTGGGCATGACCCTGCCGGTCGCGCGCGACCTGTCGGCGGCCGGCATCCGCCTCAACACCATCGCCCCCGGCCTGATCGACACCCCGATCTACGGCGAGGGCGAGCAGGCCGAGGCGTTCAAGGCCAAGCTCGGCGAGAGCGTGCTGTTCCCCAAGCGGCTCGGCAACCCCGACGAGCTGGCCTCGATGGTGGTGGAGACGATCACCAACTCCTACATGAACGCCGAGGTCATCCGCGTCGACGGCGGCATCCGGATGCCCCCGAAGTAACCAGCCCGGCGGCGTGCCCCTGGGGGTGACCATCGGGTCACCCTCTGGGGCACGCACCGTTTGTCACACTTCCTGCGTGGACCTCGCCCCCCGGCTCATCGACACCCTGACCCCCGACGACCCGCGCGCGGTCGTGCTGGTGCTGCACGGCGGCGCCGACCGCCAGGACAGCCCCGGCGTCAGTCCCACCCAGCTCTCGGTGCTGCGGATGATCCCGGTGGCCAAGGCGGTCGCGCGCGCCGGGCGCGGCGGCCTGGCGGTGCACCGCCTGCTCAACACCCGCCGCGGCTGGGACACCCACACCACCCCGGTCGACGACGTCGCGTGGGCGCTCGAGCAGGTCCGCGAGCGGTACGGCGACCGCCCGGTCGGCCTCGTCGGGCACTCGCTCGGCGGGCGGGCCGCGCTGCTCGCCGGCGGGCTCGACTGCGTGCGCTCGGTCGTGGCGCTCAACCCGTGGGTCTACCCCACCGACGGGGGGCCGATGCCCGGGCGCAGCGTCCTGGTCGTGCACGGCATGCGCGACCGGATCGCCCCGCCGGGTCGCGCCGAGGCCGTCGCCCGCCGCATCGCCGCGCACACCGGGGTCGGGTTCATCCGGATCCCCGACGGCAAGCACGCGATGCTGCGCCACGGCCGCTCCTTCGACTCGTACGCCGCGCAGTTCAGCGCCGCCAGCCTGCTCGGGCGCGACGGGGTCGAGGTCTCCGAGCCGGTCGCCGCGGTGCTGGCCGGCGAGCCCTGGGTCACCGCCTGAGTCCGACCCGGCCGGCTCGAACGGGCCGACTCACGGGAACTGGCGACGGCTCGGCGGGGAACTGGCGACGGCTCGGCGGGGAAGTGGCGCCGACTCGCGGTCAGGGGGTGAGGTCGACGACGAGGTCGGCGCGCTCGGCGGCCGCCTCGACGAGCGCCGCGTTGGGCTCGTCGACGCGCGCGACCCAGGCCCGCGCCTCGTCGGGGGTCTTGCCGAAGGCGACGTGGCGCGCGACCAGCCGCTCCAGGCGCACGTCGTGGTCGACGTGCAGGTGCCAGACCGTGTCGAGCTCGCCGCGCACCGCCGCCCACCGGGGCTCGTCGATCAGCAGGTAGTTGCCCTCGGTCACCACCTGGTCGGCCGAGCCCGGGACCGCGAGCGCCCCGGCCAGCGGCTGCTCGAGGTCGCGCTCGAAGGCGGGCGCCATCACCAGCGGCTCGCGCCGGCGCACCCGCCCCAGCAGCGCGGCGTACCCCTCGGCGTCGAAGGTCTCGGGCGCGCCCTTGCGCTCCAGCAGCCCGCGGCGGCGCAGCTCGACGTCGGCGAGGTGGAAGCCGTCCATCGGCACCACGACGGCGCGCCAGGCCTGCGCCAGCGCGGCGGCGTACGTCGACTTGCCGGCCCCGGGGGCGCCGGTCAGCCCGAGCATCCGCCCGCGCGGCACGTCGGCCAGGTCGGCGGGGTCGGGGGCGGCGAGTCGTCGGACCACCCGGCCATGCTGCCACCGGCCCCGCGGCGGGAGCAGACGACGGGATGAAAGTCGGTCGTGGAGGCGTTGCAGCAGGACATACCCTGGAGGCATATGACGAACGCACCTGACTTCTCCCTCGACGACGAGCTCGAGGCCACCGAGGCGTGGGACGACGACGACTTCGAGTCCGGCTACGCCGACGACGGCGACCGGGCCGACGAGCCCGCCGCCGACCTCGACGCCCCCGACCCCGAGGACGACGACCCCACGGTCGGGGCGATGGAGCTCGCCGAGCGCCACCAGCTGCGCCGGGTCGCGAGCCTGCGCACCGAGCTCGAGGACATCACCGAGGTCGAGTACCGCCAGCTGCGGCTCGAGCGGGTGGTGCTGGTCGGCGTGTGGACCGAGGGCAGCGTGCAGGACGCCGAGAACTCCATGGCCGAGCTGGCCCTGCTCGCCGAGACCGCCGGCTCCGAGGTGCTCGAGGCGCTCTACCAGCGCCGCCAGAAGCCCGACCCGGCCACCTACATCGGCCGCGGCAAGGTCGAGGGGCTCGCCGAGATCGTCGCCGCCACCGGCGCCGACACCGTGATCTGCGACGGCGAGCTCGCGCCCAGCCAGCTGCGCAACCTCGAGGACAAGGTCGGGGTCAAGGTCGTCGACCGGACCGCGCTGATCCTCGACATCTTCGCCCAGCACGCCAAGTCGCGCGAGGGCCAGGCCCAGGTCGAGCTGGCCCAGCTCAGCTACATGAAGCAGCGCCTGCGCGGCTGGGGCGGCAACCTGTCGCGCCAGGCCGGTGGCCGGGTCGCCGGCGGTGCGGGCATCGGTGGCCGTGGCCCCGGTGAGACCAAGATCGAGACCGACCGCCGCCGCATCAACACCAAGATCGCCAAGCTGCGTGCTGACCTGAAGCAGATGAAGGTCACCCGCGACGCCAAGCGCTCGGGCCGGGCCCGCAACGAGGTCCCGTCGGTGGCGATCGCCGGCTACACCAACGCCGGCAAGTCCAGCCTGCTCAACCGGCTCACCAGCGCCGGGGTGCTGGTCGAGGACTCGCTGTTCGCGACCCTCGACCCCACCACCCGGCGTACGACGACCGCCGACGGCCGGGTCTACACGATGAGCGACACCGTCGGTTTCGTCCGCCACCTGCCCCACCAGCTCGTCGAGGCGTTCCGCTCGACGCTGGAGGAGGTGGCCGCGGCCGACCTGATCGTGCACGTGGTCGACGGGTCGCACCCCGACCCCGAGGGCCAGCTCTCCGCGGTGCGCGAGGTGCTCGCCGAGGTCGACGCCGCGAAGATCCCCGAGCTCGTGGTCATCAACAAGGCCGACGCCGCCGACCCGCTGGTGCTCGCCCGCCTCCAGGCCCGCGAGCCGCACTCGGTGGTCGTCTCGGCGAAGACCGGTGAGGGCATCGCCGCGGCGCTGGCGGTCATCGAGTCCGAGCTGCCGCGGCCCGCGGTCGAGTTCGAGGCGCTGCTGCCCTACAGCCGTGGCGACCTCGTCAACCGGCTGCACCAGGAGGGCGAGATCGACAGCATCGAGCACACCGCCGACGGCTCGCTGGTGCGCGGTCGCGCCAACGAGTCGCTGTCGGGTGAGCTCGCGGCCTACGCCGTGCAGACCAGCGCCGCCGAGGGCAGCGCCCGGGGATAGTCCCCGGGCGCGCCCCCGGCGCGCGAGTGCCGGTCAGACGCCGATCCGGCCCCAGGGGCCCCAGATCGCGAACGTCATGCCCTTGCTCGACTGGATGTTGACGTAGAGCGTGCGGCCGTCGGGGCTGAAGGTGGAGCCCGCGAACTCGTCGCCGAAGCGCTCGTCGCCGTTGCTGGCGCGCAGCCGGTTGAGGGCGATGTCCCAGATCTTGCCGCGGCGGGTCAGCCCGCGCAGGAAGTTGTCACCGCTGGAGTCCTCGCAGACCACGAGCGTGCCGCGCTTGGAGGTCGTGACGTTGTCGGGCAGGTCGAGCACCATCGGGCCCGGCGACTGGAAGACGCAGCGCAGCTGCTTGCGCCGGGTGTCGTAGGCCCACACCTGGCCCGAGCCGTTGCCGTAGCCCGAGGGCCCCTCGGTGCCCGGCATCGCCTCCCCGCCACCCTGGGTGGAGGTGAAGTAGACGACCCCGCGGTCGTAGACCTGGCCCTCGAGGCGCGAGAAGTACGCCGCCCCCTGCGCCCAGCCCTGGCTGGCCACGTGTGTCAGCGCGGTGCGCTGCTTGGTGGGCGCCGGCTCGCCGGGGGTGTAGTCGTACTCGACGTCGGGCTCGGCGATGTCGACCCACTCCACGTCGTAGGTCGCGCCCTGCTCCTGGTGCGCCTCGAGGTGGGCGTTGTCGACGCCCTTGACCTTCAGCATCTGCAGCCGGCCGCCGTCGCGCAGCTCGCCGACCTCCATCGGGTGCGCCGGCGGGCGGTAGCGGTAGAAGCCCGAGGCGAAGCCGAAGTCGTCCTCGGTGAGGTAGAGGTCGCCCTTGCGGGGGTCGAAGGAGACCGCCTCGTGCGCGAAGCGGCCGGCCGAGCGGATCGGCTCGCGGTCGGACTGGCCGCGCCCGGGCTGGTGGCTGACCGGCACCTCGAAGACGTAGCCGTGCGGCTTGGTCAGCGGCACGTTGGAGCGGCCGGTGAAGTCGGCCTCGACGTCGGGGCCGTTGATGGTCTCCTCGCAGGTGATCCACGACCCCCACGGCATCTGGCCGCCCGAGCAGTTCATCATCGTGCCGTTGAGGCTGGTGAAGGAGCCGAGCACCCCGCCGCGGCGGTTGACCTGGATCGTGGTGGTGCCGCCGCCGGCCATCTCGTCGTACGGGTCGCCGGGGCCGAAGGCGGGCTGCGGGTTGTTCACCTCGTGGTTGCGCACCAGGATCGTGGTGCCGCGCGGGCCGCGGAAGGCGCCCATCCCGTCGTGGCGCCCGGGCAGCGCGGTGCCGTCGGTGAGGACCACGGGGCCCTCGGTGTCGTGGAACGAGCGGTACTTGAAGCCGCGGGGCAGGTGCAGGCGCACGTTGCCGTCGCGCAGGTCGCGCACCGGGACCAGCTCCTGCTGACGGGGTGGCGCTGCGTCGGCGGGCATGGTGACCAGGCCGGCGAACGGCCCGACGGCGGCTCCGGCGGCACTGGTGCGGAGCAGGGTGCGGCGGTCGAGGGACATCGAGAGACTCCTGGGTCCGAGGTAGAGGGCGTCCAACGTAAGCCAGGTCACACCCGCTGGCCAGCCGGTCCACACCGGCGCGTCACGATCCCCGCACGGACCGGTCACGACCTGCCTCGAAGGGCTGCGCGGCCCGGCGGGGGAGCGCACGATGGGGGGTGTGCTCGGACCACTGACGCTGTCGCGCCGCCGCCTCCTGGCGGTGGCGCTGGCGGCGCTGCTCGTCGCGCTCGCCGGCGTCGTCGTGGTGCTGGCGCCCGAGCGGGCCACCGGCTCGTACGCCGCGCGCTGCGAGCGGTTCGCCCTCGACGCCGAGGCCCGCGCCGCGGTGGTGACCGGCCGCGGCGAGCCGGTGCTGGTGGTGGGCGACTCCTGGAGCGCCGGTCTCGGCCTGGCCGACCCGACCGCCTCGTGGCCGGCGCGTCTCGACGGCCGGGTGCACGTCGCGGGCTTCTCCGGCTCCGGCTTCTCGGCGCGCGCCTCACGTTGCGGGGCGGTCTCCTTCGCCGACCGTGCGCCCGAGGCGCTGGCCGGGCTGCCGACCGGGACGCTCGTGGTGGTCGAGGGCGGGCTCAACGACTGGGACCGCTCGCCGGCCGAGATCAGCGCAGGGTTCGTCGACCTCCTGGCGGCGCTGCGCGGCCACCGGGTGGTCGTCGTCGGCCCGGCGAGCGCACCAGCCAGGGCAGCGTCCGTGCCGCAGGTCGACGCGCTGCTGGCCCGGCTGTCCGCCCGCCACGGGGTCGCCTACCTCTCCGCCGTCGACGTGCCCCTCGACTACCTCCCCGACCGGCTGCACCTCACGCCCGCCGGGCACGCCGCGTTCGGTGACTTCGTGGCGGCGCGACTGGCCCAGGTCGCCCATAGTCCCTGACCTTCCGCACTCTGCGCCTGTCGCGGTGGGCAACGTCAGGGACTGTCCGTGACCCGCGGCACCCGCCCTCCACAGCCGCCGGGCGGGCCGCTCGGGGACGTCGGTGGCCGCGGCTAGGGTGCTCGGGTGCCTGAGACGCCTCCACCCGCCGCGACGACCGACGCCGCGACCCCGCCGCTGCTCAGCGACGCGCCGGTCGGCCCGGTCACCGCGCTGCTGAGCGAGGCCGTGGGCGCCCTGGGCGGCGCCGAGCGGCCCGGTCAGGTGCAGATGGCCGAGGCGGTCGCGCGCGCGTTCGTCGAGGAGGAGCACCTGCTGGTGCAGGCCGGCACCGGCACCGGCAAGTCGCTGGCCTACCTGGTGCCCTCGCTGCTGCACCGCGAGCGGGTCGTGGTGGCCACCGCGACCCTGGCGCTGCAGCACCAGCTCGTCGAGCGCGACATCCCGCGGCTGATGGCGGCGGTCGAGGGCTCGAAGGCCGGCAAGGACGTCGACACCTCGTTCGCGGTGCTCAAGGGCCGTTCCAACTACGCCTGCCTGCACCGCGTGCGCGAGGGCGTGCCCGACGACCAGGGGGCACTGGTGCAGATGCCCGAGGGGTCGATGGGCCAGAAGGTGCTCGAGCTGCGCGAGTGGGCCGAGAAGGAGTCCGAGGGCGGCGGGTCCGGCGAGCGCGACGCCGCGCCGCGCCACACCGACCGCGAGTGGCGCCAGGTCAGCGTCAGCCACCGCGACTGCCTCGGCGCCGCGCGCTGCCCCTTCGGCCAGGAGTGCTTCGCCGAGCTGGCCAAGGAGAAGGCGCACCGCTCCCACCTCATCGTCACCAACCACTCGCTGCTCGCGATCGACGCGATCGAGGGCGTGCCGATGATCCCCGAGTACGACGCCGTGGTGATCGACGAAGCCCACGAGCTGACCGCGCGGGTCACCCAGGCCGCCACCGACGAGCTGTCGGCGCTCGACGTCGAGCGCGCCGCCAAGCGCTCGCAGCGCCACGTCGACGGCTCCGAGGCCGACGACCTCGCCGACGCGGCCGACGCGCTGCGCGACGCGATGGCCGAGTCCGACGCGGGCCGGTTCGAGCGGCTGCCGGTGCACCTGGGCGACGCGCTGCAGCTGGTGCGCGACGCGGCCCGCGCGTGCGTGTCGGCGTACCCCAAGGACAACCCGAAGGACGGCGAGGGCGACCCCGGCAAGCAGCAGGCCAAGGGGATGGTGCAAGACGTCTTCGCGGTCGCCGAGCGGATGGCCGCCGACCTCGAGTCCGACGTGCTGTGGCTGGGCGAGGCCCGCGAGCGGATGCCCGCCCGGCTCTACGTCGCCCCGCTGGCGGTGTGGGGGCCGATGCGCGACAAGCTGCTCAGCGAGAAGACCGTGGTGCTGACCTCGGCCACCCTGATGCTCGGCGGCGACTTCGCCTCCGTCGCGACCAGCGTCGGGCTCAAGCCCACCGAGCGGGTCGGCGTGGGCCGCGAGATCGCGCCCGGTGACGGGGTGCTGCCCTGGCGCGGCCTCGACGTCGGCAGCCCCTTCGACTACGGCCAGCAGTCGATCCTCTACGTCGCCCGGCACCTGCCGCAGCCGGGCCGCGACGGGCTCGGCAAGGCCCAGCTCGACGAGATCGTCGAGCTGGTCGACGCCGCCGACGGCCGCGCGCTGGGGCTGTTCTCGTCGCGGCGGGCCGCGGAGGCCGCCGCCGAGGCGGTGCGCGAGCGGCTGCCGCACCTGACGATCCTCGCCCAGGGCGACGCCCAGCTGCCCGAGCTGGCCAAGCAGTTCGTCGAGGACCCGCACACGGTCCTCTTCGGCACCCTGTCGCTGTGGCAGGGCCTCGACGTGCCCGGCGACACCTGCCAGCTGGTGCTGATCGACCGCATCCCCTTCCCGCGCCCCGACGACCCGCTGATGAGCGCGCGCCAGAAGGCGGCCGACAAGGCGGGCGGCAACGGGTTCATGCAGGTCGCCGCCACCCACGCCGCGCTGCTGATGGCGCAGGGCGCGGGCCGGCTGATCCGCACCACCTCCGACCGCGGCGTCGTGGCCGTCCTCGACCCGCGGCTGGCCACCGCCCGCTACGGCTCGTTCCTCAAGGCCAGCCTGCCCCCGATGTGGACCACCACCGACCCCGCTGTGGTCCGCAAGGCGCTGGCCCGCCTGGCCGCGTCGGCGAAGGGCGCCTGATGCGGCGCGTCGCCTCGGGTGCCGTCGTCACTGCGCTGCTGGTGGGGTTGCTGGCCGGTTGCTCCTCCGGGGGAGCCGGCGGCGAGAACGGCGACACCACCGCGGCAGGGACCTCACCATCAACCGCCTCGTCGAGCCAGCAGCAGCGCGGCTGGCCGACCGTCGAGGTGCTCGAGGAGCTCGACCTCGACGAGCCCGTGGCTCCCGACGTCCCGCTCGACGGTGAGCCTGACGTCGCGTACGCCCGCGCGTACGCCGACTACCTGGCCGAGGAGCTGACTTACGCCCTGCGTACCTCCATCGCCGACCCGGAGCTGCGCAACGGCTCGTGCCAGGTCTGCGACCAGTTCGTGACGGTGGCCGACCAGCTGCGTGAGGAGCGCCAGCTGGTGCGGACCGAGCCGGTGCGTGCGGAGTTCGTCGGGATCAGCGACGAGCAGGTCCGACACATCGTCGAGACCGCCACGACCGTCTGGATCGATGTCGACCTGCAGTTCCCGGCCATGCAGCGGGTGGACGAGGAGGGGGTCGTCCAGGTCGAGGTCCCACCGAGCAGGCTTGCCACGCGGTTGGAGGTCGCCATCGTGACCCCCCACCCGAGGGTGTGGTGGACCATCACCGGCGAGACGGTCCAAGCGCCGCCCGGCCAGGCCTAAGACCTCGCCGGGACGTCATACAGGCCAGACGTCAGCGAGCCGCGGGACGTATGACGTCCCGCGGCCGCAACCGCCGTGCGCCTAGAGCCGCGGCTTGCCGTCGTAGCCGCCGCGCGGCGGCTTGAGCCCGAAGAA
>JBFGFQ010000014.1:0-23586 GCA_041579495.1 Nocardioides sp.
CGTCGACTGGACGCCCGCGCGGCACACCGGCTCGCCGGTGCTCACCGGCACCCTGGCGCACATCGACTGCACCGTGCACGCGGTGCACGAGGCCGGCGACCACTTCGTGGTGATCGGCCGGGCGCTCGACCTGCAGGTCGGGGCCGAGGGCTCCGACCCGCTGCTGTTCTTCCGCGGGCAGTACCGCACCACCGCCCCCGACTGACCCCCAGCTGACCCCTCAGCGGGGCTCCAGCCACCACGGGCTGGTGTAGGCGATCCCCAGGTCGTTGCAGGGGTGGCCCTGCGGGCCGGGGGTGGCGTTGGGCTCGTCCGGGTCGGCGACGCGCACCAGCAGCCAGTCGCCGTCGGCGAGGTCCACCGGCACCCGCAGCTCCAGCACCGGGCCGACCTCGAAGTCGACCACGTCGGCCACGACCGGGGCGTCCGAACCGGGGCGCAGCACCTGGGCGGCCAGGCGCCGCCCGCGCCAGGACCGGTCACGGGCCAGGTCCAGCCGCAGCGTCAGCGTCGTACGACCGCGGGCGGGGAGGGGCACCACGCCGCCCATCCGCACCGGGCGGCCCCGGCGCGGGGTGGCGGTCGCGTCGAGGCGCAGGCCCGAGGTGCGGGTCGCGAAGAACCGCCGCTGCCGCATCGCCCGCTTCACGCCTCGGCGGCTGTGCTCGCGCACCCAGAGCCCGGTGCGCCCCTTGCCCTCGGGGAAGCCCCAGTCGGTGCCGTGCTCGTCGGTGACGCCGGTGATGCCGGTGCGCCAGCCGTTGTTGAGGCACACGCACAGCGGGGACTCCCGGCCGTCGGCGAAGCCCTCGAAGAGGTAGTCGTCGGTGCGGTTGAACATCTCCAGGCCCACGACCTGGTCGCGCACGCGCTCGTCGTACACGAACTCCTGGAAGCGTCCCGGCTCGCGGCCGGGGTGGTTGAAGCCGGCCAGCGCGCCGGCGCCGCCGTCGAGCACCAGGCCGGGCTCGCGGCGCAGCCACGAGAGCAGCGGCTGCATCAGCCCGGCCTGGAGCACGTCGGTGTAGTGCTCGCTGAACCAGACGTTGACGTGGCCGACGAGCGGCTCGGACCACTCGAAGCCGCGGACGGCGGTGAACGCCCCGTCGACGTCGGCGGCGTCGGCGTACGCGCCGGTGGCCCGCCAGCCGCGGGGGGTCAGCCCCGCCGCCTGGGTGTACTCCGGGGGCAGCAGGTCGGTGAGCACGTCGCCGAGCAGGTTGTCGGAGAGCGTGGCGTGGTCGGTGAGCGCCGCGACGTCGAGGCCGGCGTCGCGCATCGACGCGAACGCGTCGGCCGGGTCGCCGTCCCCGTCGCTGAGCAGCGTGTGGTTGTGCAGGTCGGCGTGCAGCAGGTGGGTGCCGCGGGTCAGCCGCGAGCTGCGCGAGGCCCCGGTCTGCGACGCCGGCGTGCCGGGGGCCGCCGCCGCGCCGGTCGGCGAGTGCGCCAGCGACGCGCCGGTGCCGGCCACCAGGAGCCCGGCGCCGGCCGCGCCAAGCGCGCTGCGGCGGGTCAGCCGGGCGCGGGTCGCCGCGTCGGGGACGGTGAGCTCGCGGTGGGGCGCGTGGTGGGGCGCGTGGTGGTCGTCGCACATGGTCCCATCAACGCATGCGGGGGCGTCCGGTTCCGGTCGGGCGGGTGAACGGTAGGTTCGGTCCCGTGATCGCCCTGCCTGCCCACGGGTTCGTGATGCTCTCGATGCCCAAGTGCGCCTCGACGACGCTGGTCACCACGCTGAAGGGGCACGCCGAGATCCTGATGCGGGTCAACCCGCGGCTCAAGCACATGAACTGCCGCACCTTCACCCACCGGATGGTGCCGGTGCTGCAGGGCGCGGGCTATGAGCGCAGCGACTACGAGCTCGTGACCCTCTTCCGCGAGCCGGTCTCGTGGCTCGAGTCGTGGTGGCGCTACCGCCAGCGCCCCGCGCTCAAGGACAAGGCCGACGGCAAGTGGACCGGCGAGACCAGCTTCGACGACTTCGTCGCCGCCCACATCGAGGGCGCCCCCGGCGGGATCACCGGGCGCCAGGCCCGCTTCGTGGCCCTCGACGACGACCTCACGATCGGCGTCGACCGGATCTTCGCCCTCGAGGCCGCCGACGTGTGGCAGTCCTGGATCGCCCAGCAGCTGGGCCAGCAGGTCGACCTGGTCACCAAGAACTGGTCGACCTCCACCGCCACCGCCGCCCTCTCCGACACCATGCGCACCCGCCTGCTCGAGCACTACGCCCCCGAGTACGACATCTACGAGCAGCTGCGCTCCGCCGGCGGCAGCTGGTCCGTCCCCGCCGGCTACCGCCCCTCCTAACCCCCCCGCCGCCGGGAGTTTCATCGGCCGGCCGATGAAGCTCCCGGGTGGACGATGAAACTTCATCGTCCACCCGGCAGTTCCGTGCGCTGTGGTCGTGCCGAGGCCGCCCGGAGCCGTCAGGCAGCAGGGGAGAGGTGGCGTGCCAGCCGGGTGCGCAGCAGTTCGGGCTGCTGCAGGTCGGCCCACGTGATGCGTATGACGGTCCAGCCGGTCGCCTCACGCAGCCGGTCCTCGCGGGTCTTCTCGCGCAGCACCATCTCCTCGATGCTCTCGCCCGGTCGCCGCATCGAGTGGTACTTCTCCCGCCCGTCGAACTCGACGATCAGCCGGTGCTCCGGCCAGGCGAAGTCCACGCGTCCGATCAGCCAGCCGCGATCGTCGCGGACCTCGCGCTGCAGCTCGGGCTCCGGCAGGCCGGCGTCGAGGAACGCCAACCGCGCGAGGCTCTCGCCGACGCTCTCCGACCCGACGCGTGCGTGCCCCAGGACCATGGCGAGGGTGAGGTGGTCGCTCCACTCGCGGCGTGTGCCGAGGAGCGTGACGAGCTCGTCGGGCGTGGTCAGCCGCTGCTGGTAGAACCAGTCCAGCACGCAGACGGCCGAGTCCCGTCCCACCACCGAAGCGGTGTCGAGGGCTGTCCTGGCGGGCGTGGTGATGAGATGACCGTCGCGGCGGACGACCTGGTCCTCGGCACAGCCACCCCGGTGGTGACGCACCTTCGCCTGGGTCCGCTCCCCGGTGCGCGAGAGCTCGGTGAGGTGGACCTCGCCCAGCGGCAGCCCGTGGTCGGGCGCGCCGTACGCGATG
Source organism: Nocardioides sp. (assembly GCA_041579495.1). GTDB lineage: Bacteria > Actinomycetota > Actinomycetes > Propionibacteriales > Nocardioidaceae > Nocardioides. The sequence goes on from JBFGFQ010000014.1 coordinate 3,121, forward strand.
GCGGCGCTGACGTGCGACAGCGCGACGCCGTCTCCGTAGAGGCGCATCACGCCCCGGCTCAGCATCCTGTGCTGGTCGGCCCTCGAGGCCGCCGACCAGCGCTGGGAGTCGGCGTACACACCATGGCGGAGGCGGACCAGGTCTCCGGCGCGCACCAGCCGTGCGATCGCGTTGTCATGGACGCCGGCCGCCACCAGGTCGCGGCGCAGGACGACGCCGAGGTCGTCGGTCGAAGGCTTGAGCATCATGCAGCGAGACTGACCCGAGGACTCAGATCGCGCACCCCGCTGTCGCTGACCTGTGGACAACGGCCCGTGGGAGTTTTATCGGCCGGCCGACGGAACTCCCGGGTGGACGATAAAACTTCATCGTCCACCCGTCAGGTTCATCGGCCGGCCGATGAAACTCCCAGGGGGGCGGCTCAGATCAGCTCGAGGAGGGTGCCGGTGGCCATGGCGCCGCCGGCGCACATGGAGACCAGGGCGGTGGAGAGCTCGCGGCGCTCGAGCTCGTGCAGGGCGGTGGTGATCAGGCGGGTGCCGGTGGAGCCGACGGGGTGGCCCAGGGCGATGGCGCCGCCGTTGACGTTGACCTTGTCGAGGTCGACGCGGTGCTGGCCGGCCCAGGACAGCACGACGGAGGCGAAGGCCTCGTTGACCTCGAAGAGGTCGATGTCGGAGATCGCCATGCCGGTGCGGTCGAGGACGCGCTGGGTGGCGTCGATCGGGCCGTCGAGGTGGAAGTAGGGGTCGGAGCCGACCAGGCAGTGCGTCACGATCCGCGCGCGCGGCCGCAGCCCGAGCGCGCGTGCCTTCGCCTCGTCCATGATGAGCACCGCCGACGCGCCGTCGGAGATCTGCGAGGAGGTGCCGGCGGTGTGCAGGCCGTCGGGCAGCACGGGCCGCAGCGCCGCCAGCCCCTCGAGGCTGGTCTCGCGCAGCCCCTGGTCGGTGTCGACGAGCCGGGTCTCGCCGGTGGGGGAGCCGTCCTCGCCGAGCACCGGCGCGTCGTACGCCGCGATCTCGCGCTTGAAGCGCCCCTCGTCGACCGCGACCCGGGCCTTCTGCTGGCTGGCCAGGCCGAAGGCCTCGAGGTCGGCACGGCCCAGCCCGCGGTGCCGCGCGATCCGGTCGGCGGCCTCGAACTGGTTGGGCAGGTCGATCGACCAGTCCGCGGGCCGCGGGTCGCCCAGCCCGGCCGGCACGTTCGCGCCGAGCGGGATCCGCGACATCGCCTCGACGCCGCAGGCGATGCCGACGTCGATGGTGCCGGCGGCGACCATGTCGGCCACCAGGTGGGCCGACTGCTGGCCCGAGCCGCACTGGGCGTCGATGACGGTGCCGCCGGTGTGCCGGGGCAGCCCGGCGTACAGCCAGGCCCGGCGCACCATGTCGTTGGACTGCTCGCCGGCCTGGGTGACGCACCCGCCCACGACCTGCTCGACGAGCTCGGCGTCGATGCCGGCCCGCTCGATCACCTGGCGCTGCACGAAGGCCAGCAGCTGCGCGGGGTGCGCGCCGGCCAGCCAGCCGTTGCGCTTGCCGAGGGGGGTGCGGACGGCGTCGACGATCACTGGGGTGCCCATGGCAGCAAACTAGAACACGTTCTCACTTTCGCCAAACAAATCTCGCTGGACGGCTACCGCGACGTACCGCCGGTATGTAGCCTCTGTCACTAGAACACGTTCCACTCGCCGTCTGATGGAGAAGTGCCAGTGACCCAGCTCGACACCCGTGACACGGTCTTCGACCCCACCGACCCCGACACCCTGGCGGTCGGGGTGCCGCACGACGAGCTGCTGCGGCTGCGGCGCACCGCACCGGTGTCCTTCGTCCCCCAGGCGGCCGGGGCGCGCGCCGGCTTCCCCGACCACGAGGGCTTCTGGGCGATCAGCCGGCACGCCGACGTGGCGGCGGTGTCGAAGAACCAGACCGACTTCTCCACCCGCGAGAACGGCGTGATCATCCGCTTCGGGCCCGAGATGACCCGCGACGAGGTCGAGGGCTCCAGCTTCCTGCTCATCAACAACGACGCCCCCGACCACACCAAGCTGCGCCAGATCGTCTCGCGCGCCTTCACCCCGCGCGCCATCAACGCCCTGCACGACAGCCTCAAGCAGCGCGCCGAGAAGATCATCGACGACGCCATGGACAAGGGCGAGGGCAACTTCGTCGAGGACGTCGCCGCCGAGCTGCCGCTGCAGGCCATCGCCGACCTGCTCGGGGTGCCGCAGGAGGACCGCGGCAAGCTCTTCGAGTGGTCCAACCAGCTGATGTCGTACGACGACCCGGAGGTCGAGGGTGACCAGATGGTCGCCTTCGCCGAGATCCTCGCCTACTCGATGGCGCTGGCCGACGACCGCCGCCAGCACCCCCGCGAGGACATCGTCACCCGGCTGATCAGCGCCGACGTCGACGGGCGCGGGCTGACCGACGACGAGTTCGGCTTCTTCATGATCCTGCTGGCCGTGGCCGGCAACGAGACCACCCGCAACGCGATCACCTGGGGCCAGCACGCGTACATGGCCGACCCCGCGCAGTGGCAGCTGTTCCGCGACCAGCGCCCGCGCACGGCCACCGACGAGATCATCCGGTGGGCCACCCCCATCACCGCCTTCCAGCGCACCGCGCTGCGCGACGTCGAGGTCGGCGGGGTCGTGGTGCCGAAGGGCGAGCGGGTGGGGCTGCTCTACGCCAGCGCCAACTTCGACGAGGACGTCTTCGAGGACCCGTTCACCTTCGACATCACCCGCGACCCCAACCCGCACCAGGCGTTCGGGGGCCACGGCGCCCACTACTGCATCGGCGCCAACCTGGCCCGGATGGAGGTCGACCTGATCTTCAACGCCATCGCCGACCGGGGGCTGCGCATCGAGCAGCGCGGCGAGCCCAACCGGCTGCGCAGCGGCTGGGTCAACGGCGTCAAGGACCTGCAGGTGGCCTACCGATGACCAGCGACGTGACCAGCGACGTGAGCACCGACGAGCCCGGCGGGGCGGTCCCCGAGGGCTTCGACCCCACGGACCCCGACCTGATCTGGGAGGGCGTGCCGCACGAGCAGTTCCGCGCGCTGCGCCGCAACGAGCCGGTGCACTGGGTCGAGCAGCCGCAGTCGGCGCGTGACGGCATGTCGGCGGAGTCCGGCACCGGCTACTGGGCGCTGTCGCGGCACGCCGACGTGGCGGCGGTGTCGAAGAACAGCAAGGACTTCTCGGCCTCCGAGAACGGCGCGATCATCCGGTTCTCCGAGGGCATGCAGCGCGAGCAGGTCGAGATGCAGCGCGTCATCCTCATCAACCAGGACGCCCCCGAGCACACCGCGACCCGCCAGATCATCTCGCGCGGCTTCACCCCGCGCTCGATCGCGGCGCTCGAGGAGATCATGGAGCAGCGCGCCCGCCAGATCGTGTGCGACGCGGTCGAGCGCGGCAGCGGCGACTTCGTCGAGGAGATCGCAGCCGAGCTGCCGCTGCAGGCGATCGCCGACCTGATCGGCGTGCCCCAGGAGGACCGGCGCAAGCTCTTCGACTGGTCCAACGAGATGCTCGCCTCCGACGACCCCGACTACCAGGGCGAGCCCGACGTCGCGGCCGCGGAGATCCTCGGCTACGCGATGGGGCTGGCCGCGGCGCGCCGCGCCGAGCCGCGCGACGACCTGATCACCAAGCTGCTGAGCGCCGAGAAGGACGGGCGCGGCCTCACCGACGACGAGTTCGGCTACTTCGTCATCCTGCTGACCGTGGCCGGCAACGAGACCACCCGCAACGCCATCACGCACGGCATGGCGGCCTTCCTCGACCACCCCGAGCAGTGGGACCTGTGGTGCCGCGAGCGCCCGGGCACGATGATCGACGAGGTGATCCGCTGGGCCACGCCGGTCAACGTCTTCCAGCGCACCGCGCTGCGCGACGTCGAGGTCGGCGGGGTCCAGGTGCGCCGGGGCCAGCGCGTCGGGTTGTTCTACGCCAGCGCCAACTTCGACGAGGACGTCTTCGAGGACCCCTTCACCTTCGACATCACCCGCGACCCCAACCCGCACGTCTCCTTCGGCGGCCACGGGGCGCACTACTGCATCGGCGCCAACCTGGCCCGGCTCGAGGTGCGGGTGATCTTCGAGGCACTCGCCGAGCACGCGCCGGGGATCCGCCGTACCGAGGCCGAGCGCCGGCTGCGGCACAGCTGGATCAACGGCATCAAGGAGCTCGGCGTCGCCTACTCCTAGGTGCTCCTGAGCGGGCCCGCTCGCGGGCTCAGCCCCTGGCCGTGAGCACCAGCGGCCCGTCCTCGGTCACCGCCACGGTGTGCTCCATGTGCGCGCCCCGTGCGCCGTCGGCGCTGCGGATCGTCCAGCCGTCGGCGTCGGTGTAGATCTCGTCGGTGGTGTGCACGAACCACGGCTCGATCGCGATCACCAGCCCGGGCTTGAGCTTGAAGCCGCGCCCGGGGCGGCCGTCGTTGGGCACGTGCGGGTCGCCGTGCATGGTGCGGCCCACGCCGTGGCCGCCGAACTGCAGGTTGACCTTCAGCCCCTCGGAGCGCGCGACCTCGCCGATGGCCGCCGAGATGTCGCCGATGCGGTTGCCGACGGTGGCGGCCCCGATGCCGGCGGCCAGGGCCCGGTCGGTGACCTCGATGAGGTGCAGGTCCTCGGGGCGCGGGGTGCCGACGACCATGCTGAAGGCGGAGTCGGCGACCCAGCCGTCGACGCTGGCCGCGAAGTCGACGCTGAGCAGGTCGCCGTCGGCGAGCCGGTAGTCGCGCGGCAGTCCGTGCAGCACCGCGTCGTTGACCGAGGTGCACAGCACCTTGCCGAACGGCGAGGCACCGAACGAGGGGTGGTAGTCGATGTAGCAGGACTCCGCGCCGCGCTCCTTGATCATCTCGTGGGCCACCGCGTCGAGCTCGAGCAGGTTCATCCCGACGTCGGCGACCTCGGAGAGGCGGGTGATGACGTCGGCGACGAAGCGGCCCGCGGGCCGCATCTGCTCGATCTGGGTGGGGGTGCGCAGCTCGATCATGCGCCAGAGACTACGGCCGCACGCCGACGGCGTACGCCGCCGCCCCGACGCGCCCGGCCTCAGTGCCGGGGCTTGTCGGCGCCCACGACCCACATCGCGAAGAACTGCGACCCGCCGCCGTAGGCGTGGCCCAGGGCCCGCCGGGCGCCGTCGACCTGGTGCTCGCCCGCGGCCCCCCGCACCTGCAGCGCGGCCTCGCCGAAGCGCAGCATCCCCGAGGCCCCGATCGGGTTCGACGACAGCACGCCACCGGAGCAGTTGACCGGCAGGCGGCCGTCCATCGCGGTCTCCCCGGCCTCGGTCAGCTTCCAGCCGGTGCCCTCCTCGGCGAAGCCGAGCGACTCCAGCCACATCGGCTCGAACCAGCTGAAGGGCACGTAGATCTCGGCGACGTCGATCTCGTCGATCGGCGAGGTGATGCCGGCCTGCTTCCACAGCGAGGCGGCCGCGTCGCGGCTGGCCTGCGGGTTGACCTGGTCGCGCTCGGCGGCGGTGGTGGCCTCCGAGCGCATCGCGGTGCCGTGGATCCAGGCCGGGTTCGGCGAGGCGGCGGCGACGTCCTCGTCGACGATGACCAGGGCGCACGCGCCGTCGGAGGAGGGGCAGGTCTCGTCGTAGCGGATCGGGTCCCACAGCATCTGCGAGGCCAGCACCGACTCCACGGTGGTGCCCTCGTTGTGCAGGTGGGCGTAGGGGTTGCGCAGCGCGTTGTTGCGGTCCTTGGCCGCGACGATCGCGCCCACGTGGGTGGGGGCGCCCGAGCGGCGGATGTAGGAGCGCACGTGCGGCGCGAAGTAGCCGCCCGCCCCGGCGTGCACCGGCATGTTGAACGGCACCGGCACCGACAGCGCCCACATCGCGTTCGACTCCGACTGCTTCTCGTAGGCGACGGTGAGCACCTTCTTGTGCACCCCCGACTGCACCAGCGAGGCGGCCACGATCGCGGTCGACCCGCCGACCGAGCCCGCGGTGTGCACCCGCAGCAGCGGCTTCCCGGCGGCGCCCAGCGCCTCGGCCAGGAACAGCTCGGGCATCATCACGCCCTCGAAGAGGTCGGGGGCCTTGCCCACGACGATCGCGTCGATCTCGTCGAGGGTCAGGCCGGCGTCCTCGAGCGCCCGGTCCATCGCCTCACGGCACAGTCCGGCCATCGACACGTCCTCGCGCTTGGCCCGGTGGTGGGTCTGGCCGACCCCGACCACGGCGGCGGGCTGCTTGCTCATCGCTGTCCTTCCAGGGTGCACAGGAGGTTCTGCTGCAGCGCGGGGCCGCTGGTGGCGTGGGCGAGCGCCTTGTCCGACTCCCCGGCCCAGATCCACCGGGCCGCCTCGCCGACGCGGATGCCGCCGGCCGAGAACATCGGGTTGCTGGTCAGTGCCCCGCCCGACGGGTTGACCCGTACGTCGTCGGCGAGCCCGAGCTCGCGGCGCAGCACCAGCTCCTGGTGGCTGAAGGGGGCGTGCAGCTCGGCGGTGTCGACGCCGGTGAGGTCGAGGGCGGCCGCGGAGCGCGCGGCCGAGGGGGAGCGGGTCAGGTCGCGGGTGCCCATGCTCATCGGGTCGACGTGGTGGGAGAACCCGCTCAACCAGGCCGGCCGGTCGCGGACCTCGCGGGCCCGGTCGCCGGCGGCCAGCACGATCGCGGCCGCACCGTCGGTGACCGGTGCGCAGTCGTGCTTGCGCAACGGGTCGGCGTACAGGGGGCGGGAGAGGAGCTCGGAGACCGACGAGCCGCCCTTGCGCACGGCGTACTCGTTCTTCTCGGCGTCGGTCAGCGACCGGTTGGCCACCTCGGCCATCGCCGTCTCGTCCCAGAGCCCGGCGTCGATGCCGGCGCGGGCCTGGAGACCGGCCAGCGACACGGTGTCGGGCCACAGCGGCGTCATCGTGTACGGGTCGAGCTGCAGGGCCAGGGTGCGCCGCAGGACGCCGGCCGAGCTCTTGCCGAAGGCGTAGACCAGCGCGGTGTCGACCTCGCCGGTCTGGATCTTGAGCCAGGCCTCGTACATCGCCCAGGCCAGGTCCATCTCGACGTGCGACTCGTTGACGGGCGGGATCACGCCGATCGCGTCGACGGCCTGGACGAACGAGAAGGACCGCCCGGCCAGGTAGTCGGAGGAGCCCGAGCACCAGAAGCCGACGTCGCGCCGGCTCCAGCCCGTCTGCTCGTAGCACTCCGCGAAGAGCGGCACGAGCAGCTCCACGCAGGTGGGCGACCCGTCGAAGTCCTGCATCTGCCGCTGGGCGAACCCGACGACGGCGACGTCTCTCATCTTCTGCGTCTCTCTTCCGGGCTCAGAGGTGCTGGCGGTAGGTGTCGTAGGCCGCGTCCGGTTCCCCGGTGGGGCGGAAGTGGCTGATGTTCTCGATCGTGGTGCCCCACTCCTCGCGCGGCTTCCAGACCGCCTCGACCCGCATGCCCATCCGGACCTCCTCGGCCGGGATGTCGAGGATCAGGTGCAGGAAGGCGATGTCGGCGCCGTCGAGCAGCACGTACGCCGACACGTAGGGCGGGGTGATCCGCTGGCCCAGGAACGGCACGTTGACGATGCAGAACGTGGTCACGGTGCCGGTCTGGGAGAGCTCGACCTCGTCGGTGGTGGGCGTCCCGTCGGCCGGGCAGGCGCTGCGCGGCGGCACGTAGACCTTGGCGCAGGCGGGGCAGCGCTGACCGACGATGCGGCCCTCGGCCAGGCCGCGGTAGAACGCGGACTCCTCGGGCGAGGCAGCGTAGGTGTAGTCGAGCGCGACCGGGGTGACCACGCCGGTGACCGGGTCGAGGGTGCTGCGCGGCCCGTCCACCGGCGGCCGCTCGTCGGTGAGCGGCTCGAACGCCTCGATGTCGGTGATCGCGCCGGTGCGCTCGGCGCGCCAGCGCACCTGCACGCGCATCCCGGTCGACACGTCGTCCGGCGAGGCCACGTCGAGGGCGTGCAGGAAGGGCTTGGTGGCCCCGTCGAGGAGCACCAGCGCGAACGCGAAGGGCCGCTCCAGCGGCTGGGCGGCCACCGGCTCGGGGACCCACGTCCAGCTGGTGACGGTGCCGACGGGGGAGACCTCGACGAAGTCGGTCGTCGCGGCGTGCGTCACCGGGTCGTACTCCGGCGGCGGCACGACGACCTCGCCGTCGCTGGTGCGGCCGGCGACGAGCACGCCGTCGCGCAGGCCGGTCAGGAACCGGCCCAGGACCGGGCCGGTCGACCGGGTGTAGTCGAAGGCGACGGTGACCGGGGCAGACAAGGTGCGCGACATGGCATGAAAGTAGAACACGTTCTATCTTCAGGGCAAGGGGTCTGGCAGGCTGTCGCCCATGAAGTTGGGACTGCAGCTGGGGTACTGGGGCGCACAGCCGCCCGCCCACCACGACGAGATCGTCCGCGCCGCCGACGAGTCGGGCTTCGACGCGATCTTCACCGCCGAGGCCTGGGGCTCCGACGCCTTCACGCCGCTGGCCTGGTGGGGTCGGGAGACGAGCAACGTGCGCCTCGGCACCTCGATCGTGCAGATGTCGGGACGCGCCCCGACCTCGATCGCCATGCACGCGCTGACCCTGGACCACCTGAGCGGTGGCCGGATGGTGCTCGGCATGGGCGTGAGCGGCCCGCAGGTCGTCGAGGGCTGGTACGGCGAGCCGTTCGCCAAGCCGCTCGCGCGCACCCGCGAGGTCGTCGACATCATCCGCCAGGTGCTGCGCCGGGAGGGTCCGGTCACCAACGACGGCCCCCACTACCCGCTGCCGTACGCCGGCGAGGGCTCCGTCGGCCTCGGCAAGCCCCTGAAGTCGATCACCCACCCGCTGCGCGCCGACATCCCGATCTGGCTCGGCGCCGAGGGCCCCAAGAACGTCGCGCAGACCGCGGAGATCGCCGACGGCTGGATCCCCATCTTCTACACGCCGAAGTCGGCCGGCATGTACCAGCCGTGGCTCGACGAGGGCTTCGCGCGCGAGGGCGCGCGGCGGACCCGCGAGACGTTCGAGATCTCCGCCACCTGCCACCTGCAGGTGGTCGCCGACGCCGACGAGAAGCAGCGCGTCGTCGACGCGATGAAGCCGGTCGTGGCGCTCTACATGGGCGGGATGGGTGCCAAGGAGGCGAACTTCCACAACCAGGTCTTCGTGCGGATGGGCTACGAGTCGCTGGCCGCCGAGGTGCAGGAGCTCTACCTGGGCGGCAAGAAGGACCAGGCCACCGCGCTGATCCCCGACGAGCTGGTCGACGACATGCACATCATCGGCACCGCAGGTGAGGTGAAGGAGCGGGTCGCGCAGTGGGAGGAGACCGGCGTGACCACGCTGATGCTCTCCCTCGGCACCGCCGACGAGGTCCGCTCCATCGCCGACCTCCTCGCCTGACCCCCGTGCAGGCGGGACCCCTGGCGCGGAAATGGAACACGTTCTAGTCTGCGTGCCATGACGGACACCGATCTGCGCACCGGCACCCACAACGGCCACCTCATGGTGGCCGCGCTCAAGCGGCACCGCGACCGCCCGGTGATGCACCTGGGGGAGACGACCCTGACCGGGGGCGAGACGGCCGCCCGGATCAGCCAGTACGCGCAGGCCTACGAGGCCCTCGGCGCCGGGCGGGGGACCGCGGGCGCGCTGCTGGCGCTGAACCGCCCCGAGGTGCTGTTCATCATCGGTGCCGGGCAGACGCAGGGCTTCCGGCGCACCTCGCTGCACCCCCTCGGCTCGCTCGACGACCACGCCTACGTCATCAACGACGCCGAGATCACCACGCTGACCATCGACCCGAACCCGATGTTCGTCGAGCGGGCGCTCGGCCTGCTCGAGCGCTGCCCCAAGCTCGAGAAGGTGCTGACCATCGGTCCGGTGCCGCACGAGCTGAGCCACGTCGGCCACGACCTGGCCGCGGCCGCCGAGCGCTGCGGGCCGCGGCCGCTCGAGGCCGTCACCCTGCCGCCCGACCACGTCGTGTCGATCACCTACACCGGCGGCACCACCGGCAAGCCCAAGGGCGTCATCGGCACGGCGCAGGCGATGACCACGATGACCCAGGTGCAGCTGGCCGAGTGGGAGTGGCCGGAGTCGCCTCGCTTCCTGATGTGCACCCCGCTCTCGCACGCCGGCGCGGCGTTCTTCGTGCCGACGGTGATGAAGGGCGGTTCCCTCTTCGTGCTGGCGAGGTTCGACCCGGCCGAGGTGCTGCGCACCATCGAGGAGCAGCGGATCACCGCCACCATGCTGGTGCCCTCGATGCTCTACGCCCTCATGGACCACCCCGACTCGCGCACCCGCGACCTGTCGTCGCTGGAGACCGTCTACTACGGCGCCTCGGCGATCAACCCCGTGCGCCTGAAGGAGGCCGTCGAGCGGTTCGGCCCGATCTTCGCGCAGTACTACGGGCAGTCCGAGGCGCCGATGGTGATCAGCTACCTCGCCAAGGCCGACCACCTGGGCGACGAGCGCCGGCTCGCCTCGTGCGGGCGGCCCTCGGCGTTCCTGCGCACCGCGCTGCTCGGCGAGGACGGCGCACCCGTAGCCCCCGGTGAGCCGGGCGAGATCTGCGTGGCCGGCCCGCTGCTGGCCGGCGGCTACTGGAACCTGCCCGAGGCGACCGCGGAGACCTTCCGCGACGGATGGATGCACACCGGCGACGTGGCCCGCGAGGACGAGGACGGGTTCTGGTACATCGTCGACCGCACCAAGGACATGATCGTCACGGGCGGTTTCAACGTCTTCCCGCGTGAGGTCGAGGACGTCGTCGCCGAGCACCCCGCCGTCGCCCAGGTCGGCGTGATCGGCACGCCGCACGATAAGTACGGCGAGGCCGTCACCGCCGTGGTCGTGCTCCGCGAGGGTCATGAGCTCACGGACGAGGTGGTGGCCGAGATCCAGGAGATGGTCAAGCAGCGCAAGGGCTCGGTGCAGGCGCCCAAGCAGGTGCTCGCCGTCGACGCGCTGCCGCTGACCGGGCTCGGCAAGCCGGACAAGAAGGCCCTGCGCGCCCGCTTCTGGACAGGCGACCGCGCGGTGGGCTGACCCGGCCCGGCACTCCGGAGGGTCAGCGCCCCCGGAACACCGGCTTGCGCTTCTCGAGGAAGGCCCGCGGGCCCTCCTTGGCGTCCTCGGACGAGAACACCGCGGCGCCCACGGCGGCGTCGGCGGCCCAGCAGTCCTCCTCGTGGCGGCCCTCGGAGTCGCGCATCGTCCTGAGGATCGCCTGGACGGCCAGCGGGCCGTTGGCGGCCACCATGTCGGCCAGCTCGTGGGCCTTGGCCAGCGCCTGGCCGTCGGGGACGACGTGCCCGACGAGCCCCAGGTCCTTGGCCTCGGCGGCGCCCAGGGTGCGTCCGGTCAGCAGCAGCTCGGCCGCCACCGTGTAGGGGACCTGGCGGGGGAGCCGCACGGCCGAGCCACCCATCGGGTAGAGCGACCAGCGCGCCTCGGCCACGCCGAACCTCGCCGACTCGCCCGCCACCCTGATGTCGGTGCCCTGCAGGATCTCGGTGCCGCCCGCGATCGCGGGGCCCTCCACGGCCGCGACGAGCGGCTTGGTCAGGCGGAAGCCCTTGAGCAGGCCCTTGATCACCGTCGGGTCGAACTCCCCGGACTCGAAGCTCTCCGAGGGCGGCTTGTCGTCGGCGGCCTGCAGGTCCATGCCGGCGCAGAAGTAGCCTCCGGCCCCGGTGAGGATGCAGACCCGGATGTCGTCGTCGCCGTTCACCCGGTCCCAGGCGTCCTCCATGATCCGCAGCATCTGCCCCGACAGCGCGTTGCGACGGGACGGCCGGTTCATGGTCACCACGAGCGTGTGGCCCACCTGCTCGACGAGGCAGTGCGGCTCCTCGGGGGTGTCGCCGGCGGGGGAGGAGGGGGCACCTTCAGCTGTCATGCCACAAGAGCCTAGCCAAGAACGAGAACGTGTTCTAGTCTCCCGACGTGGCCAAGAACATCGCTGATCTCTTCGAGCACGCCGTCGACGTCGTCCCCGCGAACCCCGCCGTGAAGGTGGGCGACGAGGTGGCGACCTACGCCGACCTGGAGGCCCGGGCCAACCGCCTGGCCCACTACCTGCAGGCCCGTGGCGTCCAGCCCGGCCAGCACGTCGGCGTCTACGCCAAGAACTCCATCGACCACGTGGTGGCGGTGCTCGCGATCGTCAAGATCCGCGCGGTGAGCATCAACGTCAACTACCGCTACGTCGAGAACGAGCTCAACTACCTCTTCGACAACGCCGACCTGGTGGCCCTGGTGCACGAGCGCACCTACGCGCCGCTGGTCGCGACCTGCGCGCCGAACCACGCGCGCCTGACGACGTACGTCGCGATCCCCGACGTCACCGCCCCGGACGACGACAGCGACCTCACGCCCTTCGGCGGCGTGACGCTGGCCGACGCCGTGGCCGGCCAGAGCCCCGAGCGCGACTTCGCCGAGCGCAGCGCCGACGACCTGCACATCATCTACACCGGCGGCACCACCGGCTTCCCCAAGGGCGTGATGTGGCGCCACGAGGACTTCTGGCGGGTCCTGGGCGGGGGCATCGACTTCTACACCGGCGCCGACCTGGAGGAGCACGACCAGTCCAAGCAGGCCACCGACCCGCGCATGGTCACCTTCCCGCTCAGCCCGCTGATGCACGGCGGTGCGCAGGCCGGGCTGCTGATGCACCTCTTCGCCGGCCACCTCACCGTGCTCGAGCCCAAGTTCGACGCGCGGCGCACCTGGGAGGTCATCGAGCAGGACAAGGTGCAGCTGATCTTCATGACCGGCGACGCGATGGCCCGTCCGCTCATCGAGGAGTTCGAGCGCAAGGCCGCCACCGGCACGCCGTACGACGCCTCGAGCCTCTTCGCGATCTCCAGCAGCGCCGCGATCTTCAGCCACCCGATCAAGCAGCGCTGGATGCAGGCCTTCCCCGACGCGATCTTCACCGACTCCGTGGGGGCCTCCGAGACCGGCTTCCAGGGCATGGGCATGCAGGACAAGGAGCACATCAGCACCGACGGCCCGGTCATCGGGCTCGGCCCCCGCAGCGTCGTGATCGGCGAGGACGGCCGCCTGCTCGACATGAGCAAGGACGTCGGCCGCACCGGTCGCCTGGGCCGTGGCGGCTCGGTGCCGGTCGGCTACTACAAGGACCCCGAGAAGTCCGCCGCGACCTTCATCGAGATCGACGGCGAGCGCTACTCGGTGCCCGGCGACTTCGCGCGAATCGAGACCGACAACCGGATCACGCTGCTGGGCCGCGGCTCCAACTGCGTCAACACCGGCGGCGAGAAGGTCTTCCCCGAGGAGGTCGAGATGGCGATCAAGGGCCACCCGGCCGTGTACGACGTGCTGGTGGTCGGCATCCCCGACGAGACCTACGGCCAGGCCGTGGCCGCGGTGTGCGAGCTGCGCGAGGGCGCGAGCCTCGAGCTCGACGAGCTGCGCGAGCACCTGCGCGAGCACCTGAGTGGCTACAAGCTGCCCCGGCACCTCACGGTCGTCGACCGGGTGCCCCGCAACGCCACCGGCAAGGCGCAGTACGTCGCCGCCAAGAAGATGATCGCCGACGCCAGCGTCGCCCCCGTCTGAGCGCAGCCCGACCCGACCACAGGAGACCTGAACCCCGTGCGCACCCCCCTCTGCGACCGCTTCGGCATCGAGCACCCGATCTTCGCCTTCACCCCCTCCGAGCACGTGGCCGCGGCCGTCTCGCGCGCCGGCGGCCTCGGCGTGCTGGGGTGCGTGCGGTTCAACGACCCCGAGGAGCTCGAGCGCACCCTGACCTGGCTCGACGACAACACCGACGGCAAGCCGTACGGCGTCGACATCGTGATGCCGATGAAGGTCCCGACCGAGGGCTCCTCGGTCGACCTGGGCGCGATGATCCCTGAGGAGCACCGCCGCTTCGTCGACGAGACGCTGCTCAGGCTGGGGGTGCCGCCGCTGCCGGAGGGCGAGGGCCGCGAGGGCGTGCTGGGCTGGCTGCACTCGGTGGCCCGCTCGCACCTCGACATCGCCCTGGCGCACCGACCGGTGCTGATCGCCAACGCGCTCGGCTCGCCGCCGGTCGACGTCATCGAGAAGTGCCACGAGCACGGGGTCGCCGTCGCCGCCCTGGCGGGCGCCGCCAAGCACGCCCTGAGCCACGTCGCCAACGGCGTCGACATCATCGTGGCGCAGGGTTACGAGGCGGGCGGGCACACCGGCGAGATCGCCAGCATGGTGCTGACCCCCGACATCGTCGACGCGGTCGGCCCCGACGTGCCGGTGCTGGGCGCCGGCGGGATCGGCTCGGGCCGCCAGGTCGCTGCCTCGCTGGCGCTGGGCGCCCAGGGCGTGTGGACCGGGTCGATCTGGCTCGGCACCGAGGAGTACCGCTCGCTGGCCGGCAGCACCGGCTGGGAGGCCGCCTTCCTGCGCGCGACCTCCAGCGACACCGTGCGCAGCCGGGTCTACACCGGCAAGCCGGCGCGCCTGCTCAAGACCCGCTGGACCGAGGCGTGGGCCGCCGAGGGCGCTCCCGAGCCGCTGCCGATGCCGCTGCAGAACCTGCTGGTCTCCGACGCGCACAACCGGATCAACGCCTCCGGCGACCCCGACGTCATCGCGATGCCCGTGGGCCAGGTCGTGGGACGCATGAACGAGGTGCGCCCGGTCGCCGACGTTATGGCCGAGCTCGTCGCGGGCTTCGAGGAGGCCGTGGCCGCCCTGGAGAAGGTCCGCGGCTGAGGCCCCACCCGCCCGTACGACGAGCCCCGCCCCGGACACCCGGGGCGGGGCTCGCTGCGTCGTGCCTCAGGCGTACGAGCGTCCGCGCTCCTCGCGGGTCCACAGCGTCCCGCCGCCGGCGCTCACGCCCTCGGCGACCAGCTCGCGCTTGAGCACCTTGTTGGTGGCCGTGGAGGGCAGGTCGTCGTTGATCCGCACGTAGCGGGGCCACGCCTTGGGGGAGAGGTCCGGCTGCTCGGCGAGGAACGACTCGAGCTCCTGCGGGGTCAGCGTCGCCTCGTCCTCCAGCACGATCGCGGCCATCACCTGGTCGCCGACGCGCTCGTCGGGGACGGCGTACACCGCGACCCGGCTGAGCCCCGGCAGCCGCTGCAGGATCCGCTCGACGGGGCCGGCGGCGAGGTTCTCGCCGTCGACGCGCATCCAGTCGGCGGTGCGCCCGGCGAGGTAGATCCAGCCGTCGGCGTCGCGGTAGGCCAGGTCGCCCGACCAGTACATGCCGTGCCGCATCCGCTCGTCGTCGGCGGCGGGGTCGTTGTAGTAGCCGGAGAAGTAGCCGCGGCCCTGGGTGTTGACCAGCTCGCCCACCGCCTCGTCGGCGTTGGTGAGGGCGCCGTGCTCGTCGAAGACCGCCACCGCGCACTCGGTGACGCTCTCGCTGTCGTAGATCGCCACGCCGTCCGCGCCCCTGCCGACCGACCCGGGCGGGGTGCCGTCCTCGCGCTGGATGATGATGGCCAGCTCGGTCGAGCCGAACCCGTCGACCACGCGGCAGCCGAAGCGGCGGGCGAACTCCTCGATGTCGCGGTCGCTCGCCTCGTTGCCGAAGGCGACCCGCAGCGGGTTGTCGGCGTCGTCGTCACGCTCGGGGGTCGCCAGCACGTATGCCAGCGGCTTGCCGACGTAGCTCATGTAGGTCACGCCGTGCTTGCGCACGTCGTCGAGGAAGCGCGACGCCGAGAAGGTCGCCGGCACCATGGTGGCGCCGCAGGTCAGCGCGACCGCCCACCCGGCCGCCACCGCGTTGGAGTGGAACAGCGGCATGGCCAGGTAGCAGACGTCGTCGGGGCCGAGGCCGAAGCGTCCGACCAGGTCGAGGCCCGAGAACACCGGGAGGATGTGCGGCACCTGCACCGCCTTCGGGTCCCCGCTGGTGCCGCTGGTGAAGATCATCATCATCGTGTCCATCGCCCCCACCTCCCGGTGCGGCACGAGCGGACCCGCGGCGGCCACCTCGTCGGCCCACGCCTGCGACCCGACGTCGACCACCCGGGCGCCGCCCAGGTCGAGGCCCTCGACCAGCGGCAGGTGCGCCCGGTCCGTGAGCAGCACCTGGCAGTCCGCGCGGCGCACGTCGGCGGCCAGCGACTCACCTCGCCGGGTCGTGTTGATGCCGCACAGCACGTAGCCCCCGAGACCCGCTGCGGCCATGGCGCGCAGCATCTCGGGGCCGTTGTCGAGCAGCGTGCCCACGTGCACCGGCCGCTCGGGGTCGACCGACGCGACCAGCGCCGCGGCCTCGGCCGACGCCTCGGCGAGGTGCTCGCGCCAGGTCCACGACCGGTCGCCGTGCACGAGCGCCGTGGAGTCGTCCTCGACCCGCTCGCGCAGCAGCTGCTGGATGTTCTCGGCCATGGCTCCCCCTTGGTGGAACACGTTCTAGTTGACGCGCGTCAATCTAGGGTGCGCGTCACAGGGGGTCAAGGGTCCGGGTGAGACGTCGTGCCCCCTGCGGCGGTCGGCGAGACCGGGGGGAGGGGTGTCGCCGACCGCCGCCAGGCTGACGGGCTGCGAGAGGGGGGATTCTCTGCCGTCGACCACGACACTGCCTGCCAGGAATGCGGATGAGAAGACTGTTGCTCGCCGTCCCGCGGAGGTATCCGCGTGCGCGCGGTGGCTGTGGAGGACCAGTTTGATCCGGCCGGAGGTGAAGAATCCGGGCGACGGGCCCGGGGGGCTGGGCCTCGCTCCGGACGCGTCCCAGGACGCTCGTCGATGGTAGCGCGTCCGAGCGCGGGTGGGCAGCGATGTCGCGTACGTTCTGACGCGTGCCAGCCCCGGTCCCCGCCGACACCGCCCGTCTCCTTCCCGCGGCACTGGACCGCGCGGCCGAGCTCGTGCACCGGCACCCGCGCCGCGCCGAGCGGCTGGCGCTGTGGGTGGAGCGCCGGGCCGACCTGCGCGGACAGCAGGCCCGGGCGAGGTACGTGCGCGCGCAGATCCTGACCGAGCGTGGCGAGCTGGACGAGGCGCTGCGGCTCATCGCCGACGCCCGGGGCCTGTGGGCCGAGGACGGCGACGTCCTCGCCGCCCTGCGCACGGACCTCGGCCGCATGCACGTGCTCGACGACCTGGGCCGGCACCAGGAGGCCATCGAGGTCGGCGAGCAGCTCGTGTCGGGCCTGGGCGAGCTCTGCGCGACCGGCGCCGACGGCGCGGGGGAGGACGCCCGCTACCTCCGTGCGCACGCGGTGAAGAACCTCGGCGTCGCCTACGGCCTGGTGGGCAGGCACGCCGCCGCGCTCGAGGCCTACGCCCGCGCCGCCGACGAGTACGAGGCCCTGGGACGGCACGCGGAGACGGCGCTCCCGCTGGCCAACACCGGCGTGGAGCTGCTGGCGCTGGGGCGGCCGGGTGAGGCGCTCGCCGCCTTCGCGAGGGCCATCGAGATCTTCGAGGACGCCGACGACGCGGTCTTCGCGGCGCAGTGCCGTGGCGACGCCGCGCAGGCGCACCGCCAGCTCGGGCAGATCGGTGACGCGCTGCGGCTGCTCGAGGAGGCGCGCGGCAGCCTCGAGCGGCTGGGGGCCACGACGGAGGCGGTGCGGCTGCGGCTCGCGCTCGCGGAGACCCACCTCGCGGTCGGCCTGTGGGGGGAGGCCCGGGACGCGGCGTCCTCGGCAGCCCTGGAGGCCGCGGCCTCGGGCCTGCGCCACGACGAGGCGACCGCGCGCTTCCTGCTGTCGCTGTGCGACCTGGCCGAGGACCGGGGCGCGTCGGCCGTCGACGAGCTCGCCGCCGCGCACGACCTCTTCGCGGCGGTCGACGACCAGCAGTTCCTCGCCCGGGTCGCACTCGCCCGCGCGGAGGCGCTGGCGCGGCTGGGGCGGACGCAGGAGGCCAGGGAGACGGCGGCCGGCTGCGCCGCCGCGCTGGAGGAGGGCGGCTGGCAGGTGCCCCTCGTGAGCGCCCGGCTGCTCCAGGCCGACCTCGCCGACGGGCCCGACGAGGCGGAGGCCCGGCTGCGGGAGGTGGCCGGGCTCGTGGCCGGCCTCGACCTGC
Organism: Nocardioides sp.; assembly: GCA_041579495.1. Taxonomy (GTDB): domain Bacteria; phylum Actinomycetota; class Actinomycetes; order Propionibacteriales; family Nocardioidaceae; genus Nocardioides. Next base: position 21,101 of record JBFGFQ010000014.1, read on the forward strand.
CCGAGCTCAGCTACGAGCACGAGCTGCACACCGCTCGGGTGCTGCGGGCGAAGGGGGGTCTCGACCTCGCGGTGCACCACCTCGACCGGGCGCTCGCCGAGCTGGAGCGGGCCACCGGCGCGCTGCCCGACTACGCCCTGCTGACGTCCTTCCGCACGCACCGCTCGCAGGCCCACGGCGAGCTGGTCGAGCTCCTCCTCGAGCGTGGCCGTCCCGGCGACGTCGACGCCGCCAGCCGGGTCGCCGACGACGTGCGTGCCCGCACCCTGGCCGACCTCCTGGCCCGTGCCGCCGGCAGGGGGCCGGCGCTCGCGGCGGCCGGCCGCGACCTGGGCGAGGCCTTCGCCGAGCTCAGCGAGCAGTACCTCGTCGAGGAGCGGTCCGGCGCGGGCCGCCCCGACGCCTCCCGCGCCCGCACGCGCGAGCTCGAGCGCAGGGTCAGCAGCCTGCGCACGCGCCACCTGGACGCCGGCCCGGAGGCTCCCGGGCCTCGCGACCACGCCGTGGGGCGCGAGGTCCTGGTGCCCACGCTCGCCTACCACGTCTCGGGCGACGACCTCCTCGTCTTCGTCCACGGCCACGAGGGGGTGGTCGCGCGGCGGCTGTGCGGGGCGGTCGCCCGCCTGCGCCGGTTGCTCGACGACCTCGACGACCAGTGGACCAGGGCCGCGATCGCGGCGACGCACGTGGCTCTCGGTGCCGCCCGGCTCGTCCCGTCCGCCCAGGCGACGCTGCGCGACCTGCACGACCTGCTGGTGGACCCGGTGGCCGACCTCCTCGACGACCTGGGCCCACGGTTGTGCGTGGTCCCCGACGGCGAGATGGGCAGCGTCCCCTTCGCGGTCCTCCACGACGGGGACGGCTACCTGTTCGAGCGGTGGACGATCACGTTGGCCCCCAGCCTGCTGCCTGCCGGCACACCGCCCGCCGTGGTGCGGCCCGACGCGTCGGTCACCGTCGTGGGCGTCGCGGACGTCGACGCGCCCTCGGCCGCCGAGGAGGCGATCACCGTCGCGCGGCACCACCGGGACGCGGTGCTGCTGGACGGTCCTGCCGCGACCGTGCAGGCCGTCACGGCGGCGGTCACCGGCGCCGACCTGGTGCACGTGGCCTGCCACGGTCTGCACCAGCCGGACAACCCGCTGTTCTCGCGGTTGCGGCTGCACGACCGCTGGATGCCCTCCGCCGAGATCGTCCAGCTCGACCTGGCCGGCGCGCTGGTCGTGCTCAGCGCCTGCCAGTCGGGCACGCACGGTCGGCACCGCGAGCCGGTCGGCCTGGCCTGGGCCTTCCTCGCCGCCGGCGCCGCGAGCGCCGTGGTGGCCCAGTGGCACGTCGCGGACGCGGCCACCGCGCAGGTGATGGCGTCGCTGCACGAGGGGCTCGTCGCCGGCCTGCCCGCCGACGACGCCCTGCGCGCGGCCCAGCGCGAGGCCGCCACGGCCGAGGTGCACCCCTACTTCTGGGGTGCCTTCGCCCTCGTCTCGAGCCCCGTACCGCGCGTGCACGGTGTCTCACGCGCGACTGTCTGATCCGCACTCCCGGGCCGGTCTAGACGGCGAGTGACCAGCCCGTCCCGCGGTCGTTGACTTGGTGTCGTGACTTCCACCCGGAACCGAGACCACCGTGCCGATGCAGCTGCCCGAGTCGACACCGTCCGAGCCGGCGCGCGCCGACGGCCGGTCGCAGGTCTCGGACGCGGAGCTGCTGCGCCGGATCCGCGAGGGGCACACGGAGGCCTGGGACGTCCTGGTCGACCGGCACCAGCAGCTGGTCTACAGCGTGGCGCTGCGCAGCGGCCTGGAGCCGCAGGACGCGGTCGACGTCGCGCAGGCAGCCTTCCTCGCCCTGCTGGAGGCGCAGGACTCGCTCAAGGACGAGGAGCGGTTGGTGGGCTGGCTGGTGACGGTCACCCGGCGGCAGGCCTGGAAGGTGCGGGAGCGACGGCACCGCGAGCGCCCGGCCGCCGAGCCGCAGCGCCTCGACGCCGACGAGCAGGTCGACAGCGGCGGCCTGCTGGACTGGGAGCAGCTCAGCGTGCTGCACACGGCGGTCGACCAGCTCGGCAGTCCCTGCCGCGAGCTGATCACGGCCCTCTACTTCGACGCCAGGCGACCGACGTACGCCCAGGTCGCCCGCGAGCTCGGGCGCTCGATCGGGGGCATCGGCCCGCTGCGGGGCCGGTGTCTGGAGACGCTGCGCGGGATGCTTGAGGAGACGACATGAGCACCCCACCCTCCCGCGCGCCGCGGGGCATGGCGGCCGACTGGGTCGAGGGCCGGCTGAGTGCCGACCAGGCCCTGCGCGCGGCCGAGCTGGCTGACGCCGACCCCGACTTCCGCGCCGAGGTGGCCTTCGTCCGCATGGTCGTCGCAGCCGGCCGCGACCTGCCCCTGGTCGACCCACCGCCGGTGCTGCGGCAGCGGCTGCGCCAGTCCTTCCAGGACTGGCACCGGGCGCCCGCGTCCCGCGCGAGCCGGTTGCTC
>JBFGFQ010000015.1:0-23152 GCA_041579495.1 Nocardioides sp.
GAGTCGGAGACCGCGAAGTCGAGCGGCGGGCTGGCCAGGATGACGCCGGTGAGACCACCGAAGAGGAAGGTGGTCAGGAAGCCCACCGACCAGAGCATCGGCGTGTCGAACGAGATGGACCCGCCCCACATCGTGCCTATCCAGTTGAAGAACTTCACACCGGTCGGCACCGCGATCAGGAACGTCATGCCGGAGAAGAACGGCAGGTCGACCGCGCCGGTGACGAACATGTGGTGCGCCCACACCGCGACCGAGAGGATCGCGATGCCCAGGGTCGCGCCGACCAGGCCCACGTAGCCGAACAGCGGCTTGCGGCTGAAGACCGGGAAGATCTCGGTCACGATGCCAAAGAACGGCAGCGCGATGATGTAGACCTCGGGGTGGCCGAAGAACCAGAAGAGGTGCTGCCACAGGATCGCTCCGCCGTGGGCGGTGTCGAAGACGTGGGCGCCCAGGATGCGGTCGGCCTCGAGCGAGAGCAGCGCGCCGGCCAGCACCGGGAAGGCGATGAGCACCAGCAGGCTGGTGATCAGCGTGTTCCACACGAACAGCGGCATCCGGAACATGGTCATGCCGGGGGCACGCATGCAGATGATCGTGGTGATGAAGTTGACCGCACCGAGGATCGAGCCCAGACCGGCCATCCACAGACCCATGATCCACAGGTCACCGCCGACGCCGGGGCTGTTGATGGCGTCCGAGAGCGGGGTGTAGGCGAACCAGCCGAACGAGGCAGCGCCCTGCGGGGTCAGGAACCCGGAGGCGGCGATCAGGCCACCGAAGAGGAACAGCCAGTAGCTGAACATGTTCAGCCGCGGGAACGCCACGTCGGGCGAGCCGATCTGGATCGGCATGATCACGTTGGCGAAGCCGAAGAACAGCGGGGTCGCGAAGAGCAGCAGCATGATCGTGCCGTGCATCGTGAAGAGCTGGTTGTACAGCTCCTCGTTGACGACCTGCTGGCCCGGGTAGGCCAGCTCCGAGCGGATCAGCAGCGCCATCACGCCACCGACCAGGAACCACGCGAACGAGGTGACCAGGTACATCTTGCCGATCAGCTTGTGATCGGTCGTCGTCATCATCCGCACGGCCAGCTGGCCGAGCGGCTTGCGGGGTTCGCCGGGCGCGGTCGGCCTCTGGGCGGTGGCGGCGCTCACTGGCCCTCTCCTCCGGATCGGGTGGACGCGAGGCCCACCTGGGTGCGTGCGTCCTCGCCGCCGAGGATCGGCAGCTCCGACTCGGCGCCGGCCGCGGCCAGCGACGCGACGTGGGCGTCGTACTCCTCGGGGCTGACGACCTCGACGTTGAACAGCATCCGCGAGTGGTAGGCACCGCAGAGCTCGTAGCACTTGCCCTTGAAGGTGCCCTCGGTCTTGGGCGTGACCTCGAAGGAGTTCACCCGACCCGGGATGACGTCCATCTTGATCAGGAAGCCGGGCACGCCGAAGTCGTGGATGACGTCGGGCGAGTGCAGGTTGAAGCGCGTGGTCTGCCCCACGGGCAGCACCAGGGTGGGGATGTCGGTCAGGGTGCCGGCGAGGTACGCGTAGCCCTCGTAGGGGAACTCGTCGTCCGCGTTGTCCTCGTTGGCCGCCACGTCGACCGCGCCGACGCCGTGGTTGAAGGTCCACGACCACTTCTGCGCGGTGACCTCGACGATGTTGTCGGGGGCCGGGGACTCCTCGAGCACGATGTCCTGGACCCGGATGGTGTGGGCGAAGAACACCACGACCATCATGATCGGCGCGACCGTGTAGAAGATCTCCAGCGGCAGGTTGTAGCGCGTCTGGACGGGGATCTCGTCGTCGCTGCGGCGACGGTAGGCCACCACCACCCAGGCGATGAGGCCCCAGACCACGACCCCGGTGATGAGGGCAGCGATCCACGCCCCCTGCCACAGGTTCAGGGTGGACTCGCCCTGGACGGTGACGGGCTCTGGCATGGCCAGGCGCTCCCACTCACCGCGGGACTCCGACGAACAGCCGGCGAGCAGCACGAGGCCGAGGCCGAGCGTGGCGCCCAGGCCCGCACGACGGGCCGTGGCCCACCGACGTCCTGGTGCCATCTGGGGGAGCTGCAGACTCACGAACGAGCCTTCCTCTCAAGCGATCAGAAGTTGGCGTCAGAGTACCCCGCCCGCCACGGGTGCGAGCGCAGAGGGTGGCCTACCGTGGCGGTTGTGACGAATGCCGCGCCGGTCGACCTCGACGCCGCCTCCGGCGAGCCGCTGCACCCCGCGGCACGAGACGTGCTGGCCGCCGCCCACGAGCGGGGCTGGGCCGATCCGCGCCGTCCGCACCGCACCGGCCGCGACGCGCGCCTGCTCCTCGACAACGCCCGCGACGTCGTGGCGGGCTGCCTGGGCGTGCGCCGCGACGAGGTGTCGTTCACGACCTCGGGCACCGACGCGGTGCACCGAGGGCTGCTCGGGCTGCTCGAGGGCCGCCGCGACGACCGCGACGCCACGCTGGCCACCGCCGTCGAGCACTCCGCCGTCGGTCACGCCGCCGCCTGGCAGGCCGCGCGCAGCGGGGTACCGGCGGCGGTGGTGCCGGTCGACCGGCTCGGTCGCGTGGCGCCCGACGCGGTCACCGAGCTCCTCACGCCGGCGACCGGTGTGGTGGCGGTGCAGGCCGCCAACCACGAGGTGGGCACCGTGCAGCCCGTCGAGGACGTGGCGTGCCGTCTCGACGGCCGCGTCCCGCTCTTCGTCGACGCCTGCGCCGCCGTCGGCCACCTCCCCCTGCCACGGGGCTGGGACGCCGCCGCGGCCTCCGCCCACAAGTGGGGCGGACCGGCGGGCGTGGGGGTGCTGCTGGTGCGCAAGGGCGCGCGCTGGGCCTCCCCCTTCCCCGGCGACGACCGCGTCGACGAGCGGACGTCCGGCTTCGAGAACGTGCCGGCCGCGCTGGCGGCCGCGGCCGCCCTGCAGGCGGTGGAGGCCGAGCGCGAGGAGGTGGCCGCCCGCCAGCACGCCCTGGTGGCCCGGCTGCGCGAGGGCGTGCGCGCGGTCCCGGACGTCGACGTGGTCGGCGACCCCGACGACCGGCTGCCGCACCTGGTGACCTTCTCGTTCCTCTACGTCGACGGGGAGGCGCTGGTCCACGAGCTCGAGCGGCACGGGTTCGGCGTGGCGAGCGGCTCCGCGTGCACCTCGTCGTCCTTCGAGCCCAGCCACGTGCTGGCCGCGATGGGCGCGCTCACCCACGGCAACGCGCGGGTCTCCCTGCACCGCGACACCCGCGCCGACGACGTCGAGCGCCTGCTCGCCGTGCTGCCCGGCGTCGTCGCCGACCTGCGCGCCAGGGTGGGGATGTGACCGCGCCGGCGCAGGTCCACGAGCTCGACTGCCGCGGGCGGCTGTGCCCGCTGCCGATCATCGACCTCGCGAAGGCCCTGCCCGGTGTGGCGGTCGGCGCCGTGGTGGCCGTCGTCGCCGACGACGCCGCGGCGCGCGTCGACGTGCCGGCCTGGTGCCGGATGCGCGGGCAGGACTACGTCGGTGAGGACACCGCCGACGACGGGGTCCCCCGCTACCTGGTGCGCCGTCGCGCCTAGCGCACCGAGGCCAGGTGCGGAGCGATCTCCGCGGCCGCCTCGGCGCCGTACGACTCCTCGACGCGGGCCAGGAACTGGGCGGGCGTGAAGGTGTACTCCTGGGTGCCCACGGTCTCGACGACGTACGCCGCCAGCACGCAGCCGACCTGGGCGCTGCGGGTCAGGTCGAGGCCCCACGCGGTCGCGGCCAGGTAGCCGGCCCGGAACGCGTCGCCGACACCGGTGGGCTCGACGGCCGTGACGTTCTTGGCGGCGGCCACCACGATGTCGTCCTCGCCGGCGCGCGAGACCCGCACGCCGTCGGCGCCGAGCGTGGTCACCTGGACCCCGACCCGGCTGAGCACCTCGTCGGCCGACCAGCCGGTCTTCTGCTCGATGAGGTGCGACTCGTACTCGTTGCTGAACAGGATCGCGGCCCCCTCCACCAGCGGGCGGATCAGGTCGCCCTCGCCGAAGGCCAGCTGCTGGCTGGGGTCGGCGATGAAGGGGTAGCCGCGCTGGCGGCACTCCTCGGTGTGGCGCAGCATCCCGTCGGGGTCGTCGGCGCCGATGAGCACGAAGGACGGCTCGCCCACCTTGGCCACGATCGGGGCCAGCTCGATGAGCCGCGCCTCCTTCATCGCGCCGGGGTAGAACGAGGCGAACTGGGCCATCGTGGTGTCGGTCGTGCAGACGAAGCGCGCGGTGTGCAGCGACTCGGAGATGCGCACGTGGTCGCAGTCGACGCCGTGGCGCTCGAGCCACGAGCGGTAGTCGGCGAAGTCCTCGCCGGCCGAGCCGACCAGCACCGGGTGCAGGCCCAGCCGGGCCATGCCGAAGCACATGTTGGGTGCCACGCCGCCGCGCCGGATCTCGAGGTCGTCGACGAGGAAGGAGACCGACAGCTTGTGCAGCTGCTCGACGACCAGGGAGTCCTCGAACTTCCCGGCGAAGCTCATCAGGTGGTCGGTCGCGATCGACCCGGCCACCAGCAGCCGGCCACCGGGCGCTGCGCCGTTCGGCCCACCGTGGGCGTGGTCGGTCAGGGGCGTCGAGGAGGTGTCGGGCACGACGCGAAGACTACCTGCGGGTAGTGCTGGGAGTACCCCCCAGTAGCCCCTAACGTCGCCACCATGACCCCCTCGACGCCCTCCCCCGGCACCGCCGGCGCCCGCGCCCGCCTGCCCTACGACGACCTGTCCAGCGTCTCCGACATGGGCGCCGACTGCGAGGCCGCCGGCCGCGCCCTGCACCTGAGCGTGGGCCGCGACGCGGTCGAGGCCGCCGCGCTGGCGCGGGCCGCGCGCCGCCCCGCACCCAGCATCCGCTTCGACGACTTCCCCCGCGAGGTGGTCAAGCGCGACATCGAGGTCGGTGAGGCCGCCCAGCGGCTCGCGAACGCACTGTCGCTGCATCTCGACTGATGCAGGTGCTCACACGCTGAGCACACGACGAAGCCCCCGGACCTGGTGGTCCGGGGGCTTCTTGTCGCTGGGTGCTGCTCGGTGCTGCTGGGTGGTGCTGTGCCTCAGGAGGTCACTGGGTCTCGACACGCGGGTCGCGAGCTAGCGAGCTCGGTCGCGCCGCTCGCTCGACCACCGTCATCGGGCCCGCTGCGCGGTCCCGATCAGTGGAAGCTGTCGCCGCAGGCGCAGGAGCCGGTCGCGTTGGGGTTGTCGATGGTGAAGCCCTGCTTCTCGATGCTGTCGACGAAGTCGATCATGGCGCCGTTGAGGTAGGGCACGCTCATCCGGTCGACGACGACGCTGACGCCGTCGAAGTCGGTGACGACGTCGCCGTCGAGGGTGCGCTCGTCGAAGAAGAGCTGGTAGCGCAGGCCCGAGCAGCCGCCGGGCTGGACCGAGATCCGCAGTGCGAGGTCGTCGCGGCCCTCCTGCTCCAGCAGGCTCTGCACCTTGGCCGCGGCCACCGGGCTCAGGTTGATGCTGTCGGTGCGGCGCTCAGGAGTGGTCTCCACCTGCTCGGTCATGTCTGTGCTCCCAACATGGGTTGCGTGCTGCGTGGTCTGGTGCGGGCCGCCGGCACGTCGTCGACGGCAGCGGTCCCTGGGTCAAGGGTAGGCCACGCGGGGTTATTCCCTCGACCACGTCCGGGCGACCCGCTCCCCCAGCGCCTCGAGGCTGCCGACCGGGTCGTCGAAGGCGCGCTGCTCACCGACCAGGTCGACCAGCGAGTACGCCGACTCCACGCCCAGCGCGCGCATCTCCCGCGACCCGACCAGCACCTGCCCCGCCAGCGCCACGCAGGGCCGCAGCGCCTCGGCGGCGACCTCGGCGACGCCGTACGGCACCTTGCCGGAGCGGCTGGAGAAGTCGAAGGCCCCCTCGCCGGTCACCACCAGGTCGGCGGTGCGGGCCCGGGCGCCCAGCGAGACCGCGTCGGCGACCAGCGCGATGCCGGGCTCGCGGACGGCGCCCAGGCACAGCAGCGCGTGCCCGAGTCCCCCGGCGGCGCCGGCGCCCTTCTGCAGCGAGGTGCGCCGGTCGGTGGCCGCGGCGAGCCGCTCGAGCCAGCCGTCGACCTCCAGGTGGCGCTCCTCCCCGATGCCCTTCTGCGGGCCGTAGGTCTTGGTGGCCCCGAAGAGACCCGTGAGCGGGTTGTCGACGTCGGTGGCGGCCACCAGGCGCACCCCGTCGACCCTCGCGAGCGCCGGCGCCAGGTCGACCGTCGCCAGCTCGCCGAACGCGGCCGGGCCCGCGTCGAGGCGTCCCGTGTCGGGCACCGCGCCCAGCGCGTGCAGCAGCCCCGCTCCCCCGTCGTTGGTGCCGCTGCCGCCGAGGCCGACCACGACCGTGGTGGCCCCGGTGCCCAGCGCCGCCACCAGGAGCTCGCCGACGCCGACCGTGGTGGCGCGCTCGGGGTCCCCGTCGGTGACGAGGTGGCGCCCGCAGGCCTGCGCGCTCTCGACGTACGCCGTCGTCCCGACCACCAGCACGGTCGCGGGCACCTGCTCGCCGTGGGGGCCGGTCACCGTCGTCACCAGCACCTCCCCGCCCAGGGTGGCGTGCAGGACGTCGACGAACCCGGGCCCGCCGTCCGACATCGGCGCCAGGTCGAGCTCGTCGTCGGGGGCGTGGCGGCGCCAGCCGGCCGCGATCGCCTCCGCCGCCTCGACCGCGGTGAGGGTGCCGGCGAACTTGTCGGGGGCCACGAGGACTCGCATGGCCGCATCCTCGCAGGCGGCGCCCCCTACGGTGGGAGCGTGCCGAGCCCGACCTCCACGATCCGTCCCCTGCGTCCCGCCGACGTCGCCGAGGCCGAGCAGGTCACCGCCGAGAGCTTCCACGCCCTCGACCGGCTCACCCTGCCGCGGGCCTGGCCCGACCCCGAGCCGCGCGGAGCCGCGCGGAGCAGGTCGTGGCAGGTGCGAACCGAGCACCTGCTCGGCACCGACCCGGGCGGCTGCTGGGTCGCGGAGGAGGACGGCCGGATGGTCGGCGTGGCCACCTCCTTGGTGCGCGAGGGCACCTGGATCCTCTCGTCGTACGCCGTGCGGCCCAGCCACCAGGGCCGCGGTGTCGGCAAGCCGCTGCTGGCGGCGGCGCTGCACCACGGCCGGGGCGCCCTGCGCGGCATGCTGTGCAGCTCGGCCGACCCGCGGGCGGCGCGGGTCTACCGCCAGGCGGGCCTCTCGCTGCACCCGCAGATGGTGCTGCGCGGCACCCTCGACCGCACCGCGATCCCGGTGGGCACCGGCGACAAGGTCCGCGAGGGCACCCCCGGCGACCAGGACCTGCTCGACTCGGTCGACCGCCAGGTCCGCGGCAGCGCGCACGGCCCCGACCACGCCCTGCTGATGGGCCTCTCGAGGCTGCTGGTCTCGGAGACCTCCACCGGCTCCGGGTACGCCTACACCCACCCCGAGGGCGGCGTGGCGCTGCTGGGCGCCACGAACCGGCGCACGGCCGGTCGGCTGCTGTGGGCGGCGCTGGCCGACGGGCCGGAGCGGACCGAGGTCGCGCACGTGACGGCCGCCAACGAGTGGGCGCTAGACATCGGGCTGGCGGCCCGGCTGGAGGTCTGGACGGTCGGCTACCTCGCCCTGCGCGGCATGCGCCCCCCGGTGCCGTACCTGCACCACGACTCGCTGCTGTGAGCACGGCGCCTACGATGGGGTCATGACGACCGTCGACCTCCCGCTGCTGCCGCTGGGCCGGGGCACCGACCTGCAGTCCGAGCGCGGGGTCGAGTGCCCCGGCGACCTGCCGGCGGCCTCCGACCCCGACCTGGTCGCGCGTGCGCGCGCAGCCAAGGACGCGCTCGGCGAGCGGGTCTTCGTGCTCGGTCACCACTACCAGCGCGACGAGGTCATCCAGTTCGCCGACGTGACCGGCGACTCCTTCAAGCTCGCCCGCGAGGCCGCCGCGCGTCCCGACGCCGAGTACATCGTCTTCTGCGGCGTGCACTTCATGGCCGAGTCGGCCGACATCCTCACCTCGCCGGAGCAGCAGGTCGTGCTGCCCGACCTCGCCGCCGGCTGCTCGATGGCCGACATGGCGCGCCTGCAGCAGGTCGAGACCGCCTGGGACGCGATGGCCCAGGCCGGAGTCCAGGACGCCGTGGTGCCGGTGACCTACATGAACTCCAGCGCCGACATCAAGGCGTTCTGCGGTCGCAACGGCGGCGTCGTGTGCACCTCCAGCAACGCCGAGGTGGCCCTGGAGTGGGCCTACGACCAGAAGCCCGACGTCGAGGGCGGCGCCAAGGTGCTCTTCCTGCCCGACCAGCACCTCGGGCGCAACACCGCGGTGCTGCAGATGGGCCTCTCGCTCGACGACTGCGTGGTCTGGGACCCGCACCGCCCCAGCGGCGGGCTGACCCCCGAGCAGCTGCGCGACGCGAAGATGATCCTGTGGAAGGGCCACTGCTCGGTGCACGGCCGCTTCTCCCCCGACGTCGTCGACGAGCTGCGAGCCAAGGACCCCGAGATCCAGATCCTGGTGCACCCCGAGTGCCGTCACGAGGTCGTGCTCAAGGCCGACCTGGTCGGCTCCACGGAGTTCATCATCCAGACCATCGAGGCGGCGCCCGCCGGCTCGTCGTGGGCGATCGGCACCGAGCTCAACCTCGTCAAGCGGCTGGCCGACCAGCACCCCGACAAGTCGATCGCGTTCCTCGACCGCACGGTCTGCTACTGCTCGACGATGAACCGGATCGACCTGCCCCACCTGGTGTGGGCGCTGGAGTCGCTGGTCGCCGGCACCGTGGTCAACCGGATCGAGGTCGACCCCGAGACCGAGCAGCAGGCGCTCGTGGCCCTCGAGCGGATGCTCGCGCTGCCCGGCCGCACCGCCAAGGACTGACGGCCGAGCAGTCACTTTCGAACCCTCGACCGGTCACTCCTGACCCCAGGTCGGGGTGTCGATGACCGGTCGCCGGTCCAGAAGTGACCGGTCGGTGGTTCTAAAGTGACTGCTCGTGCGGGGCCGGGAGCTCGAACCACACGGTCGTGCCGCCGCCGGGGGTCTCCTCGATGCCGATCGAGCCTGCGTGCGCGTCGACGACCCGCCGCACGGTGGCCAGGCCGATGCCCGAGCCCGGTACGTCGTCGTGGGCGCGCGCCAGCGGCTCGAAGACCCGCTCGCGGTCCTCGGGCGCGATCCCGAGCCCGTGGTCGGCCACCTCGACGCGCCACCCGTCCGGCACCCGCTCGGCACCGACGCGGATCCGCGCCACCTCGCCGGCCGGCACGAACTTCGCGGCGTTGGCCACCAGGTTCTGCAGCACCGCGCGCAGCTGCACCGGGTCGCCGGTCACGACCGGGAGGTCGCCGACCTCGACCGTGGCGCCGGCCAGCGCGTCGGCCAGGTCGTCGCGCACCTCGGCGAGCACGGCCCCGAGGTCGACGGACCTGCTGGCGATGCTCCCGCCGATGCGGGCGTAGGCGAGCAGGTCGTCGATGAGCGCCTGCATCCGCTCGGTGCCCCGCTCGGCGCGCGAGAGCAGGTAGCTGCTGGTCGCCGGGTCGACCGTCCCCTCCTCGGCCTCCTCGGCCAGGATCGACAGCGACATCCGCACGGTCGTCAGCGGGTTGCGCAGGTCGTGGCTGACCTGCCCCGCGAACGCCGTCAGCTGGCTGTTGGAGCGCTGCAGCTCGTCGCGCGCCCGCTCGAGCTCGGCCACCGACGCGGCCAGCTCACGGGTGCGCAGCTCGAGCTCGAGGAGGTCGACGACCCGGGCCGCCAGCCCCACCAGGGCCCGCTCCTGGTCCTCGCTGATCTCGCGCACGACGGTGTCGAAGACGCACAGGGTGCCGATCACGACACCGTGCGGGGTGACCAGCTGGTGGGTGGCGTAGAAGCGCACCTCGCCGATCTCGCCCGTGACGAACGGGTTGTCGGCGAAACGGGGGTCCTTGGAGGCGTCCGGGACGACCACCGGGGCGTCCTCGTGCAGCACCGCGTTGCACATCGAGTCCTCGCGCGCGCACACGGCGGCGTCGAAGCCCTTGGTGGCGATCTGGTGCTGCTCGGCGTCGGTGATCAGGTTGATGGTGGCCAGCGGGACGTCGGCGACCTGCGCGGCGATGTCGACCAGGGCGACGAGGTCGCTGCGCGGCGGGTCGAGCAGCACCTGGTAGCGGTCGATCTCGAGGACGCGACGTCGGTCCTCGTGGCCGAGGGCCCGCAGGGGTGTCTGCTGCGTCAGCTGGTCCAGCACGCGTTCCTCCAGTCGCCCTGCCGAGGCCGGGCAGGAAGGGGGTGCCCCGGCGGACGGCGCCCAGTCTAGGGAGACCTCCTGACGCGTGCAGCCGAACCCGTGGTGCACGCGGAAAATGCTCCCCGGGGCGTCGGGCTACAGGCCGGGCGCGCCCCACAGCGCCAGCCAGCGCGAGGTCTGCTGCTCGACCGGCAGCTCCCCGGTCAGGGTCTCGCGCAAGTTGATCTCGAGCAGGCTGTCGCGCTGCCGCTGGCCGCCCGGCTGCGGCGCGAAGGGGTAGAACGTGCCCTGCTTGTAGAGGTAGACCAGGCCCACCCGGCGTCCGGCGGCGTCCTCGAAGGGCACCAGCGAGCAGAGCAGCCCGGGGCCGAAGCCCTGCGCCTCCAGCGTGGTGTTGACCGCGTGCAGGTCGGTGCAGAGGCCGGCGACGTCGTCGGGGTCGTCGTCGACGACCAGCCAGGTGTAGCCGAACTCGTCGTGGGACGTGCTCACCTCGGGCGCGTCGGGGGCGTCGCGCAGCAGGCTGAGGATGTCGGCCTCGGTCTGGGCGAAGGCCGCGCCCCCGGCGGCGCGGTAGCACACCGAGCCGCGGCCGGGCGGGCGCAGCCCGAGGGAGGCCTGGAGGGTGATGGCGGCGCTCGGCACCAGGAACAGCGCGTCGAGGTCGGCCTGCTTGGGCCGGCTGCGGCCCAGGAGGGAGTCGAGGAAGCCCACGTCGCGCCTCAGCCGGCCGGCCGGCCGAGCTCGGCCTGGATCTTGGCGAGCTGCTCCAGGCGCTGCTCGAGGCTGGGGTGGGTCGACGTCAGGGTCTTCAGCGACACGCCCTTGATGGCCGGGGCGATGAAGAAGGCGTTCATCGACTTGCTGGCCCGCAGGTCGCGGTCGGGGATCGTGTTGATCTCGCCGGTGATCTTCTGCAGCGCGGAGGCGAGCGCCTGCGGCTTCATCGTCAGGTGCGCGCCCGCGCGGTCGGCCGAGAGCTCGCGGTAGCGGGAGAGCACCTTGAGCAGCAGGAAGCTGATGGCGTAGGTGACCAGGCTGACCAGCAGCACCAGCAGCCACACCGGCAGGGCGTTGTTGCCGTCACGGCGGTTGCCGCCGAAGAACATGCCGTAGCGCGAGCCCTGCGCGAGCATGCCCGCCAGGATGCCTGCCGAGGAGGCAACGGTCATCACCAGCACGTCACGGTGCGCCACGTGCGCCAGCTCGTGGGCCAGCACGCCCTCGAGCTCCTCGGCGTCGAGGGTGCGCAGGATGCCCGTGGTGACCACGACGATGGCCCGGTCGGGCGAGCGTCCGGTGGCGAAGGCGTTGGGCACGTGGGTGTCGGAGACCCCCACGCGCGGCTTCGGCATGTCGGCCATCGCGCAGAGCCGGTCGATCATGCCGTGCAGCTCGGGGGCCTGCTCGGGGCTGACCTCACGGGCCCCCATGGCGCGCATGGCGACCTTGTCGGAGGAGTACCACTGCCACCACACGACGCCGAGGCCACCGACCCCGACGAGCAGGGCGATGCCGGGGCTGCCGCTCTGGGCGAAGACCCCCATCAGCACCGCGACCAGCGCGACGAACAGCGCTCCGAGCAGGAACATGACGAGCGTCATCCGGGCGGTCAGCCCGGCGTCGCCGATGAAGCGGGTGCGTGCCATGTGTCGATCCTCCCCCGTGCTTCCAAGGCCGTGCGTCCGAGGCCCCGTCCACGGCCCCGGCGACCGGTGCCGGCGGGGCGGGCGGGGCGGGGGGTCAGGCGGATCCGCCGGGGATGAGCCCGTCGTCGGAGAGCATCTGCGCCACCTCGGCCATCGTGGCGTCGGCCGGCGGCAGGATCAGGTCGGACTCGTCGAGGCTGTCGATCTCGTGCGGCGAGGCCTCGGCGCGCACGGCGGCGAGCAGGGCGTCGAGCGCGCCCGCGAAGGCCTGCTCGTCACCGGCCTCCACCGCCGCCTCGACCGCCGCGTCGAGCGTGTTGAGCCGCTCCAGCGCCTCGTCGGGGACGTCGAGCTGGCCCTCGCCGAGGATCCGGACGATCACGACCGGCCCTCCGGCTTCTCGCCGTTCTCCGCCTCGGCCTTCTCGGCCTCGGGGGTGAGGATGTCGCCGCCCTCGATCGCGCTGGGCTGCGACGACCCCTTGAGCCGGGCCAGCTCGGCCTCGACGTCGGAGTGGCTGCTCATCGCGTCGAGCTCGCGGGAGATGTCGTCGCCGCGGTTGAGCGAGCTGGCGTCCTCGAGCGCGCCCGAGGCGATCAGCTCGTCGATGGCACCGGCGCGGGCCTGCATGTTGGCCGTCTTGTCCTCGGCGCGCTGGATCGCCAGGCCGACGTCGCCCATCTCCTCGCCGATGCCCGACATCGCCTCGTTGATGCGCGTCTGGGCCTCGGCCGCGGTGTAGGTGGCCTTGATCGTCTCCTTGCGGGTGCGGAACGACTCGACCTTGGCCTGCAGCCGCTGCTGGGCCAGGGTGAGCTTCTCCTCCTCGCCCTGCAGCTGCGCGTGCTGGGCGCGCAGGTCCTCGATCTGCTGGTGCAGCGCCGACTTGCGGGTCAGCGCCTCGCGGGCCAGGTCCTCCCGGTCGACCGAGATCGCCTTCTGCGCCTGGGCCTGCAGCTTGTCGGACTGCTGCTGCAGCTGGTTCATCTGCAGCTCGACGCGCTTGCGCGAGGTGGCGACGTCGGCGACGCCGCGGCGTACCTTGGAGAGCAGGTCCAGCTGGCGCTGGTAGCTGTAGTCGAGGGTCTGGCGAGGGTCCTCGGCACGGTCGAGGGCCGTGTTGGCCTTCGAGCGGAAGATCAAGGTCATGCGCTTCCAGAGGCTCATGGTGGTGCGGTCCCTCTTCCGGTCGGTGGACGGTCCTCTCACCCTACGGCGAGACGGCAAGGCACCGCGAGAGGGACGCCGCCCCGCCGGTAGGCTGGAGGGCCACCCCACCCGCAGGTCGTCCCCGCACGACCCCCTCACCCGAAGGTCCAGCGTTGTTCCGTCGCAGCAAGAGCGAGCCCGTCGCGGACACCCCCGCGTCCTCCCCGTCCGACGCCGAGCGTCCCGGCGCCAAGGGCCGGCCGACGCCGACGCGCAAGGAGGCCGAGGCGATGGCCCGGGCGCGGGCCAAGCCGCCGCGCACCCGCCGCGAGATGGCCCAGGCGCAGCGCTCGGCGCGCGGCGAGTCCACCGCCCGGGTCAAGGCGGGCATGAAGGCCGGCGAGGAGCGCTACCTGATGGCGCGCGACAAGGGCCCGGTGCGTCGCTTCACCCGTGACTACGTCGACGCCCGCTTCTCCTTCGTCGAGCTGATGATCCCGATCCTGCTGGTCACGATGGTGCTCAGCTACTCCGGCAACCCCGGCCTGGCCAGCTTCGGCAGCTCGGTGCTGCTGCTGGCGATGCTGCTCGTGGTGATGGACATGGTGCTGCTGCGCTTCCGCCTGCGCCGCGAGCTGGTGGCCCGCTTCCCCGACGAGTCGCTGAAGGGCACCACCTACTACGCCATCACCCGCGCGATGCAGATGCGCTTCATGCGCCTGCCCAAGACGCAGGTCAAGATCGGGCAGAGCCTGCCCGAGCACTACCGCTAGGCCGCCGGCGTGGGCCCGCTCGAGGTCGTCGGCCTGGCCGCGGGGCTCCTGGGCGCCGTGCTCTTCGGCGGCGGCGCGGTCGCCCAGGCGCACGGCGTACGCCGGCACCCGTCGCCGCCGGTGCACCTCGGCGGGTTCGTGGCCCGCTCGGTGCGCGACCCATGGACGTGGCTGGTGCTCACGGCCTACTTCGGCGGGTTCGTGCTGCACGCGGTGGCCATCTGGCTGCTGCCGCTCTACCTGGCCCAGGCGACCGTCGCGATGGCGCTCCCGGTGGCCGCGCTGGCCCAGCGCCACGTCGAGGAGCCGCTGGGCCGCACGCACTGGACCTCGGTGGGCCTCGTGGTCGTCGGCCTCGTGCTGCTCGCCGCGGGCTCCGGCAGCGCCGGCGCCACCCGGGCCGACCCGGCGCTGGCCCTGGCCCTCGCGGTCGGCGCCCTGCTGCTCGGGCTCTCGAGCGCGCTGCGCCACCACGTCGGTGCCGCCGGGCTCGGCACCCTCGCCGGCCTCGGCTACGCCGGGTCGGCGATCGCGGTGCGCGGCGTCGAGCTGCCGCTGAGCGCCCCGGCGGTCGTGTGCGCCGTGGCGGTGCCCTCGTTCAGCCTGGTCGCCTTCTGGCTCTACTCGCTGGGCATGGACCGGGCATCGGTGTCGTCGGCCACCGCACCGATGAACGTCGGCCAGACCTTCGTGCCCGCCGCGGTGGGCGTCGCCCTGCTGGGCGACACGGTGCGCCCCGGCTGGTGGTGGGTGGTGCTGCTCGGCCTGGTGGTGTCGACGTGGGGGGCGGTGCGGCTGGGCCGGGCGGCCGACCTGGCGCGACCGCACCGCCCCACGGACGCCGGCTCAGCCGAACTCGCGGCGAGCGGGTGAGGTCGTCTTCGCCGGGTCCCGCTCGACGACCGGCGCCACGACCTCGTCGATGGCGGCCATCAGGTCGTCGTCGAGGCGGACGCCGGCGGCCTTGACGTTGTCGCTGACCTGCTCGGGCCGGCTGGCGCCGATGATCGCCGAGGACACGTTGGGGTTCTGCAGCACCCAGGCGACGGCCAGCTGGGCCATCGACAGCCCGGCCTGGTCGGCCAGCGGGGCGAGCTGCTCGACCCGCTGCAGCACGTCGTCCTGCAGCCAGCGGCTGATCATCTTGTCGCCGCCCTTCTCGTCGGTCGCCCGCGAACCGGCCGGGTGGTCCTGGCCCACGCGGTACTTGCCGGTCAGCACGCCCTGCGCGATCGGCGACCAGACGACCTGGCCCATGCCGAGCTCCTCGCAGGTCGGCACGACCTCCTCCTCGATGACCCGCCACAGCATGTTGTACTGCGGCTGGTTCGAGACCAGCGGGATCCGCAGCTCGCGCGCGAGCGAGTGCGCCTCGCGGATCTCCTCGGCGCGCCACTCCGAGACGCCGATGTAGTGCGCCTTGCCGGCGTGCACGACGTCGGCGAAGGCCTCCATCGTCTCCTCCAGCGGCGTCTCGTGGTCGTAGCGGTGCGCCTGGTAGAGGTCGACGTGGTCGGTCTGCAGGCGACGCAGCGAGGCGTCGATCGACTCCATGATGTGCTTGCGCGACAGCCCGTGGTCGTTGTGGGCACCCGGGCCGGTGGGCCAGTAGACCTTCGTGAAGATCTCCAGGCCCTCGCGCCGCTCGCCGGCCAGGGCCTTGCCCAGCACGGTCTCCGCCGCGGTGTTGGCGTAGACGTCGGCGGTGTCGAAGGTGGTGATGCCCTCGTCGAGGGCGCGCCGCACGCAGGCCAGGGCGGCGTCCTCCTCGACCTGCGAGCCGTGGGTGAGCCAGTTGCCGTACGAGATGGCCGAGACCTTCAGGCCACTCTTTCCGAGGTTGCGGATCTCCATGACGGCGACACTACCCACGCCGCCCGACCCGCCGGCCCACCCGCCTGAGAGGATCACGACATGAGCAGCCCCACCGCCGACGTGTCCGTGCGCGTGGCCTGGGCCGAGGACGCACCGGCCGTCGCCGCGCTCCAGCTGCGCGCCTGGCCGGTGATGTACGCCGGCCTGGTGCCGGCCGAGTCGCTGCCCTCGGGCCCCGAGGCGCTGGAGGCCGTGACCGCGGCCTGGGCCCAGGCGCTCTCGCGCCCCGCCGACGCCCGCCACCGCACGCTGGTGGCGCTCGAGCGCAACCGGGTCGTGGGCTTCGCGATCACCACCCCCGCCACCGACCCCGACTGCGACCCGGTCTCCGACGGTGAGCTGACCGAGCTGGTCCTCGACCCCGACGAGAGGGGCAAGGGCCACGGCTCGCGACTGCAGCAGGCTGCGGTCGACACGCTGCGCGCCGACCGGTTCTCCCGGGCAGTGACCTGGCTGGTGGCCAGCGACGACGCGACGCGCGCCTTCCTGGTCGGGGCCGGCTGGGACAGCGACGGGGCGCACCGCGAGCTCGACCTCGACGGCACCGGAGCGGTCACGCTCAAGCAGGTGCGCCTGCACACCGACCTCTCCTGACCGGCACCCGCGGGCCGGCACCACGCCGGAACCACCCGATCGGGCGGGTTCGGGCCGCGTCGCCCAGGGTAAAGAGGTGGAGGTAGGACGCGACCACCGTGGTCGCACCGGATCGAAGGACGTCTCATGCTCGGACCGCTCCCCCCGCTGCACCGCTCGTGCCTCGTGGCGCTGCTCGTCGGTCTGGGGGCGTTGGCCGGGCTCTTCGTGGCCGCCGACACCCCGGCGCTCCCGGCGACCCTGGGGCTGCTGGCCGGGGCCGGCACCGGTGCCCTGCTGGCGCTGGTGGCCGACGGCACTCGGCCCGAGGACCGCCCCGGGCCGGCCCTGCGCCACGTCCGCTGGCGGCACTGACCCGGGCCACCACGGGCCCGGCGGGCGGGGCCTAGAGTCCCGCGCGTGATCCGTCGCCACCACGACCCCCTCGACCGGGTCGACCCCGCGGACCCCGCGGACCCGGTAGATCCGGTGGACCCAGCCGCCCGGCGGGCCGTGCTGCGCGACGGGCTCGGGGTCGCGCTCGCCACCGGCACCTACGGCGTCTCCTTCGGCGCCGTCTCGGTGGCGTCGGGGCTCTCGGTGGCCCAGACGTGCGTGCTGTCGCTGCTCATGTTCACCGGGGCCTCCCAGTTCGCCCTCGTCGGCGTCGTCGCCTCCGGCGGCGCCCCGCTCTCGGCCGCGGCGACGGCGTGGCTGCTGGGCACCCGCAACACCTTGTACGGCCTGCGGCTGGGCCCCCTGCTCGGCTGGCGCGGTCGCCGGCGGGTGCTGGCCGCCCACCTGCTGATCGACGAGTCCACCGCGATGGCGGTGGCGCGCCCCCGCGCCGAGCTCGCCAGGCTCGGCTTCCTGGTCACCGGGGGCGGCATCTTCGTGCTCTGGAACCTCTTCACGCTGCTGGGGGCCGTCGGCGGCACCGTGCTCGGCGACCCGCGCACCTACGGCCTCGACGCGGCGGTGGGCGCCGCCTTCCTGGCGCTGCTGTGGCCGCGCCTCTCCGACCCCCTCCACCGCCTGGTCGCCGTGCTCGCCGCCGGCGTGGCGCTGGGGCTGGTGCCGCTGACCGCGGCCGGTGTCCCGGTGCTGGCCGCTGGCGGGGTCGCCCTGCTGACCGGGCTGCTGGCCGGGGTGCGGGCCCGGTCGCGGGCGGGGCGGTCCTCGTGAGCGCACTGTGGTGGGCGGTGCTGGCGGGCGGGGTCGGCTGCTACCTGCTCAAGCTCGCCGGTCTCGCGGTGCCGGCCTCGCTGCTCGACCGCGGCTGGGTGCGTCGCAGCGCCGACCTGGTCCCGGTCGCGCTGCTCGCCGCCCTGGTGGCCGTGCAGGTCGGCGCCGAGGGCCAGGGCCTGGTGCTCGACGCCCGCGCCGCCGGGCTGGGCGCGGCCGTGGTGCTGCTGCTGCTGCGCGCGCCGTTCCTGCTGGTCGTGGCGGGCGCCGCGGCGACGGCCGCGTTGCTGCGGCTGCTCGCCGGCTGAGCCGCCGTCCCGGACGGCCGACGTGCCGGGCAGCCCCCCCCTCAGACGTCTCAGGCGTCGAGGTCGAGCAGGTGCTCCAGGCCCACGGTGAGCCCGGGCCGGGCCGCGATGCCCCGCAGCCCGGTGAGCACACCGGGGGTGAAGGAGGCACGGTCGAGGGAGTCGTGGCGGATCGTGAGGGTCTCCCCCACCCCGCCGAGCACGACCTCCTGGTGGGCCACGAGGCCCCGGATCCGCAGCCCGTGCACCCGGATGCCCTCGACGTCGGCGCCGCGGGCGCCCTCGAGGGCGGTGGACGTCGCGTCGGGGACCGGCGCGCAGCCCGCCTCGCGGCGTGCGGCCGCGACGAGCTCGGCCGTGCGCCGCGCGGTGCCCGAGGGCGCGTCGGCCTTGTCGGGGTGGTGCAGCTCGACGATCTCGACCGACTCGTAGAACGGTGCGGCGGCCGCGGCGAAGCGCATCATCAGCACGGCGCCGATGGAGAAGTTGGGGGCGATCAGCACGCCGGTGCCCGGGGCGTCGACCAGCCAGCCGCGCAGGGTCGCCAGGCGTTCCTCGTCGAACCCCGTGGTGCCCACGACGGCGTGGATGCCGTGGCTGATGCAGAACTCGAGGTTGTCCATCACGACGTCGGGGTGGGTGAAGTCCACGACCGCCCGGGCTCCGGCGCGCACCAGGTCCTCGAGGTCGTCGTCGGCGTCGACCTCGGCCACCAGGCGGGTGTCCTCGGCGGCCTCGACCGCCCGGCACACCTCGCGCCCGACCTTGCCGCGGGCGCCCAGCACCCCCACGGCCAGCACGTCCTCCGGGGCGTCCCGGGTGTCGCCGGCATCCTGCTCACGCACGTCGTCCGTCACGATCACCCAGCCTCCCACACGTGCTGCGCGACACGCTGGGAGCGTCCACGGGGGACCTCCGCGACACTCGCACCGGACTTTCTGGCAGGCTGCTGCCATGGCACTGCAGACGATTCCTGCGCGGATCCGGTGGGCGGTCGACGTCATGGACCTCCAGCCCAACGACCACGTGCTCGAGATCGGGTGCGGTCCGGGCGCCGGCGCCGAGCTGATCTGCAGCCGGGTGACGGCCGGCAAGGTCTTCGCGATCGACCGCTCCGAGTCCGGCGTCGACCGCACGAAGCGGCGCTGCGCGCAGTACGTCGAGGCCGGCCGGCTCACCGTGCGCCAGATCGACCTCGCGACGCTGCGGGTGCCGGTCAAGCGGCTGACGAAGGTCTACGCATTCAACGTGAACCTCTTCTGGGTGCGTGACTGCGCCGACGAGATCGCGCTGCTGCACGAGCGGGTGCTGCCCGGCGGCGCCGTGTACCTGTTCTTCGAGGCGACCCGCCCCGAGCAGGTGCCCACCATCGTGGAGAAGGCCTCGGGGGCCCTGGCCCAGGGTGGCTTCCGGGTCTCCGTGGTGCAGCGCAAGAACCCCGCCGTGGTCGGCATCATCGGCAAGCGCATCGGCTGAGCCGGCGCGGTCTCAGGCCGGGCCGACCACCGCGAGGATCTCGGGACGGGCGAAGACCTCCGCGGCCACCTCGCGCACCTGCTCGAGGGTGACCGCGTCGATGCGACGCAGCACCTCCTCGATGCCCAGCAGCTCGGTGTGCACCAGCTCGGCCTTGCCGATCCGGGCCATCCGCGAGCCCGAGTCCTCCAGCCCGAGCACCAGTCCCCCGCGCAGCTGGCCCTGCCCGCGCGCGAGCTCGTCGTCGCCGATGCCCTCGGCCGCCACCTTGGCCAGCTCGGCGCGCACCACCTCGAGCACGGCGTCGAGCTTGCCCGGCAGGCAGCCGACCCCGACCCCGACCAGGCCGGAGTCGGCGTGGTGCCCGGCGAAGGAGTACACCGAGTAGGCCAGCCCCCGCACCTCGCGGACCTCCTGGAACAGTCGGCTGGAGGTGCCCCCGCCCAGGGCGGTGTTGAGCACCCCGAGGGCGAAGCGGCGCGGGTCGTCGCGGCGCAGCCCCTCCATCCCGAGCACCACGTTGACCTGCTCGAAGGGGCGTCGCTCGCTGGCACGGCCGGGCGTGACCGGTACGGCCGCACCGGTGCCGGTCACCGGCGCCGGCTCCTCGACCACGTCGAGGAAGCCGCCGCGCCCGAATGCCTCCTCGACCAGGCTCACCACCTGGTCGTGGTCGACGTTGCCGGCCGCGGAGACCACCATCGTCGCGGGGCGGTAGTGGCGGCGGTAGAAGGCGTGCACCTGCTCGCGGGTCAGCGCCCGGATGCTCGCCTCGGTGCCCGCGATCGAGCGGCCCAGGTCGGAGGTGGCGCCGTAGGCCTGCTCGGCGAAGAGCTGGTGCACCACGTCGTCGGGGTCGTCGTCGTGCATCGCGATCTCGTCGAGGATGACCTCGCGCTCGGCCTCGACGTCGGCGGCCTCGAGCAGGCTGTCGGTCATCATGTCGCCGAGCACGTCGACGGCCAGCGGGAGGTCCTCGTCGAGCACCCGGGCGTGGAAGCAGGTGTACTCCTTGGCGGTGAAGGCGTTGAACTCGCCGCCCACCGTGTCGAGCGCGATCGAGATGTCCAGCGCCGAGCGCGAGCCGGTGCCCTTGAACAGCAGGTGCTCGAGGAAGTGCGAGCAGCCGTGCAGGGTGTCGTCCTCGTCGACCGACCCGACGCCGACCCAGACGCCCACGGCGGCCGAGCGGACGCCGGGCATGTGCTCGGTGACCACGCGCAGGCCCGAGGGCAGCACGCTGCGACGTACGCCGGGCGCGCCCGGCAGGTCCTCGGTGCGGACGGCGCCGGGCGCGGGCTCGCGGGCGACGCGCTCGGTGTCGACGTCGAGGCTGAGGTGCTGGGTGTGGCTCACGGGGTCCTCCTGGTGGAAAAAGCGGACGACCCGCCCGAGGAGTCTCGGGCGGGTCGACCGGTGGAACTGCTCCGGCGCTCAGGCGCGGGAGGTCACTCCTGCTCGGTGCCCTCGTCGGCCGCGTCCTGCGCGCCCTCCTCGAGCACCGGGACCAGCGACAGCTTGCCGCGGTCGTCGATCTCGCCGATCTCGACCTGGATCTTCTGCCCGACCGAGACGACGTCCTCGACGGAGTCGACGCGCTTGCCGCCGGCGAGGCCGCGCAGCTTGCTGATGTGCAGCAGCCCGTCCTTGCCCGGCATCAGCGAGACGAACGCACCGAAGTTCGTCGTCTTCACCACGGTGCCGAGGTAGCGCTCGCCGACCTCGGGCATCGTCGGGTTGGCGATCGCGTTGACGGCCGAGCGGGCCGCCTCGGCGGCCTCGCCGTTGGTGGCACCGATGTAGACGGTGCCGTCGTCCTCGATCGACAGCGTGGCGCCGGTGTCGTCCTGGATCTGGTTGATCACCTTGCCCTTGGGGCCGATGACCTCGCCGATCTTGTCGACGGGCACCTTGACGGTGATGATCCGCGGCGCGTGCAGCGACATCTCCTCGGGCTCGTCGATGGCCTCGGCCATCACGTCGAGGATCGCCAGGCGCGCGTCGCGGGCCTGGGTCAGCGCGGCGGCCAGCACCTCGGCGGGGATGCCGTCGAGCTTGGTGTCGAGCTGGAGCGCGGTGACGAACTCGCGGGTGCCGGCGACCTTGAAGTCCATGTCGCCGAACGCGTCCTCGGCGCCGAGGATGTCGGTCAGCGCGACGTACTGGGTCTCGCCGTCGACCTCACCGGAGATGAGGCCCATCGCGATGCCCGCGACGGAGGCGCGCAGCGGGACACCCGCGTGCAGCAGCGACATCGTGGACGCGCAGACCGAGCCCATCGAGGTGGACCCGTTGGAGCCCATGGCCTCGGAGAGCTGGCGGATCGCGTAGGGGAACTCCTCGCGGCTGGGCAGCACCGGCAGCAGCGCGCGGCGCGCCAGCGCGCCGTGGCCGACCTCGCGGCGCTTGGGCGAGCCCACGCGACCGGTCTCGCCGGTGGAGAACGGCGGGAAGACGTACTTGTGCATGTAGCGGCGCGACTTCTCCGGGGAGAGGGTGTCGAGCTGCTGCTCCATCTTGAGCATGTTGAGGGTGGTCACGCCCAGGATCTGGGTCTCGCCACGCTCGAAGAGCGCCGAGCCGTGCACGCGCGGGATCAGGCCGACCTCGGAGTGCAGCGGACGGATGTCGGCGAGGCCGCGGCCGTCGATGCGGACCTTGTCGCGCAGGACGCGCTCGCGCACGACCTCCTTGTTGAGCCCGCGGAACGCGGCGCCGATCTCCTTCTCGCGACCCTCGAACTGCCCGGCCAGCTTCTCGAGCAGGCCGGCCTTGAGCTCGTCGGTGCGCGCCTCGCGCTCCTGCTTGTCGCCGATGGTCATGGCGGCGGACAGGTCGTCCTTGGCGGCCTTGACGACGGCGTCGTAGACGTCGTCCTCGAAGTCGAGGAAGACCGGGAAGTCCTGGACCGGCTTGGCGGCCACGTTGGCCAGCTCGGCCTGGGCCTCGCACAGCTGCTTGATGAAGGGCTTCGCGGCGTCGAGGCCGCTGGCCACGACCTCCTCGGTCGGCGCCTGGACGCCGCCCTGGATCAGGGTCCAGGCCTGCTCGGTGGCCTCGGCCTCGACCATCATGATCGCCACGTCGCCGGTGTCGGTGACCCGACCGGCCACGACCATGTCGAAGACGGCCTCCTCGAGCTGGCTGTGGGTCGGGAAGGCGACCCACTGGCCCTCGATGAGCGCCACGCGCACGCCGCCGACGGGGCCGGAGAACGGCAGGCCGGAGAGCTGGGTGGAGATCGAGGCCGCGTTGATCGCGAGCACGTCGTAGGGCTGGTCGGGGTCGAGCGCCATCACGGTGATGACGACCTGGACCTCGTTGCGCAGGCCCTTCTTGAAGGTGGGGCGCAGCGGCCGGTCGATGAGGCGGCAGGTGAGGATCGCGTCCTCGCCGGGACGACCCTCGCTGCGGAAGAACGAGCCGGGGATCTGGCCCGCGGCGTACATCCGCTCCTCGACGTCGATCGTCAGGGGGAAGAAGTCGAAGTGGTCCTTGGGGTGCTTGCCGGCGGTCGTCGCCGAGAGCAGCATCGTGTCGTCGTCGAGGTAGGCGGTCACCGAGCCGGCGGCCTGGCGGGCCAGCAGCCCGGTCTCGAACTTGATCGTGCGGGTGCCGAACTTGCCGTTGTCGAGGACGGTCTCGACAGCGGAGATGACGGGCTCAGCCGTGTTGTTCTCAGTCAAAAGGGATCCTTGTCCTTCTCACGGAGCGATCCGCCGCGTCCCGCTGCGGGGCGGGGGGCGATGCCCAGGGCCCGCCGGTGGTGCGGGGGCCGGTCTTCGATCGAGGCCCGCAGACCGCTCGTTCGCGGTGCTGAGGGCCACTACCGAGGACCGGGCCGGTGCGCGCGGGTCGCTCCTGGTGTGGGTTCTTCAGTTGTGCAGGCCCGAGCCTAGTGCTCCGGGCCCGGAATGCGACGGAGCGGCTGCCCTGTCGGGCAGCC
>JBFGFQ010000016.1:0-22805 GCA_041579495.1 Nocardioides sp.
CGAGCGGGCGCGGCCCAGGCCGTAGAGCCGGCCCACCATCTCGAGGTTCTCGAAGCCGGTGAGGTGCTCGTCGACGGCGGCGTACTGCCCCGAGAGGCCGATGCGCGCGCGCACCCCGTCGGGGTCGGCGCGCACGTCGACGCCGGCCACGTGGGCGGTGCCCTCGTCGGGCTTGAGCAGCGTGGTGAGCACCCGCACCGCGGTCGTCTTGCCCGCGCCGTTGGGGCCCAGCAGCGCCAGCACCTGGCCCTCGGGCACCGCCAGGTCGAGACCGTCGAGCGCGGTCACCGACTTGTACCTCTTGACCAGGCCGTGCGCCTGGATCATGTCCACCATCGGTCGTCCTCTCCTGGGCCCAGCCCCTCGACTCTGCAGCCTAGGGACCCCCGGGGACAACCGGATTCATCGGCTCGGGACGCCCGGGACGCCCGGGACGAGAAGGGCCTCAGGCCTCGGCGGGAAGGGGCGCCAGGTCGAGGAGCGGCAGCACCGCGGGGTCGGCGACCAGGTCGATCTCGTGCACGAGCGAGTCCTCGACGGTGAAGCCGACCACCATCCGCTCGTCGGCGCCCTCGCGCCACACCGCGGCGGCGTACCCGTCGAGCAGCACCGGGCGCAGGTCGACCACGTGCTCGGCGACGTGGGCGGCCACCGCGGCGGCGCCCTCGACGATCGCCTCGGCGCCGAGGTCGATCGCCGCGCCGTCGGCGCGCAGCCGCACCTGGGGGTGCAGCGCGGCGCGCATCGCCTCGAGGTCGTCGGCCCGCGCCGCGGCGATGACGTCGCCGACGACCGCGAGCTGGCGGGCCCGGGCCCCCGAGCCCCCGACGGCGGCCTCGTCGTCGCTGCCGGCGCCGACGGCCCACCGGCCCCGGACGGCCAGCTCGCGCGCGGCCACGGGGGTGCGGCCCAGCGCGCCGGCGACGTCCTCGAAGTGCCAGTCGTAGAGGTCGTGCAGCACGAAGGCGACCCGCTCGGCCGGGGCGAGGCGCGCCAGCGCCGCCAGCAGCTCGGACCCCACGGCCTCGCGCAGCCCGGCCGGGTCGGCCTCCTGGGCGAGGTCGACCGGGTCGAGCGGCTCGTCGAGGTCCACCGTCACGGGCTCGCCGGTGCCGACGGCGGCGGGACGCCGGTCGCGGAGCCGGACCAGCGCCTGGCGCGCGACGCTGGTGCACGCCCAGGTGCGCTCGTCGATCACGCTGCCCGGCTCGGCCTCGCCGAGCAGGTGCAGCGTCCGCCCCACCACCTCGTCGGCCGCCGCGAGGCTGCCCAGCAGGCGGAAGGCCAGCGAGCGCAGGTGCGCCGCCAGCTCCTCGTCGGTGCCGGGCTCGATCAGGGGGGCGTCGCCGACCGGGTTCACCCGGCCATCATCCCTCACGAGCCAGCGAGGCGGGAGGGGTGCGGGTGATCCGGTAGCGCACGAACGACGGCACCACCAGCGCGGCCACGACGGTGCCGACGACGACGAGCACCCCGCCGCCGGCCGCCGCGACCCCGGCGCCCACGCCCGCGGCCGTGGCCCCGTGCAGGACGTCGGCGACCCGGGGCCCGCCGGCGACCACGACGATGAAGACGCCCTGCAGCCGTCCGCGCATCGCGTCGGTGGCGGCGCTCTGCAGCATCGAGGTGCGGAACGCCGCCGAGGCCATGTCGGCCGCGCCGCCCACCACGAGCATCAGCAGGGCCAGCACCAGCATCGGGGTGCGCCACTGGTCGGCCAGCAGCACCGCCAGCCCGAAGCCGGCCATCGCCACGCCCCAGACCAGGATGCACACCACGACCGCGAGCCCCTGCCGCGAGACTCGGGAGACCCAGCCGCTCAGCACCCCGCCGACCACGGCACCGGCCGGGATGGCGGCGAAGAGCAGCGCGAAGACGAGCCCGCCCTCGTCGGGTCCGCCGAAGTCGACGGCGGCGATCTCGGGGAACAGCGCGCGCGGCATCCCGAAGACCATCGCGACGAGGTCGACGACGAAGGACATCAGCAGCACCGGCTGGGTGCGCAGGTAGGCGAAGCCGTCGACGACCGCCCGCACCCCCGGCACCTGCGCCACCGCCCCCTCGACCACGAGCGGGGGCAGGCGCAGCACCGCGACCAGGGTGGCGAAGAGGGTCAGGGTGTCGATCGCGTAGAGCCACGCGAAGCCGGTGAAGGGGATCGCGATGCCCGCCACCAGCGGGCCCGCGATCGCGCCGGCCTGGAAGACGGTCATGTTGAGCGAGTTCGCCGCGGGCAGCAGCTCGGGGGGCAGCAGCTTGGGCAGCACGGCGCTGCGGGTGGGCTGGTTGACCGCGAAGAACGCCTGCTGCACCGCGAAGAGGCACAGCAGCAGCCACACGTTCGTCGACCCCGCGAACGCCTGCGCCGCGAACAGCCCGCTGGTGACGATCAGCCCCACGGTCGTGACCCGCAGGATGCTGCGCCGGTCGAAGACGTCGGCGAGCGCGCCGCCGTACAGCCCGAAGACGACCAGCGGCACCAGGCCGAACAGCCCGGTCAGCCCGACGTACGCCGACGAGCCGGTGTCGGCGTAGATCTGGGCCGGCACCGCGACGACCGTCAGCTGGGCGCCGACGACCGTGATGATGTTGGCCACCCACAGGCGCCGGAAGTGGTCGTCGCGCAGGGGTCTCGTGTCGGCCACCAGGCCCCGCATCCGCTCCCGCACGGGGGCAGAACCTACGCCGCGGCCGCCCGCCTCACCACGGCGACCACCTCGTCGGCGTCGAGGTCGGCGAGGTCGCCGACGCGCACCCCGTCGACGAGCACCGAACCGGCCCGGGTGGCGCCCAGCGCGGAGCGCACCGCGGCCAGGGTGCCGACGCGGCGCCGGGCGCGGCGCAGCACGGCCGGCAGCAGCCAGGCGGTGTTGCCGGCGTCGACGACCTGCACGTCGAGGTCGGGCAGCTGCGCCCGCAACGCCCGGTACGCCGCCCCCACGGGGTCGGCGACCGCGTCGTGCTCGTGCGCGCGCCGCCGCTCGGGCCCGGGCCCGGCCAGCGGGGCGACCCCGTCGCGGGCCTCGCCGCCGCAGCAGCCGCCCCCGGCCCGGGCGTCGGTCCAGGGCCGCACCAGCACGACCCGCCCGACCGCACCCGTCCCCGTCACCGCCCGGTCAGCGCCCCGGTCAACCGGCCCCATCACCGGCGCTGCGGGCTGTCGTCGGGCACCGGCGCCCGCTCGTCGCCCGAGGTGCTGCCGCTGGCCCGGCGCAGCGCCAGGGCGGCCTCGACCACGAGCCACATCGCCAGCACGAAGATGATCGCGTCGAGCGGCGCCAGCACCCACTGGCCGTCGTCGATGAAGTTGCGCAGGTTGACCACCAGCGCCCACGAGGTCATCACCAGCAGGAAGGCCAGTGGCACCAGCACCGCGACCGGGTTGCGCCCGCGCTGCACGACCCACACGCCCACCACGGCCAGGGCGAGCCCGGCGGTGAGCTGGTTGGTGGTGCCGAAGAGCTGCCACAGCACCCCGAAGGTGTAGCCGGCCTCGCCGCCGCCGGGCAGCAGCGCCATCGCCAGCGGCACCACGACCGCCACGATCCCGGCCAGGGTCAGGTTGCGCGCCAGCCGCTGCCAGCCCAGCACCTCGGCGATCTCCTGCACGACGTAGCGCTGCAGGCGCACGCCGGTGTCCATGGTGGTGGCGGCGAAGGAGATGACCACGACCGCCGCGAAGATCACCGCCAGGTCGAGGGGCACGCCGAGGTTGTTGGCGAAGATGCCGACGCCGTTGACGAAGTTGCCGACCGCCCCGCCCGAGGCGGTGGAGAAGTCGGGGTAGAGCGCCTGCCAGTCGGCACGGGTCGCGGCGACCCCGGCGGTGACCGCCAGCAGCGCGCCGACGGCCAACGCGCCCTCGCCCACCGCACCGAGGTAGCCGACGTGGCGCACGTCGGCCTCCTTGTCGATCTGCTTGGCGGTGGTCCCCGAGGCGACCAGGGAGTGGAAGCCCGAGATCGCCCCGCAGGCCACGGTGATGAACAGGAACGGGAAGATCGACGGCGAGCCCTCGGGCACGTCGTTGACCAGCGGCGCCGCGATCGTGTTCCAGCCGACGAGGATGCCGGCGGCGATCACGCCCAGCGCGATGAAGAGCTGGTGGGAGTTGATGTAGTCGCGCGGCTGCAGCAGCACCCACACCGGCAGCCGCGAGGCGATGAACGCGTAGACGAAGAGGATGACCACCCACACGTTGCGGGGGTTGTCGACGCCCAGCGCGTCGGCGAGCCCGGTGAGCTCGATCGGCACCTGCTGACCGACCCAGATCAGCAGGTAGAGGACGACCACGCCGACCAGCGAGGGCACCAGCGCCGCGCTGCGGGAGCGGTAGATGTACTGCCCGATCCCGATCGCCAGCGGGATCTCCACGAAGATCGGGATCACCGCGCCGGGGTTGGCCACCAGCAGGTTGCCGATGACCACGGCGAAGACCGCGTTCACCAGGGTGAGCAGGAAGAAGATGATCAGCAGGAACAGGGTGCGGGCCCGCTTGCTGATGACGTCGTGCGCGATGCTGCCGATGTTGCGGGCCCGGTGGCGCACCGAGACCGCCAGCGCGCCCATGTCGTGCACGCCCGCGGCGAAGATCGTGCCCACCACGATCCAGGCCAGCGCCGGGCCCCAGCCCCAGAACGCCGCGATCGCCGGGCCGACGATCGGGGCGGCGCCCGCGACCGAGGTGAAGTGGTGGCCGAAGACCACGTGCTTGTTGGTGGGCACGAAGTCGATGCCGTCGGCGTACTGGTGGGCGGGCGTCACGAACGCCGCGTCGGCGCCGTACACGCGCCGGGCCAGGTAGCTCGAGTAGTGGCGGTAGGCCAGGAAGAACAGCACGGCCACGGCGGCCGCGACGACGATGGCGGGCACGACGACTCCTCCCGGCCCGTCGGGACGTGGGTGCGGGCGGTCGTCGACCGGTGTGACGGCGACCACCCGAGTGGCGGGCCGCCGACATCATGCGCTTTACCTTGTGGCCCTGTCACCCCCTCTCCGGGCGAACCGGCTGCCTAGAGTGACCGCGTGCCCCCCGACCCCGTACGCCGCGACGCCGAGGTCGAGGCCGCCCTGCGCGCCGCCGGGGTCGCCGACGTCGCCTGGGTGCCCCCGGACGGGTCCGGAGCGCCGCGCGTGCACGGGGTGCTGCCGCTGGTCGGTCCGGACGGACCGGTGCTGGCGCTGCCCTACGCCGCGGCCGAGGTGGCGCGATCGCTGGCGGCCGCCCCGGAGGTGCTGGTCTGCCTCACCGACCCCGGGGGGACCGGACGCGCGTGGCGGCCGATGGCCGTGCGGGCCCGCCCGCGCCTCGAGGAGGACCCCGACGGCGCCGTCTTCGCGGCCACGCTGCTCGAGCAGGAGCTGCTGCGCTGGCCGCCGTCGCGGCTGCTGGCCGACTCGGTGCTGCTGCGACGCGAGCACTGGTGGTGGCTGCCCCGGCTGCTGGTGCACCTGGACGTCCTCGGCACCGCGCCGCTGCCCGCCCGCGACGCAGGCGACGACCACCTGCTCGTGGTCGGCGCCGAGCACGGCCCGGCGGTCGGCGTCACCGGGCTCGCGCGCAGCCCCGGCCCAGGTGAGGCGCTGCGGCTCGACGCGGTCCCCGCTCCCGGGCCCGGCCCGGCGCTGCTGCTGGGCCAGGAGCTCTCGCGCCCCGACCTGGAGCGCTGGGGCCGCTGGACCTGGCGGGGCCGGTGGGACGGCGCCGCGCTGACGGTCGAGGAGGCCCCGCCCGGCACCGGGCTGCCCCCGGTGCCGGGGCTGCTGACCCGCTGGCGCCGGCACCGCGCGCTCGAGCGGGCCTGCCGCGCGGGCCTGGCCGCCGCGGGCCGCTGAGTCACGGCTCCTCGACGAAAACGGCACCGGTGTTGCGCCGCGAGGGGCGGGTGGGGTCTGCTGTGCCCGCGGACGAGGGAGGCAGCAGACGTGGCAGTGCTCGAGCCCGGTGTGGACATCGGCGAGCTGGACCACCCCGGGGGCATCGGGGTGCGGTGCACGGGGGTGGTGCACCTCTACCGCACCTTCGAGGGCCACGACGTCGTGGCGCTGCAGGGCGTCGACCTCGCCATCCGCCCCGGCGAGCGGGTCGCCTTCCTCGGCCCCTCGGGCTCGGGGAAGTCGACGCTGCTGACCCTGCTCGGCGGCATCCAGAAGCCCAGCGCCGGGCGGATCTTCCTCGGCGAGCACGAGATCTCGCGGCTGCCCGAGCCCCAGCTGGCCCGGCTCCGATCGCGACGCGTCAGCACCATGCTGCAGGGCGCCACCCGCAACCTGCTCGCCTACGCCACCGCGCGCCAGAACATCGCCTTCGCGCGCCTGGCCCTCACCTCCGCCGAGCGCCGGCAGGCCGTGCCCGACACCGACCTGCTGGCCCGGGTGGGCCTCGAGGGCGTGGCCGACCAGGTGGTCTCGACGATGTCGGGCGGCCAGCGCCAGCGCCTGGCCCTGGCCTGCGCCGTCTCCACCTCGCCGCAGCTGCTGCTGGCCGACGAGCCGACCAGCCAGCTCTCCCACGACGACCGCGACGCGGTCATCGGCCTGGTCCACGAGCTCGGCGACGAGCTCGGCACCACGATCGTCGTGGTCACCCACCAGCCCGAGGTCGCGGCCACCTTCCCCCGCACGGTGACGATGAAGGGCGGGCGCGTCGGCCTCGAGGGCCGCGACGGCGCGGAGTACGTCGTGATCGGCGCCGAGGGCGTCGTGCACCTGCCGACCCACCTGGCCGCGCAGTGGCCGCAGGGCACCCTGGTGCGCATCGAGCCCGAGACCCACGACGACGCCGAGCGGCTGGTGGTCTCCCGCCCGCCCGACGAGACGGGGGCGCAGGAGTGAGCGACGTGCACGTGCGCGGGGTGCGCTACGAGGTCGACCGGCCGCTGCTGGCCGACATCGACCTGGTGCTGCGCGCCGGCGAGATGACCGCCCTGTCGGGGCCCAGCGGCTCCGGCAAGACCACCCTGCTCTCGATCGTCGGCGGGCTGCTCGAGCCCACCGCGGGCGAGGCGACGTACGACGGCGCGCCCACCTGGCGCGGCACCGGCGACCCGCGGCCCGAGGTCGCGTTCGTGCTGCAGGTCTACGGCCTGGTGCCGATCCTCTCTGCGCGCGAGAACGTCTCGGTGGCGCTGCGGGCGCGCGGCGTCGACCCGGTCGAGGCCGACGAGCAGGCCACGGCCGCCCTGGCGCGCTTCCACATCGCCGACCTGGCCGACCGGCAGGTCGAGGAGCTCTCCGGCGGGCAGATGCAGCGCGTCGCCCTGGCCCGAGGGCTGTGCGTGGGTGCCGGGGTGCTGCTGGCCGACGAGCCCACCAGCGAGCTCGACGAGGGCAACCGCGCCCTGGTGCTGGGCGAGCTGCGGCGCGAGGCCGAGCGCGGCGCCGTCGTGGTCGTCGCGACCCACGACCCGGCCGTGGTCGAGGCCTGCGACGCCCACCACGCCCTCGACGACGGGCGCCTGGTCGACCACACCGAGCCGGTGCACCTGCCGGGCCACGACGCGCCGGCCGAGCCCGTCGAGCAGTCCCGGCCCGAGCCGGAGCGCAGGCGCGAGCCCGAGCCGGCGCCCGCCCCCGCCGCGGAGGCGCCCGCCGCGCCGCCGGTCACGCTCGACCACTCCGCCTTCCGGCGCCCGCCGGCCGACCGGTGACCCGCGACCGGGCCCGCGACCTGGCCCGGACCCTGCGGGGGGCCTGGTCGCGCCGCGCCACCCTGACCCCGCTGCTGCTGCTCACCACCGTGGTGGTGGCCGGCGTGGTGGCGGTGCTGGGCTTCGCCGAGGCCGCCGGCACCTCGGGGGCGCTCGCCGTGCCGCTGCTGCTGCTGGCCCTGGTCGCGCTGCCCACGACCGGGCGCGAGCTGGCCGCCGCGCGCCGCGGCGAGGTCGCGCTGGCCCGCCTGCGTGGCCTCGACGGGGGTGCGCTCCTCGTGCTGATGGCGCTCGAGCCGCTGCTGGTGCTCGCGCTCGGTGGCGTCCTGGGCACCGGGCTCGGGCTGCTGGTCGCCCGCGTCAGCGCCGGCGCCTGGCTCTCCGACCCCGCTCCGCCGGCCCCCGCCGACGCCCTCACCGGGGCGCTGCTGGTGGTGCTGGTGGCGCTGGTCGCGGTCGTGGTCGGCATGACGGCGGCGCTGCGCGAGCCGCTGGCCGACCAGGTCGCCGCGGTCAGCCGGCCGCGTCGTACGTCGCTCGCCGCGGCCTTCGCGCAGGTGCTGGTCGTCGTGGGGGCCGCGGTCGCGGTCTACCGCAGCCCGGTCGCCGGCACCGGCGACGAGCAGGCCGGGCCCGACCTGGTCGTGCTGGCCGGTCCCGCGCTGGTGGGCCTGGCCGTCGGCGCGGCCGCGCTGTGGCTGCTGCGCGCCGTCGCCCGGCTGTGGGTGCGCCGCCGGGGCACCCGCGCCGGCCTCGGCGGCTTCCTGGCCGCCCGGCGCCTGACCCGGGCCAGCGGCGCCGCGGGGGCGGTGCAGGTGCTGGTGGCGGCGGCCGTCGTCGCCGGCGTGGCCCTCACCGCCGCGCTGCAGGTCGAGCAGTGGACCGACCGCACCGCCCGGCTGCAGGCCGGGGCCCCGCTGCGCGTCGACCTCGAGACCGACGCCGAGCCGGCGCTCGAGCTCACCCGTCGGCTCGACCCGGAGGGCCGCTGGCTGATGGCGGCGGTGCTGGTCCCGGGGGAGGGCAGCACGGTCGCGCGCCGCGCCTTCCTCGACCTGTCGCGCCACGACGCCGTGCTCGGCGACTTCCACGACGACACCGCAGCCGCCGCCCTCGCGTCGGTGGTCGACGAGCTGGCGCCCGACGACGGGTCGGCGACCGGACCGGTGGTGGGCACCGAGGTGAGCGCCACGGTCAGCGGCGTGAGCCGACGCCTCACAGGCCGGATGCGACCCGTGGTGGTGCTGAGCCTGCGCGACCTCACCGGCGGCACCCGGCAGGTGCGGCTGCGCCTCGAGGTCGGCCTCGACGGCGGCCCCGCGACCCTCTCGACGCCCGTGCGGTGCGGCGAGGGCTGCGAGCCGGTCGCGGTGACCCTGCAGCGCAAGCCGGGCGACAGCGAGCTGCCCTGGACCCTCGACTCGCTGGTGGTCGGCGACCAGGACCTGCTCGAGCGCGGCTGGGCGCCGGCCGAGGAGACCCGCGGCGACCTGCCCGGCGGACCGGTCCCGGTCGCCGGCGGCCTCCTCGCGGTCAGCGCCTCCACCCCCCTC
This sequence comes from Nocardioides sp., assembly GCA_041579495.1. Classification (GTDB taxonomy): domain Bacteria; phylum Actinomycetota; class Actinomycetes; order Propionibacteriales; family Nocardioidaceae; genus Nocardioides. The sequence continues at coordinate 9,203 of JBFGFQ010000016.1, forward strand.
GTGGCCGTGCCCGCCACCGCCGCGCTCTCCGTGCCGGTGCTCGCGACCCGCAGCGCGGTCTGGGAGGGCGAGCCGGTGGTCGACTCGCCCGGTGGTGCCGACCTCGCCGCGCGCGTCGTGGGGCGGGTCCCCGGCCTGCCGCTGGTGCAGGCCGACGGCCTCCTCGCCGACCTCCCGCGGGTCCTGCTGGGCTCCCCGCCGACCGTGCCGGTGGCGGAGGTGATGGTGCTGGCGCGTGCCGACACCCCCCGGCGGCTGCTCGACGAGGTCCTCGACGAGACCGGCGGCGAGCTGCGCACCCTCGACCAGGTGCGGGCCCAGCTCAGCGACGACAACGGCGCCGCCCAGGCCCGGGTCTACCTGCTGGTGGCCGGCTCCGGGCTGCTCGTGGCGTTCCTGGTGCTCCTCACCGCCGTGTCCCGCGAGCGGCCGGCCTGGCTGCGCGACGTGGCCGCGCTGCGCGCCGTCGGCCTCGACGTACGACGCGTGCGCGCCGCGGGCCGCCTCGAGACGGCCGGCCTGGTCGTGGTCTCGGTCCTGGCAGCGCTGCTCGGCACCGCCGCCGGCGTGGCGTGGCTGCTCGGCGACCTGGCGCTGGTGCGGGTGCCCGCGCACGCCGTGGCGCTGCGGACCTCCCTCGACCCGCTGCCGGTGCTGCTGCTCGCGCTCGTCGTGGCCGTGCTGGTCGCGCTGGTGGTCGGGCGCGGCCGCCGGCCCTCCCCGGAGCGCTCGCGACCGGCCGTCCTGCGCGAGGAGGCCGCCCGGTGAGGTCCCTGCTGGCGACCGTGCTGCGCGGGCTGCGCTCGCGGCTGCTGCTGTCGGTCGGCTCGGTGCTGCTGATCTCGCTGGCGGTCGGCTCGGCCGTGCTCGGCCCGGTCTTCCAGGTCGCGGTCACCAACTCCTACCTGGTGACCCGGCTGGCCGACGCCCCCCACCCGCTCACCGGGCTGAGCTGGGCCTACCGGCCGCCGGGTGGCACCACGCCCGCCGAGGCGGCGGAGCAGGCGGTGTCCCTGGCCCGGCGCGCCGGTGCGGGCACCGAGGCCTACGTCGCGCCCCAGACCCTCGTGCGCACCGACGAGACGCCCGGCCTGGGAGGCCTGGTGCGGCTGGCCAGCAAGGTCGGCTACTGCGACCACCTCGAGGTCGAGGGCCGCTGCCCGGAGGGCCCCCGCGAGGTGCTGATGCTCGCCGGCGACGCGACGCTCACCGACTTCTCGGTCGGCTCCACGTTCGACGTCGACGGGGTCGGCACGCTGGAGGTCGTCGGGCTCTACACCGTGCCCGGCCCCGAGGAGGCCGACTGGTGGTTCGACCTGTCGCGCTTCTCCTCGCGCACCCCCACTCCGCCGCCGAGCAACCAGCCCTACCGGCCGGCTCCGCTGCTCACCGGCTACGACACCCTCGAGCAGCTCTCGGGGGTCGCCACCGAGGTGCTGGTCGACCGGCGCCTCGAGCCGCCGGCCGACCTCGACCTCGAGGGGCTCGACGCGGTGCGCGCGGTCGCCGCGGCCCAGGACGACCTGGCGGCCCTCGACCTCGACGTCGCGCCCGGCGGCTCCTTCGAGACCCGCTCGATCAACGACGTCGCCGGCGTGGCCGCGGAGGTGCGGGCCCAGCAGGAGACCGCGCGCAGCTCGGTCGCCCCCGCCGTGCTCTCGCTGGTGCTCGTGGCGCTGGCGCTGCTGCTGCGGCTGCTCACCGCCGCCGCCGACCTGCGCCTGCCCGAGCTGGCCCTGGCCTCGCTGCGCGGTCTGCCGCGCCGCCGGATGTGGTCGCTGGGCCTCTCCGAGCCGCTGGTGCTGCTGGGCGTCGCGGTGCCCGCCGGCGGTGCGCTCGGGCTCGGCGTCTCCTGGCTGCTCGTGGAGTCGTGGCTGGTGCCGGGGCTGCCGGTGCCGCTGCCCTGGACCTCGCTGCTCGCCGGCCTCGGGGTCGGTCTCGGGGCGGGCCTGGTCGCCGTCGTCGCGGTCGGGCTGGTGCTGCGGGTCGACCTGGCCGCGCAGCTGAGCGGCGTACGCCGACCGACGCGCGCGCGTCGTGGCGCGGTGCTGGCCCAGCTGGCGCTGGTGGCGGCCGCGCTGGTGGTGCTGCTGAGCAAGCTGTCGACGACCGGGCCCGGCGAGCCCGACGTGACCGACCTGGTGCTGCCGGTGCTGCTGGCCGTGGTCGCGGGCCTGGCCGGCGCGCGCGGCACCGCGTCGCTCGCGGGCTGGTGGACCCGACGTGGTCCGCGCGGCGGGTCGCTGTCGACGTACGTCGCGGCCCGGGCGCTGAGCCGCCGGCGCGAGGGCACCCTGGTCATCCTGCCGGTGACCGCGGCCATCGCGATCTGCGTGTTCGGCGCCGGTGTCTACGACTCCGCCTCCCAGTGGCGCGCGAGCGTCGCCGCGACCCGGGCCCCGGCCGCCGTGGTCTGGGCCTCCGACCTGTCGCTGGACCGCACCGTGGCGCTGAGCCGCGCCGCCGACCCCGAGGGCCGCTGGCTGATGGCGGCCGGCACCCTGTCGAGCACCGGCCCGGTCTTCACCGTCGCCGACACCTCGCGCCTGGCACGGGTCGCGCAGTGGTCGGACCAGTGGACCCCCGGCACCTCCACCGCCGAGATCGCCGACCGGTTGCGCCCGGACGGCGCGGTGCCGGTGCTCACCGGCGCCCGGATCGGCGTCGAGGTCGACAACCAGGCCCGCTCCGGCGACGACCTGGTGCTGCGCCTGCGCCTGGTCACCGCCGAGGGCGACGTCCGCTTCGCGTTCCTGCCGGTGCCTCCCGGCCGCGGCACCACCGAGACCCGCGTGGGCGCCTGCCGCGACGGCTGCCGGCTCGAGGGGCTGACCATCGGTGGCCCGGCCGCGCTGCGCACCACCGTCGAGGGCACCGTCGAGATCACCGGGGTGCGCGTCGACGGCGAGCCCGTCGACGCCGTGACCGGGGCCGGGTGGGCGGTGGCCCCCGACGCCTCCGCGCCCGACGCCGTGACCCGGCTCGGCGACACCGGCGGGGTGCTGCGGGTCGAGGCCGCCACCAGCGAGCCGGCGATCCTCCAGCTCACCGCCGGCGACCTGCCCGCCGCCCTGCCGGTCGTCAAGGGGGTCGACGCGCGCACCGAGGCCGACCCCAACGCCTTCTCGGTCAGCTCGCCGCTGAGCTTCCCGGTCGATCCGGTGGTCGAGGCCGCCAGCGTGCCGCTGCTCGGGCCCCGCGGCCTGCTCATCGACTACGACATGGTCAGCATCGACCGGGAGGTCTACGACCAGGACTCCTCCGAGGTGGTGGTGCTGGCGCGCGCCGACACCCCCGACGAGGTCGCCGAGCGCCTGCGCGCTGCCGGGCTCTCGGTCGACCGCACCTACGCCGACGTGCGCGCCGGCCTCGACGGCGAGGCGTACGCCCTGGCGCTGCGGCTCTACGCCGTCGTCGCGGTGCTGGTGCTGGTGATGGCCGTGGCCGCGCTCGGCGTCAGCACCGCGGTGCAGCTGCCGGCCCGGCGCCGCGACGCCGCCTCGCTGCGCGTCGTCGGCGTGCCCCGGCGCGAGGTGATGGGCGCGGTGGCCCGCGAGCTGGGGGCGGTGCTGGGCAGCACCGCCGTGGCCGGACTGGCCGCCGGGGCGCTGGCGCAGTACGTCGTGCTGCGCACCGTGACCCTCGGCTACGCCGAGACGCTCTCGACCCCCGAGCTGGTCGCCCGGATCGACCCGGCGCGGCTGGCGCTGCTGGCGCTGCTGACCGCGGTGCTCCTCGGCGCCGTCGCGCTGGGCAGCGCGGTGCTCACCGTGCGCGGGGCCCGGGGCGCGACGCTGCGCGAGAGCGCGCGGTAGGCCCCCGGGCGGGCCTCAGCGGCCCAGGTGCCAGCCGCCCCGGGCCAGGTCCAGCGCCGCCTGCGGGCCCCAGGAGCCCTGCTCGTAGGGGTGCACCTCGGGCGGGGAGTCGAGCACCGGCTGGCAGACCTCCCAGATCCGCTCCACCTCGTCGGAGCGGGTGAACAGGGTGCGCTCGCCGCGCAGCACGTCGAGCAGCAGCCGCTCGTAGGCCTCGAGCGGGTCGCCCTCGTCGACGTCCTCGGCGAAGTCGAGGCTCATCACCGCCTTGACCAGGTCCATGTCGGGCCCGGGCCTCTTGGCCTGCAGCTCGACGTGCACCCTCGGCTGGTCGGTCAGCTCGAGCACGAGCTCGTTGCAGGCCACCGAGCCGTTGAAGATCTCGGTGTGCGGGGTGCGGAAGCGCAGCGTGATGGTGCGCCGGCCCTGGGCCAGCGCCTTGCCGGTGCGCAGGTAGAACGGCACGTCGCGCCAGCGGTCGTTGTCGATCCACGCCTCGAGCGCCACGAACGTCTCGACGTCCGAGTCGTCGGCGACGTCCTCGTCGTCGCGGTAGCCCTCGAACTGGCCGAGCACCACCCGGTCGGGGTCGAGCGGGCGCATCGCGGCGAAGACCGCCGACTTGGCGTCGCGCAGCTCGTCGGCGTCGAAGCGGCAGGCCTCCTCGAGCGCCACCAGGCCCAGCAGCTGGGTCAGGTGGGTCGAGATCATGTCGCGCAGCGCGCCGGTGGACTCGTAGAAGCTGCCGCGGCCCTCGAGGCCGAGGTCCTCGGGCACGTCGATCTGCACCGAGTCGATGTGCCGCGAGTTCCACGCGGGCTCGAAGAGCCCGTTGGCGAAGCGCAGCGCCAGGATGTTCTGCGCCGCCTCCTTGCCCAGGAAGTGGTCGATGCGGAAGACCTGCTCCTCGTCGACGACCTCCTTCAGCGCCGCGTCGAGCTCGCGGGCCGAGTCGAGGTCGAGGCCGAACGGCTTCTCCACCACCAGGCGCGCCCGCTCGGTGAGCTCCTCGCGCCCCAGCATCGCGATCATCGGCTGCATCGCCGCCGGGGGCACCGACAGGTAGACCAGCCGGTGCACGCCGTCCGTGCCGCCGTCGGCGCCCTCGCCCAGGCGCTCCTCCGCGTCGCGCACCGCGGCGGCGAGGTCGGCGCCGTCGTCGGCGTCGGAGGTGCAGAACGACACCCGCTCGAGCAGCCCGTCGGCCACGTCGTCGTCGAGCTCGTCGACGCTCTCGCGCAGCGCCTCGCGGACCTGCTGACGGAACTCGTCGTCGCTGCCCGGGGAGTGCCGCCCGCTGCCGATCAGGGCGTACCGCTCGGGCAGCCGGCCCTGCTCGGCCAGCCGGTAGAGGCCCGGGAAGAGCTTGCGCGCGGCCAGGTCGCCGGTGGCCCCGAAGAGCACCAGGACGTGGGGTGCGAGGTCCTCGTCGGGGGAGGCGGACGACGAGCTGCGGGGCTGGGTCATTGGTCATGCCTACCGGCTCACCGGTGGTCCACGGCCATCCCCAAGGGTGGGGGATCCGACCACGGAACGGTCGCAGGACTCCCCTCACCCCTTCTGGCCTGGCACGATGTGCATATGACACTCGACACGCAGGGCGCCGCGGAGGCCATCGAGGAGTACTTCGGCCACGAGGTGCTCACCGACGAGCCCACCTGGGCGGGCGTGCTCATCGACCAGGCGCCCGAGACCTACGAGAGCGCCGAGGACCTCACCACCGCCCTCGACCTCATGCACCTCAGCCACGGCGAGGCCCGGGAACCCGACGAGGGCTGAGCTGCCCGGCCTTGGCGCCCCGCGCTTGACTGGCCGCGTGCGCCCCAGACCAGAGAAGCCCGGCCCCGGGCAGGAGTCCGTGTGGGACTACCCGCGCCCGCCGGCCCTGCAGGAGTCCTCCGAGAGCGTCGAGGTCGAGCTGGGTGGCGTCGTCGTCGCCCGCACGACGCGGTCGTGGCGGGTCCTGGAGACCAGCCACCCGCCGACCTACTACCTGCCGCGCGCGGCGTTCGCGGAGGGCGTGCTGCGCCCGACCGACGGCTCGTCGAGCTGCGAGTGGAAGGGCCGGGCGGCGTACTTCGACCTGGTCGGCGGTCCCGGCCCCGACGGGCGGGCGGTGGTCGCCGAGCGTGCGGCCTGGACCTACCCGAGCCCGACACCGGCCTTCGCGGCGCTGGCGGACGCGGTGGCGGTGACCCCGCTGGCCGTCGACGCCTGCCGCGTCGACGGCGAGCTGGTGGTGCCGCAGGAGGGCGGCTTCTACGGCGGCTGGATCACCAGCCGTGTGGTCGGGCCCTTCAAGGGCGTGCCCGGCTCCTGGGGCTGGTGACGGTCCCGGCCGGCCGGGTGGCCGGTCAGCAGCCCGGGCCGGGGTCCTGGCGGCCCAGCAGGCGGTCGGCCAGCAGGTCGCACCACTGGCCCGACGCGGGCCCGCCGTTGACCGGGCCGTCCGACTCGCCCGGGGGCTTGACCCACAGGGTGCCGTCGAAGCGGCCTTCGAAGCGCAGCCGCGGCGGCCGGCCAAGGCGCGCCCAGGTCGGGTTCGTGACGTCGCCGTCGACCGGGCGCCGAGCACCGTTGCGCGAGGTGTCGACGACGTAGCGCAGCCCGGTCACGCCGTCGGCGCGCAGCTCCCGCAGCAGCGTCTCGGCGTAGGCCTTCTCCCGGCCCAGGCGCCGGAAGTTCGCCACGTTGGTGCTGATGCCGCGACCCAGGCCGACCCCGGCCCTGCGCAGCAGCCGCGCGCGGTCGGCGTACGGCGTCCAGCCGGAGTGGGCGGCGTCGAGGTAGACCCAGGCGCCGGCGCGACTGAGCCGCCGCACGGCGCCGCGCAACAGCCTGAGCCGCTGCCGGCCGTTGGCGCACTCGTCGTGGCCGTAGAAGCCGATGGCGTCGGGCTCGACCACCACCAGCGGCGTGCCGCCCTCGACACCGGCGGCGACCTCGGCGACCCAGGCGCGGTAGGCGTCGGCGCCCGGCAGCCCGCCCGAGGAGTACCGGCCGCAGTCGCGGTCGGGGATCGCGTAGACCACCAGCACCGGCGTCCTGCCTGCCTGGGCGGCGCGCGAGAGGTGGGTCCGCACGACGTCGGCGACCCGCTCGCGCGGGTAGGGCTCGGGGGAGAGCCACAGCGCCTGGGGGCGGCGCGCGATGGCGTCGTACTCCGGTCCCTGCTGGGCGGCGGCCGTCTGCGGGTCGACGAAGAGCCCCTGAGTGCGGCGGGGGTCGCGCTCGGCGTGCGGGGGCGCGTCGGCGCCGACGGGCGGCACGACGGAGGTCAGCGTCGCGGCCAGCCCGGCCGCGACCACGAGGGCGGCGAGGCGGGAGCGGAGGGGGGCCACGACGACGAGGGTAGGGAGGTTCCGCGGCGTCCGAGGCCGGTTCGGGCCGACTCGGTGCGAGATCCCGGCCGGGTCGGCGCGAGATGTGGGCCTGGTCAGCGGGCCGCGCGCTGCTCGTAGGCGGCCCGGGCACGGGCGTCGACGTCGGTGAGGCTGGAGTCGGCGTGCATCAGGTGGCCGAGCAGGTCGCGGGCGCGGCGCGGGAGCGTGTTGCTCGTGTGGAAGACGCCCTTGGCGTAGCCCGGCACCCAGGTCTCGAAGCGGGGCCGGCGCGCCACGCCGAGGATCGCGTCCGCGACCTCGTCGGGGGTGCAGGCGCGCATCCCGCGCGGGGGCGAGACGCCGGTGGACAGCTCGGTGGCCACCACGGTCGGCAGCACGCACGAGACGTCGACGCCCAGCGGTGCGAGCTCGCCGAGCGTGGCCTCGGAGAAGCCGACCACGCCGAACTTCGAGGCGGAGTAGACCGCGCCGCCGGCCATCCCGACGCGGCCCACGGCCGAGGCGACGTTGATGACGTGGCCGCGCCCCGCGGCGGCCATGATCGGCAGCACCAGCCGGGTGCCGGTGATGACCGCGCGGAGGTTGACCTCGAGCACCCTGTCGATGGACTCCTCGTCCTGCCCGGCGAGCGGGCCCAGCGGCATGATCCCGGCATTGTTGACGAGCACCTCGACCGGGCCGTGCTCGCCGGCGCGCTCGAGGAAGGCGGCGTACGACGCGCGGTCGGTCACGTCGAGTGCGAGCCCGCGGACCGGGTGCGCCCCGTCGAGCGAGCGGGCCGCCTCCTCGGCGACGTCGGCGTCGAGGTCCCCGATCACGACCCGGGCGCCCGCGTCGGCGAAGCGTCGGGCGGTGGCCAGGCCGATGCCGCGTCCGCCGCCGGTGACGACGACGAGCCGGCCGTGCAGGTCGCGGGGGGTCTTGCGGGTGCGGGGCACTGGTCCAACCTGATTCAGGCAGGGACCCCTGTCAACAATCGTCTCGGCGCGTCGAGGGGTGGCTGCCGCCCCGGTCGGGTCGTGGGACGATGCTTCCCATGGCCGTCAAAGCGGGTCGCTACCGCGGGCAGAGCGCGCAGGAGCGCGTCGCCGCGCGACGTCGGCAGCTCGTCGACGCCACCCTCGAGGTCTGGGCGCGCGTCGACGGCCCGCCGGTGACGATGACCCGGATCTGCGCCGAGGCGGGGCTCACCGAGCGCTACTTCTACGAGCAGTTCTCCAACCTCGACGACGCCCTGCTGGCGCTGCTCCGCGAGATCACCGAGGAGATCCGCACCGTGGTCGACGCGGCGATCAGCGACACCGAGGGCGGTCCCGCCGAGCGGGTGCGCGCCGCGGTCGCGGCGTTCGTGCACGTCATCACCGACGACCCGCGCAAGGGCCGGGTCGCCATCCTGCGCGGCGCCGCGCGGCCGACCCTGAGCGCCCCGCGCAACGCGATGCTGCGCGGCTTCGGGGCGTACGCCGCCTCCGAGGCCGCCGCGCTCTACGGGTCCGACGCCCTGCAGGGCCGCGACGGCGAGCTCGCCGGGCTGATGTTCATCGGCGGGCTGGAGAAGCTCGTCAGCGCCTGGCTCGACGGCTCGATCGCCGCCGCACCCGACGACATCGTCGACGCTGCGACCCGCGCCTTCGACCGCCTCGGGCACAACTAGGGGTCGAGGCTTCCCGGTCCTCCTCCGCGGTGCCACGATGTGAGGTCCGGCCCGCATGGGGCGGGTCGGTCATCCCGGAGGTCCCGATGAGCGACACCCAGCACCACACCCAGCACGACACCCACGCCCTGGACGCCCTGCGCGACGAGCTGCGGGCCCGCGACGCAGCCTGGTCGGCGGCCGCCTCGTCCGGCGCGCCGCTGGAGGAGGTCCTCGAGTACTGGAGCGACGACGCCGTCGTCGTGCCGCCCGGCATGGACGAGGTGCGCGGCAAGGACGCGCTGCGCGCCTACGTCACCGCCAGCACGGCCATCCCCGGCTTCCGGATCTCCTGGGAGACCGGCGAGGTCGAGCTCTCCGACGACGGCTCGATGGCCTGGATCCGCGGCACCAACCGCGTCGAGATGACCGGGCAGGACGGGTCTCCCCTGGTCATGGTGGGGCGGGTCCTGACGACGTGGCGCCGCGAGGGCGGCACCTGGCGCTGCACCAACGACATCTGGAACGCCGGGGGGTGAGGCGCGGGCCGCCTAGGCTCGCGCCATGCGTCAGCGCTTCCACGGCCGGATCGCCGGCGTCGGCAGCACCTCGGGCGTGCGCGTGGTCGTCGGGCGCTGGGACCGCACCCCGTGGGGCCCCTTCTCCGACGCGATGCTCGCCCTGCCCTCGGGGCACCGGCTGCTGCTGGCGCCCACCGAGCGGGTCGCCGACTTCATCGCCGCGACCTACACCTTCGACGAGGTGCGGGTGGAGGCGTTCGCGACCACCGGCTCGGCGGGTGCCTGGTCGGTGCGCGCCGACTCCCTCGAGCTCGACCTCGACGTCGGCGGGCGCACGCCGCTGGGCCGGCTGCTGGGCCTGGTGCCCGACCGGGTGGCGACCGCGCCGGCCTTCTGCGCGGCCGTCGATCCGGTCGCCCGGGTCGTGATGCGCGGCGTGCGCACCCGCGGGTCGGCCGGCAACGGGCGGCGCGAGTGGTACGGCGCCACCGACCACCACGCCGTCACCGCGCTCCGCGGACGGTTCGAGGGCCGTGACCTCGGCGCGCTCGCGCCGGTGCACCCCGCTCCCGACTTCGGCTTCTCCTCCACCCCGCGCCGGCCCTCGGTCACCTCGGTGGTCACGACCGTCGAGGTGCCGTGATCCGGCCCAGCCGCAGCATCGCGAGCGCACCCAGCGCCGGACCGGGCGCGAGCAGCCAGAACGCGTAGCGCCAGCCGACCTCGCCGGCCAGCAGCGGCAGCAGCTGGATGGTCACCACCGACAGCGTGAAGCCGATCGCGGTCTGCACGCTGAGCGCGGTCCCGACGTAGCGCTGGTCGGTGCTCTCACTCAGCGCGGTCGAGAAGACCCCGGAGTCGGCGATCACGGAGGCGCCCCACACCAGCAGGAACACCGCCAGCAGCACCGGTCCGGTCGACCACAGCAGCGGCGCCAGCAAGCAGCAGGCGGCGCTGGTGGCCATCGCCGCGACCGCCGCGGCCGAGCGGCCGTACCGGTCGGCGCCCCAGCCGCCGAGCAGGCTGCCGACGAGACCGGCGACGCCGATCGTCACGAAGGTCACCGCGCTGACCCCGGCCCCCGAGAGGTCCCAGGCCGGCTGGTGGACGAGGAAGGCCGGCAGCCAGGTCCACAGCGCGTACAGCTCCCACATGTGCCCGAAGTAGCCGAGGTTGGCCAGCAGCGGGGCCGGGCGGCTCAGCCCGGCGAGGGCGTGGCGGGCCCGCGGTCGCTGGCCGGGCGCCAGCAGCGGGCCGGGGCGCAGCACGGTGAGCGCGACCAGGCCGGCGCCGGTGGTCAGCGCGGCCGCGGTGAGCATCACCGCCCGCCACGGCAGCGGTCCGGAGGCGCTGATCAGGTGCGGCAGCGCGGAGCCCAGGGTCAGCGCCCCGATCAGCACGCCGAAGGCGCGGCCGCGGTCGACCGGCAGCGACCACGAGGCCATCAGCTTCATCCCGACCGGGTAGACCCCGGCCAGGAAGGCGCCGGTGAGGAAGCGCAGCGGCAGGGCCAGTGCCAGCCCCTCGGCGGCCACCGCCAGCAGTGACGTCGAGGCGGCCGCACCGAAGGCGCAGAGCGCGACCAGCCGTTGCGGCGGCATCCGGTCGGGCAGGTTGAGCACGCTCGAGGTCAGGGCGCCCACGACGAAGCCGATCTGCACCGCACCCGTCAGCCACACCACCGAGGTGTCGCCGAGGTCCCACTCGCCGCGCAGCGTGGGCGCGATCGCGGTGGCCGAGAACCACACGGCCAGCCCGAGCACCTGGATCAGCGCGATGAGCGTGCGCTGCAGGCCCGCCCCGCGCAGGTCGGGGACGACGGTGCCGGCCGGGCTGCTCACCGGGCCAGCCTCGCAGACGGCGGGCGTGCCGGTGGCGCCGCTCGAGCCGGCTAGAGGTCCAGCGCCCGGTTGACCCAGGTGGAGGAGACGACCATCCCGACCTTCTCGTAGAGGCCCAGCGCGCCGGTGCGCGAGTCGGTCGCGAGGTAGCAGCGCTGCGCCCCGTGCTCACGGGCGAGCGCGAAGGCGTCGACGAGCATCGCCGCGGCCAGCCCGCGGCCGCGACGGTCGCGTCGTACGCCGATCTTGGCGACGTAGCCGCCCCCGCCGGCCAGGTGCACGTGCGTGGCACCGACCAGCGCGCCGGTCCCGTCGTGCACCAGCCGCAGGTTCCAGGGCTGGTAGCCGGCCCGGTCGCGGATCCGGGTGGCGAAGTCGGCCAGCGGCTGGCGGGGCCGGTCGGCCCACTCCAGGAAGCAGTCCTCCAGCAGCGTCCAGGCCGCCTCGAGGTCGCGAGGCCCGCTCGGGTCGGCGTCGCGCAGCGTGTGCCCGGCGGCCAGCGGCGCCGCGGGCATGGTGACGCCCTCGGGCAGCTCGAGGTCCCAGGCCGTCCAGCGCTGCCGGTAGCCCCGCGAGTCCAGCAGGCGGTCGGCGGCGCTGCCCTGCGGCACCTGGCTGCCGATCCGCGGGGCTCCGGCCGCGCGGGCGCGCTCCTCGACCCAGGAGGCCAGCCAGCTGCCGATGCCGCGGCCGTGGTGCGCCGGGTCGACGGCGGCGTACGCGACGTCGCCGCCGGCGTGGTCGGCGTACCCGACCAGGCGCCCGCCGTCGGCGGCGTCGAGGACCCCCACGGTGCTGGCCGCGACGTCGTAGCTGGGCCGCAGCCAGTCGGTGCGCACGTCCTCGACGTCGGTCTCCGCCGACCCGAGGTCGACGGTCTCCTCGGCGCGGACCAGGTCGGCCACCGCCTCGGCGTCGTCGAGGCCCAGCGGGCGGGTCCGCAGCCCCTGGGGCAGGGCCGGGGACGGGACGGTGCGGGCGCTCACCTGCTGATGATGCGCCCGCACCGCCGCCCCTGCCACACGGTTTCCGCCGCCGCCGCCACCCGGGACGTCAGACGGGCGGGACGTCCGTCGGTGCCAGACGTATGACGTCCCAGGGGCCGGCCGGCGCGTCGGCTCAGGCGTTGCGGATGGCGGAGATGTCGAAGTCGAGCTTGATCTTCTCCGAGACCAGCACGCCACCGGTCTCGAGCGCGGCGTTCCAGGTCAGGCCCCAGTCCTTGCGGTTGATGCTGGTGCCGCCCTCGAAGCCGATGCGCAGGTTGCCGAAGGGGTCCTGGGCCGAGCCGGTCGACTCGAACTCGATGGTGACCGGTCGGGTGGTGCCCTTGATGCCCAGGTCGCCGGTGATGGCCCAGTCGGCGCCGTCGCGGGCGACGTGGGTGGAGACGAAGGTGATCTCGGGGTGGGTCTCGGCGTCGAAGAAGTCGGCGGAGGTCAGGTGGGCGTCCCGGTCGGCGCTGCCGGTGTCGATCGAGGCGGTGCGGATCGTGAGGCTGACCGAGGAGGCGGCGGGGTCCACCGTGTCGATGTGCGCGGTGCCCGACCAGTCGGCGAACCGGCCGCGGACCGTGGTGACCATGGCGTGCCGGGCGCTGAAGCCGAGCCGGCTGTGGCTGGCGTCGAGCGTGTAGTCGCCGGAGATGTCGTCGAGGACGGCCGTGGGGGCGTCGAACCCGGTGCCGGCGGTCGCGGTGGTGGTGCTGTCGTCGTTCTTGCGGAAGAAGGCCATGGAGAGCTCCTCGGTAGTCGTGGGTGAATCTTCAACTACCTGAAGCCGGCGTGGTCCGCTTTCATTCCCGATCTCCGAGGAAAGTCGTGGAGCGCGACGAGCCGCGTCCCGTCGGGACGCGGCTCGGTCGAGCGGAGTGGCGGTGCGGGACGCCTCAGGCGGCGTGGGCCGCGACGGCAGGCGCGGGCGCAGGTGCGGCAGCGGCAGCGGTCTCGGGCGTCGTCCAGCGCGACTCCAGGTGCGAACGGCCGTCCGCGTCGGTCACCATCACCCAGCTCTGGGTCGGGACGCCGGTCATCTGCGAGTCCGTCATGGGACACCTCCTGTTCACCTTCTGTTCACCCAAGGTAGCACGGCTGATGTGACGGGATCCACTGACGGTGAAGGAAAGGCGGCTCGCGCTGGTTCTTGCCCGATTCCGGGCAGGATGTTGCGCCTTGGGGGTCGGATCCAGCAGATTGGGGGCCGTGGCAGTCGAGCGACGCGGGGACCGGACCCAGGATCCCGTCAACGACGCGGTGACGCCGCTGGTGCAGCACCTCGTGGCGACCACCGGTCTCGACGAGGCCGAGGCCCGGCGCGTCGTCGGCGACGTGGTGGCCTTCCACCGCGAGAGCGTCGAGGACTACGTACGCCGTCGCCACGCGGCGCTGCAGGCCCGCGGGCTGCGCAACCCCGAGATCTTCACCCGCGTCGCGGCCGAGCTGGCCCAGCG
>JBFGFQ010000017.1:0-22671 GCA_041579495.1 Nocardioides sp.
CCCGCGGTGGGCGGCCTGGTCGATGCCGAAGGCGGCCCCGGACACGACCGGTCGACCGGCCGCGGCGACCTGGGCGGCGATGTCGCCGGCCACCGAGGCGCCGTACCCGGTCGCGGTGCGGGCACCGACGACGGCCACCGATCCGGACAGCGTGTCGAGACGCTGCGGACCGCGCACCCACCGCCCGACGGGCACGCCCCCGCGGCCCTGCACCCGCGGCTGCTCGAGGTCGCCGAGCTGCTCGGGCCACTCGGCGTCGGCGGGGGTCACGAACCGGATGCCCTGGCGGGCGGCGAGGGCCAGGACGCGCTCGGGGTCCAGCCCGCCGCTGCGCGCCTGCGTCTCGGCCTGCAGGTCGGCGAGGTCGGGATGGCTGTCGGCGAGCTGCTGCAGCGTCTCGACGGGCCCGATGCTGCTCACGCTCGCCAGCAGCTGCGGATGGCCGGGCTCGACGATGCGCGAGAGCGCGACCCGGGCGAGGCGGTCGTCCTGCCAGACCCTCATCACGCACCCCGCTCGAGGGCGCTGAGCATCAGCGCGCGGCCGGCGCGCAGCCGCAGCGCGGTGTCGACCTCGGCGGCACCGGGGCGACGGTCGCCGGCGGCGTCGGGCAGCAGGTCGAGCACGGTCCAGGCCAGCCGGTGCACGCGCACGACGCCGCGGCTGGTGACCTCGGCCTTGTACAGCGCCTGGTCGAGCAGGCCCTGACCGTCCTCGCCGAGCGGCCACCGTTCGCGCAGCGCGGCGCCGGGCACCTGGGAGTTCAGCCGCCAGCCGCAGCCGCGGTAGCGCTCGCCCTGCCGGCGGCGCGCCGCGGTGACCCGCGCCCGCACCTCGGCCGAGGTCTCCCGGACGGCCAGCGGGTCGCGCCGCTCGTGGGGGCGCACCGGGTCGACCTGCCGGGTGATGTCGATGCGGTCGGTCACCGGACCGGTGACCTTGCGGCGGTAGTCGCGCCGCACCGTGTCGCGGCACGTGCACCGGTTGGCGCCGGCCTCGGCCCGGAACTCCCCGCACGGGCAGGGGTTGGCGGCGAGCACCACCATGCCGCGGGCCGGCAGCGTGACCAGCTCCTCGGCGCGGGCCACGGTGATCTCACCGTTCTCGAGGGGTTCGCGCAGGGCCTCGATCACGTCGGCGCGGAACAGGGGGAACTCGTCGAGCAGCAGGACCCCGCAGTGGGATCGGCTGAGCTCGCCGGGCCGGACCTGTCCACTGCCGCCACCCACGATGCTGGCCTTGCTGGCGTCGTGGTGGGGCGCGGCGTACGGCGGGCGGCGCAGCATCCCGCGGCTGGGGTCGAGGACCCCGGCCAGCGAGTGGATGGCGGTCAGCTCGAGGGACTCCTCGGGGTCGAGGTCGGGCAGGATCGTCGGTATCCGCTCGGCCAGGGTGGTCTTGCCGGAGCCCTTGGGACCCTGCAGCAGCAGGTGGTGGCCGCCGGCGGCCGCGACCTCGGCGGCGTACCGGGCGTCGGCCATCCCGATGAGGTCGGCCATGTCGACCTCGTCGTGGCGTTCGGAGCCGCGCCACGACAGCAGGCTCGCCCCGGTCGACGACGCGACGGGGGGCGCGTCGGGCACCTCGTCGCCCTTGAGCTGGGCCACGACCTGGCGCAGCGAGCGCATGCCGAAGACGGTGGTGCCGGGCACCATCGCGGCCTCGGCGGCCTGCGGCTCGGGGACGAACACGGTGCGCACGCCCGCTTCGCGGGCGGCGAGCACCATCGGCAGCACGCCGGTGACCGGGCGCAGCCCGCCGTCGAGGGTCAGCTCGCCGACGAACAGGCACCCGTGGAGCGCCTTCTCGGCGACGGCCGCGTCGGCGGCCAGCACCGCCAGCGCCATGGCCAGGTCGAAGTGCGTGCCCCGCTTGCGCAGGTCGGCCGGCGACAGCAGGACCGTGATCCGCTTGGTGGCCGGCCAGCCGAGCCCGGAGTTGATGATCGCCATCCGCACCCGGTCACGGGCCTCGCTGATGGCGACGTCGGGGCGGCCGACCAGCGTGGTGCCGACCTGGCCGGGCGAGACGTCGGCCTGCACGTGGACCAGGTGCCCGACCGCGCCGTGCAGGGAGACGGTGCGAGCGGTCGCGAACGGCATCAGACCAGCCCCCGCACGTGCTCGACCTCGGCCGCGCCGCGCGCGGCCAGCCGCACCGCGACCAGGTCGACCCTGACCTCGGGCAGCCGGGGGCCGTGCGCGACCTGCCACTCCTCGGCGAGACGCTGCAGCCGCTCGAGCTTGGCCGCGGTGACCGCCTCGTGCGGCGAGCCGCCCAGGTCACCGGCGCGGGTCTTCACCTCCGCGACCACCAGCACCTGGCCCTCGCGCAGCACCAGGTCGACCTCGCCGACCGGGCACCGCCAGTTCCGCTCGAGCAGGGTCATCCCCTGCTCCACCAGGTGGCGTGCCGCCACCGTCTCGCCGTACGCCCCCAGGGCCTGCCGGCTCGCTGCTGTCGCTGTCATCTCCGACCTCCTGGTCAGAGACTCCGTCGCCCACGGACCCGCCGGTCGGCCTCGGCGCAGCGCTGTGGATCGAGGCGCACGACAGGACGCTTGTGGACGCCCGGTGGCACAGGTTCAGCCGCGCAGGTTCAACCGCGCAGGGCCGGCACTCCGCAGACGGCCGCCACCGCGAACACGTCGGCGCCACCCACCCGGATGCCGAGCAGCTTCGCCAGCGGACCGATCACCGACGCGTCGATCTTCGCGGCGAGCGGCAGCAGCGACTTCTGGACCATCCCGTTGGAGTCGTTGATCAGGGCGGTCGCGATGGCCTGGCTCAGGGACAGGTTGGTGAAGCCGGCCGCCGACAGGACACCGGTCAGCCCCGCGGCGGGCACGATGCCGCCCGACTTGACCGTGGGGACCACGGTCGTGAGCAGCTGCGGCGCCGAGCCGGTCTGCACCGGCACGGTGTCGTTGGGAGGCAGGCTGAGCGCGACGGTGCCGCCGGCGCCGGGTGGTGCCGACGACATCGCCACGCCCACCACCATGTCGACGTCGACGTCGGTCTTCAGCGGTCCGACGCCCACCTGCAGCTTCCCGGCGACCTTCACCTCGGTCCCCAGGGAGTACGTCGCGAGACCCGACTGCACGTTGACGGAGAACGTGTGCGGCGAGGCGGCGGTGCCGGCGCCGCACTTGACCGCCGGCGGGTCGACCAGCCGGGAGGTCGCGTTCCCGAGGTCCACCTGCAGGGCCCCGACGGCCGTCTGGGTCTGCAGCGTGCCCTTGACGACCCCCAGGTCGACGCCGAGGCTCGGGCTGTTGATGCCCCCGTTGGCGGACAGGTCCAGCGCCATCGTCGTCGACAGCTGCGCGGTCCTGGCGGAGGCCACGTCGGTGTTGGGGGACCCGCAGGCCAGGCGCTTGCCCTCCTGCACGTAGAGGGTGCCGGCCAGGCCGCCGAGACCGGGGATCTTGGCCTGCAGCCTGTCGACCGTGAGCGCGTGCTTGCCGTCGGCGACCAGCAGGGCGCCGGCCAGGAGGTCGAGCACGTTGAGACCGGTCTCGAGCGCTGCGCCGTCGGAGGGCGCGATGCTCAGCAGGTTCCCCAGCCGCAGCGCCGGCACCGTGCTCTCGACGGCCATGAACGCGCCGAGGGCGGAGACCGCGTTCACGTACCCGGCGGGCTTCTGCTTGTTCAGCGCGTCGATCGTGGCCTGCACCAGGTCGCCGAAGTCGACCAGACCGGTGAGGAGCTCGGTCTCGGTGCCGACCCGCGAGGTCGCGACCAGCTGGGCCAGCGTGACCTTGACCCCGGCGATGCTCTGGTAGGACAGCAGGCTCGCGTCCAGGCCCAGCAGGGCGTTGAGGGACGCCAGCAGGGTGGCGTCGCCGCTCTTGACGGCCACGGCGACCGACCCCAGCTCGTGGCACGCGGTGGTCGAGGACTGCGCGTACGCCGTGCGGGTGGCGGCACCGCGACCGCTGGTGAAGCTGAACCCGATGTCGGCGCCGGCGGAGACCTTCACGGCCGTGGGCACCTGGCCCGAGGTGCTGGGCGTGAAGGCGCCCCCGTTGAGGAAGCCCCAGGTGGCGACCACCTTGCGGTTGTCGCCGAGCGTGGTCTGGTTGCCGGCCAGGCTCCTGGCCAGCGCGCTCGAGGACGACGAGGCGACCAGCTGGGGGGCGAGCTGCGCGGTGGTGCGTCCGTCGAGCTCGCGCGCGAGGTCGAGGGCCACCACGTCGGCCAGCGCCTGCATGTCGCGGCGCACGACGCGCTGCATGCCGAGGTCGACGGCGAAGGCGCCGACGACCACCAGCAGCGAGACGGTGACGGCGAGGAAGACCGCGACGGCGCCGCGCTCGCGCCGGTCACCGCGGGCACCCGGGTCGAGCAGCCGGCTCAACTGACCCTCGCCGTCGAGGTGTAGGAGAGCGTGCTGGGCAGCGGCACCAGCGGGATCTTCGGGGTCAGCGGCTTGGCGCCGTAGGGGTAGGAGACCACGACCTTCACGCACTTGGCCGTCCCGCAGGGCGCGATGGTCACGGTGCAGGTGGCGCCCGCGGAGCAGCCGACGCCGTAGCTCTTCAGCGCCTCGTCGACGCTGGTGGTCGCGGCGGCCCTGCGCTGCGCGTCCTGCCCGGCGTCGTACGCCGACGCCCACACCGCCCCCGACCGGGCTCCCTCCGCGGCGCCCTGGCTGATGGCCTGGCGGAAGCTGAGCATGTAGCCGTAGCTGATGATGCCGAAGACCAGCACGAGCAGCAGCGGCACCACGAGCGCGAACTCGACCGCGGCCGCACCTCGCTCGCGCTCACGCGCGCGCCGGATCCCTCCAGGCATGCTCCCCAACCCCGTCCCTCGAACGCGGACTCCCGTTCCGCAGCCCCGAGCGTAGGGAGTCGCCCCGGCCCTGGGGAGGGTTCCCCGGGGTAGATGGCCCAGATGGACTAGTCATCGTGGACGCTCGGCCACCCCGCGGCGGGCTCAGGCCTTCGGCGGCTCCACGTCGGAGGGCTGGAGCTCCTCGACGTTGACGTCCTTGAAGGTCAGCACCTTGACGTTCTTGGCGAAGCGGGCCGGCCGGTACATGTCCCACACCCACGCGTCGCTCATCGAGACCTCGAAGAAGACGTCGCCCTGCTCGGTGCGGGCCTTCACGTCGACCTGGTTGCACAGGTAGAAGCGGCGGTCGGTCTCGACGACGTACTTGAAGATGCCCACGACGTCGCGGTACTCGCGGTAGAGGGTCAGCTCCATCTCGGCCTCGTACTGCTCGAGCTCCTCGGCGCTCACACGTGCTCCTCACTCGACCGGCGGACCTGCTCGCCCACCCTCGCGGCGAGGTGGGCACTGGCATCGTAGACGTGTGCGAGCCACGTCGAGCGAGACTCCCCCGGGCCAGGGCCCGCCGCTGCCCGGACGGGCGATCATGGACCAGTGGTGGCGCGACATCACGTTCCTGCACTGGCCGGTCGACCCCGCGCTCGTCGCGCCGATGATGCCGCGCGGCGTGCGTCCCGACCTGTACGACGGCGCCGCCTGGGTCGGCCTCATCCCGTTCCGGATGGTCGACGCGGGGGTGGGCTCCGACCGGCCCGTGCCCTGGCTCGGCACCTTCCTCGAGACCAACGTGCGCCTCTACTCCACCGACGACCGCGGACGCCACGGCGTCGTCTTCCGCTCCCTCGACGCCGACCGCCTGGCCGTCGTCGCCGGTGCCAACGCGGGCTTCGGGGTGCCCTACAAGTGGGCCCGGATGTCGGCCGAGCGGACCGACGGCGGCTGGCGCTACGAGATGCGGCGCCGCACCGGCGGCCGGCCCCGCAGCGTCGTGGACGTCGAGGTCGGCGACCCGGTCGAGCCCGGACCGCTGGAGCTCTTCCTGACCGCCCGCTTCGGCCTGCACACCTCCGTGCTGGGTCGCACCCTGTGGGTGCCCAACACCCACGGGCCGTGGCCGCTGCACCGCGCCCGGGTCCGCGGGCTGCGCGACGAGGTGGTCACCGCCGCCGGGCTGCCCGGGGTCGCCACCACCGCCCCGGTCTCGGTGCTGCACTCCCCCGGGGTCCGCACCCGCTTCGGGATGCCGCAGGCGCTCTGAGGAGGCAGCCTACGAGGGCAGCCCGGCGGCGCGGCGCACGTTGACGAAACGCATCCGGTGCACCGGCGAGGGGCCGTGCTCCTCGAGCGCGCGGGTGTGGGTCTCGGTGATGTAGCCCTTGTGGGTCTTGAAGTCGTACGCCGGCCACTCGCGGTCGAGGTCGTGCATCAGGCGGTCGCGGGTCACCTTCGCCAGCACCGAGGCGGCCGAGATGCAGGCGGCCACCCGGTCGCCCTTCCACACCGCGAGCCCGGGCACGCCCAGCCCGTC
Organism: Nocardioides sp.; assembly: GCA_041579495.1. Classification (GTDB taxonomy): domain Bacteria; phylum Actinomycetota; class Actinomycetes; order Propionibacteriales; family Nocardioidaceae; genus Nocardioides. The sequence continues at coordinate 6,328 of JBFGFQ010000017.1, forward strand.
GACGGGGAAGCCGTCGGTGAGCACGTAGTCGGCCGGGACGTCGAGCAGCGCCACCGCGCGGCGCAGCGCCTCGATGTTGGCCACGTGCATGCCGAGCCGGTCGCACTCCTCGTGCGAGACGACCACCACCGACCAGGCCACCGCGCGGCGCACGACCTGGTCGTAGCAGCGCTCGCGGGCCCTCTCGGTCAGCAGCTTGGAGTCGGCCAGCCCCGGCACGACGCCGCTGCGTCCCGACGGCAGGATGCAGGCGCCGGCGACCAGCGGGCCCGCGCAGGCGCCGCGCCCGGCCTCGTCGACCCCGGCGACCGCCTCGAGGCCGTGGCGGCGCAGGGCGCGCTCGTAGCCGTAGAGACCGGCGTCGCGCCGGACCGTGGAACCCTTCGGCAGCACCGACACGAGCGGTCCCCCTAGGAGGCGTCCGGCACGTCGTCGAACGCGTCGGTGCTCTCGAGGCCGCCGAACCGGTCGGTGGGCCACAGCAGCAGCCAGACCTTGCCGACGACGAGGTCGGTGGGCACGTACTCGTCGCCCGGCACGCAGTCGGTCTCGTCCTCGAGGCACATGTGCACCGTCGAGTCGGCCGAGCGGCCGCGGTTGTCGCCCATCACGAAGACCGAGCCCTCGGGCACCGGGCCGGCCTTCCAGTCGCAGTTGCCGGTCATCGGGCCGCGGCAGCCACGCACCCGCTTGTCCTCGAGCACGTAGTCGTCCTCGTCGAGGGCCACCCCGTTGACGACGAGCCGCTTACGGGCGTCGCAGCACACGATGGTGTCGCCCTCGACGCCCACCACGCGCTTGACCAGGAAGCCGGTGTCGGGCAGCAGGCCGATGGCCGCGAGCGCGCCGGAGACGGGGTTCGACGGCTCGTCGACCTCGCCCCGGTTGAGCCAGCCGCCCGGGTCCTCGAAGACCACGACGTCACCGCGCTCGAGCTCGCCGCCGAACCAGCCGGACCACTTCTCCACCAGGATCCGGTCGTCCTCGACGAGGCCGGGCTCCATCGACTCCGAGGGGATGTAGAAGGCCTGCACCACGAAGGACTTCAGCAGCACCGCGAGGACCACCGCGAGCCCGAGCAGCAGCAGCGACTCCTGCCACACCGCGAGCCCGCGCCGGTTGCGCTCGCGCGCCGCCGCGACGCGCTCGGCCGGGGACGGCACGACCCCGCCGCCCTGGGTGGTCGGGCGTGCGGGGTCGTGGTCGCTGTTCACGCGGCGAGTGTAGAGAAGGGCTCGCGGATCAGGAGTCGCGACGCTCCTTGATCTTGGCGGCCTTGCCGCGCAGGTTGCGCAGGTAGTACAGCTTGGCGCGGCGCACGTCGCCGCGGGTCACGACCTCGATGGTCTCGAAGATCGGGGAGTGCAGCGGGAAGGTGCGCTCGACGCCGACGCCGAAGGAGACCTTGCGGACGGTGAAGGTGCGGCCGACGCCGGACCCCTGGACGCGGATGACGACGCCCTGGAAGACCTGCACGCGCGAGCGCGAGCCCTCGATGACCTTCACGTGCACCTTGACGGTGTCACCGGCACGGAAGTGGGGGACGTCGTCGCGCTTGACGTCGTTGCCGATCTGGGCGACCAGGTTGTTGCTCATGGTGTCTCCTCGCGAGTGCCACAGATCAGCCGCGGAATCAGGTGGTGCAGGAACGGACGTGGTCCGCCGTCTGCTCCGGTGGCGTGGGCCGCCCTCTGTGGCAGGCGTCCGACGCGGGCCCCCCGTGCGTTCCTCGGGGCTGCCCTCCGGTCCGGCAGGACCAGCGACGAAGTCTGCCACAGGCGCGACCCCCCGCCGAAATCAGCCGCGGCCCGCCCGCCGCCGTGCCTTGGTCAGCACCGCGGGCCCCGACGGCCCGTCCAGCACCTCGCGCACCCGGTAGCCCGCGCGCTTGTAGCGGCGCAGGTTGGCCACGCTGTCCTTCCCGGTCACCAGCCGGTACGCCGCCGCCGCGGGCGGGGCGACCCGCTCGGCGTGCTCGAGCAGCACCCGGCCCAGCCCGCGGCCCTGCAGGTCGGGGGCCACCATCAGCCGGCCGATCTCCCACGTGGTGTCCTCGAGCCGCCCGCGCACCGAGCCCACCAGGCGCCCGGCGACCCGCACGACGTAGGTCTCCCACTCGGCCAGCGAGGCCGCGGTGTCCTCGACCGACTCGTGCAGCGGCGGGATGGTGAGGTCCTCGTTGACCAGCGCCTCGCCCACCCAGCAGGCCAGGGTCAGCACGTGCAGCTCGGCGGCGTCGCCGGCGGCCGCGGGCAGCACCTCCCACTCCCCCGCCACGTGGCTGGCGTGCAGCAGGTCGGGGCGGCGCTCGGCGGTGCGCTCTAGCGACTGCTCGTGGCGCCAGGCCGCGATGGCGCCATGGTTGCCGCTCAGCAGCACCGCCGGCACCTCGTGGCCGCGCCAGGTGGCGGGCTTGGTGTAGACGGGGTACTCCAGCAGCCCCTGCTCGTGCGACTCCTCCTCGAGCGAGGCGGCGTTGCCCATGAAGCCCGGGAGCAGGCGCACGACCGCCTCGGTGACGGCCAGCGCGGCCACCTCCCCCCCGTTGAGCACGTAGTCGCCCAGGGAGACCTCGACGACCTCCTCGACGTCGTCGCGGGTGCGGGCGTGGTCGAGGACGCGCTGGTCGATGCCCTCGTAGCGTCCGCACGCGAAGAGCAGCCGCGAGCGGGTCGAGAGCTCGCGGGCCAGCGCCTGGGTCAGCGGCCGGCCGGCCGGGCTGGGCACCACGACGGTGGCCCGTCCGGCCGCGGGGTCGCCCAGCAGCTCGTCGAGCGCCTCCCCCCACGGCTCGGGGCGCATCACCATGCCGGCGCCGCCGCCGTACGGCGTGTCGTCGACGGTGCGGTGCCGGTCGTGGGTCCAGCCGCGCAGGTCGTGCACGTGCAGCTCGACGAGCCCCCGCGCGGCCGCCTTGCCCGGGAGCGAGAGCCCCAGCGGCGCGAGGTAGTCGGGGAAGATCGTCAGGTAGTCCAGGCGCACGGGTCTCAGTCGTCCTCGGGCAGCGGCGAGACCAGGCCCGGGCGGTCGTCGACGACGACCCGGCCCGCGGCCAGGTCGACCTCGGGCACCAGGGCGGAGACGAACGGCACCAGGGTGTCGCGACCGTCGAGGGCCTTGACGCCCAGCAGGTCCTGCGCGCCGCCGTGCACCACCGAGCTGACGGTGCCGAGCGCGGTGCCGTCGGTGCCGACGACGTCGAGGCCGACCAGCTGGTGGTCGTAGAACTCGTCGGGGTCCTCGGGGCGGGCGTCGGCCGGCAGCTGGGCGTGCAGCACGATCCCGCGGGCGGCCTCGGCGGCGGTGCGGTCGCCGATCTCCTCGAAGGTCACCAGCAGCACCCCCTGGTGCCAGCGGGTGCGGGCCACGCGCAGCGTGCGCCAGGTCGCCGCCGACCCGCGCGGCCGCTCGACCTCGAGCACCGCGCCGTCGGCGAAGCGCAGCGCCGGCTCGTCGGTGCGCACGTCGACGGTCACCTCGCCCTTGAGGCCGTGCGGCTTGCCGAGCCTGCCCACCACCACGTCGATGGTCTCCATCACTGCCTCCACTGCACGTGCTCGTCGCGCGCTGCTCGCGCTGGTCGGGGTCGAAATGACGCCGACCCGCCCGAGTGTCCCGGGCGGGTCGGCGTGCTGGTCGTGCGGGTGCGGCTCAGCTGCGGCGGTCGACGTCGACGAAGTCGACGCGGGCCCCGCCGCGACCGGCGAGCGCACCGATGACGGTGCGGAACGCCGAGGCGGTCCGCCCGCCCCGGCCGATCACCTTGCCGAGGTCGTCGGGGTGGACCCGGACCTCGAGGACCGAGCCACGGCGCAGCTCCTTGTCACGCACGCTGACGTCGTCGGGGTTGTCGACGATGCCGCGCACGAGGTGCTCCAGCGCCTCGGCGAGCATGGCGCTCAGCCCTCCGCCTTGGTCGCGTCGTCGGAGGTGGTCTCCGGCTCCGCGGCGGCAGCCGGCTCCTCGGCCTTGGCCTCGGCCTTGTCGTCAGCCTTCGCCTCGGCCTTGTCGTCGGCCTTGTCGTCGGCCTTGGCCTCGGACTTCTTGGCGGCCGACTTCTTGGTCGTCGCGGCGGCGCCCGACGAGCCGTGCGCCTCCTTGAGGGCCTCGTTGAAGATCTCGAGCTTGTCGCGCTTGGCGTCAGCGGTCTTCAGCGTGCCCTCGGTGCCCGGGAGGCCGTGGTGGTTCTGGAAGTCACCGGTGATCTTGAGGATCGCGGCGACCGCGTCGCTGGGCTGGGCGCCCACGGACAGCCAGTACTGGGCCCGGTCGGAGACGACGTCGATGTACGACGGGTCCTCCTTGGGGTGGTACTTGCCGATCTCCTCGATCACGCGACCGTCGCGCTTCTTGCGCGAGTCGACGACGACGATGCGGTACTGCGGCACCCGGACCTTGCCCAGGCGCTTCAAACGGATCTTGACGGCCACGGTTGTGGTGTCTCCTTGATGTCGTGTGTGGTGAGGGCCGGGGCTCCAGGTGGGGACCGGGACTCGACTCCTCGATGGGCTCCACGTGACCGGTTGAGAGGGGCCGGACGCGCAGGACTCAGCGTGGAATACTGCCAGACTCCGCCCGTCCGGGAGAAATCGCCTCCTGCCCGGGCCCGGCTCGGGCCCGGGTCAGGCGACGACGCGGCCGCGCAGCACGACGCGGGCGGGCTCCCACAGCACCGTCAGGTCCTGCGCGGGGTCGCGGTCGTAGACCACCAGGTCGGCGCTCGCGCCCTCGACCAGGCCCTCGAGGCCCAGCCACTCCCGGGCCCGCCACGACGCCGCGGCGAGCACCTCGTCGGCCGGCAGGCCCATCCGCGCCATCGCCAGCACCTCGCCGGCCAGGTGGCCGTGGCGCTGGGCCCCGCCGCCGTCGCTGCCGACGTAGAGCTGCACCCCGGCCTCGTGGGCCGACATCAGCACCTCGCGGCGCCGGGCGTGCAGCTCCTCCATCGTGGCGGCGTACGCCGGGAACTTCTCGCGGCCCTGCGCGGCGAACTCGGGGAACTTGTCGGTCTGCATCACCGTCGGCACCAGGGCGACGCCGGCGGCGGCCATCTGCTCCACCTGCTCGAGCGAGAGCCCGGTGCCGTGCTCGATGCAGTCGATGCCGGCGTCGAGCAGCCCCTGCAGCACCTCGTGCCCGAAGCAGTGCGCGGTCACCTTCGCGCCGTGGGCGTGGGCGACCTCGATCGCCTCGGCGAAGCTCTCCTGCGGGAACGACGGCGCCAGGTCGCCGGCGTCGCGCGAGATCCAGTCGCCGACCAGCTTGACCCAGCCGTCGCCGGCCTCGGCCTCCTGGGCGACGTACGCCGGCAGCTGCTCGGGCTCGACCTCGTGGGCGTAGTTGCGGATGTAGCGCCGGGTGCGGGCGATGTGGCGCCCGGCGCGCACCAGCCGGGGCAGGTCGTCGCGCTCGTGCACCCAGCGGGTGTCGGCCGGCGAGCCGCAGTCGCGCAGCAGCAGCGCGCCCGCGTCGCGGTCGGCGAGCGCCTGCCCCTCGACCTCGGACTCGTCGACCGCGCCGTGGTCCTCCATGCCCAGGTGGTTGTGGGCGTCGACGAGGCCCGGCACGATCCAGTCGCGCGCGACCGTCTCGGCCCCGGGCTGCGGCTCGAAGGTGACCCGGCCGTCGACGACGTACAGGTCGCGGCTCTCGCCGTCGGGCAGGACCGGGCCGGAGAACTTCAGCGCGCTCATGCCCGCGAGGCTAACCGGTCCCGCTCCGCCTGCCAGGAGGCTCAGCCGTGGTCGAGCTTGTCGAGCTGGTCGAGCAGCCAGGTCGGGCCCACGACCGTGGCGCCGGTGGCCGCGGCGTTGGCGGCCAGCGCCCGGTCGGCGGTGACGACGGTGACCGTGCAGCCGCGGGCCGCGGCGCGCTGCGCCTCGGCGAGGATCGTCACGTCGCCCTCCTTGGGGGCGTGCACGATCCGCACGTGGGCGTCCTTGCCCGGTCGGGCACCGCCGCGGGCGCCGCCCTCGAGCACCAGCACGATCTCGTCGCCGGGCACGTCGGCGACCAGGAGCGCCTCGTGCAGGCGACGGGTCGCCGCGGCGCGGTCCTTCCACCACCCGTCGGGCCGGCTGCCGACCACGTTGGCCGAGTCGACCACCACGACGGACCTCACTTGAGGAACTTCGAGAAGTCCTTGGGCAGGTTCAGGTCGGCCGCCGCCTTCTCGTAGTCGACCGGCTCACCGCCCGGGGTGCCGAAGGGGTTGGCCGGGGCGGCCGCCGCCTTCTCCTGGGCCGCCTTCGCCTCCTGGGCGGCCTTCGCCGGGTTGCCCGAGCGCTTGGCGCCCTTGCCCTTCTTCTGCTGCGGCTTGGCCTTCGCGCGCTTGCCGCCGCCCATCCCCGGCATCCCCGGCATGCCGGGCATCCCGCCGCCGCGGGCCATCTGCATCATCATCTTGCGCGCCTCGAAGAAGCGGTCGACGAGCTGGTTGACGTCGGAGACCTGGCGACCGCAGCCCTTGGCGATGCGGGCCCGGCGCGAGCCGTCGATCATCTTGGGGTTGGCCCGCTCGGCGGGCGTCATCGACTGGATGATCGCCTGGATGCGGTCGATCTCGCGCTCGTCGAAGTTCTCGAGCTGCTCGCGGAACTGCCCCATCCCGGGCAGCATCCCCATGATCTTCGACATCGAGCCGAGCTTGCGCACCTGCTGCATCTGCTCGAGGAAGTCGTCGAGGGTGAACTCGCCGCCCTGCCCGCTGAGCTTCTGCGCGGCCTTGAGCGCCTGCTCGGAGTCGAAGCTCTTCTCGGCCTGCTCGATCAGGGTCATCACGTCACCCATGTCGAGGATGCGCGAGGCCATGCGGTCGGGGTGGAAGAGGTCGAAGTCGGTGAGCTTCTCGCCGTTGGAGGCGAACATGACCGGCTTGCCGGTGATCGAGGCGATCGACAGCGCGGCACCACCGCGGGCGTCGCCGTCGAGCTTGGTGAGCACCACGCCGTCGTACCCGACGCCGTCGAGGAAGGCCTGCGCGGTGACCACGGCGTCCTGGCCGATCATCGCGTCGACGACGAAGAGGACCTCGTCGGGCGTCACGGCGTCACGGATGTCGCCGGCCTGCTTCATCAGCTCGGCGTCGATGCCCAGACGGCCGGCGGTGTCGACGATGACGACGTCGTGCAGGGTGCGCTTGGCCTCCTCGACCGAGCCGCGCGCCACCGCGACGGGGTCGCCGACGCCGTTGCCGGGCTCGGGGGCGTAGACGGTGACGCCGACGCGCTCGCCGTTGACCTGCAGCTGCTTGACCGCGTTGGGGCGCTGCAGGTCGGCGGCCACCAGCATCGGCGACTTGCCCTGCTCCTTGAGCCACAGCGCCAGCTTGGCGGCCAGCGTCGTCTTGCCGGCACCCTGGAGGCCGGCCAGCATGATGACGGTCGGCCCGGTCTTGGCGTAGCGCAGCCGGCGGGTCTCCCCGCCCAGGATCGTCACGAGCTCCTCGTTGACGATCTTGATGATCTGCTGCGCGGGGTTCAGCGCACCGCTGACCTCCTCGCCGCGAGCGCGCTCCTTGACCGCGCCCACGAACTCCTTGACCACCGGCAGCGCGACGTCGGCCTCGAGCAGCGCGATGCGGATCTCGCGCGCGGTGGCGTCGATGTCGGCCTCGGACAGGCGACCCTTCCCCCGGAGGTTCTTGAAGGTGTCGGCGAGCCGGTCGGACAGTGTGGCGAACAAGGGCGTCCCTCGGTGAGTCGGCGGAGCGGGGTGGAGGCTCCAGCCTAACGGGGGTCCACGGTGAGAGCCGCACGGACGGCGTGCGCGGCATCGGCGGCGCGGGTCTCGGACAGCGCCCCCGCCGCGGCCTCCTGCAGGTAGAAGACGTCGACGGCCTGCGGCCCGAGGGTCTCGACGTGCGCCGAGCGGACCGCCACGTCGAGCTGGGCCAGCGCCGCGCAGACGCGGTGCACGACGCCGGGCTGGTCGGCGGCGCGCACCTCGAGCACGGTCGCCGAGCGCGAGGCGTCGGGGCGCACCTCCACGGTCGGGGCCAGCGCCTTGGGGTCGGGCCGCAACCGGCTGGCGGGGTCGACGCGGCCCTCGGCGATCGCGGCGTACCGCTCGCGCAGGTAGGGCACGTCGAGCCCGGGCTCGGCGACCTCCCAGACCGAGACGCTGTAGACGCCCTGGGCCCAGGCCCTGGCGGCCCGCACCGGCAGGCGCTGCAGCGCGAAGAGCCCCGAGAAGTCGGCGAGCAGCCCGACCCGGTCGGGCGCGATCGCGGTGACCCGGGTGCCGTCGGTGGTGGACTCGACCGAGAAGTGGACCGCCCCGTTGCGCACCTCGCGCGGGACCTCCACCTCCTCGTCGGCCACCGGCGGCGGGCTGTGGCCGGTGTCGAGGGCGGTGTGCACCCGGCGCGAGAGCTCCAGGACCAGGCCCGAGCGCCACGTCGACCAGGCCTGCGGCGAGGCGGCCTTGGCGTCGGCCTCGGTGAGCGCGGTCAGCAGCGACAGCGCCTCGGTCGAGCCGACCCGCGAGGCCACCCGCTCGATCGTGGCCGGGTCGTCGTGGTCGCGGGTGGTCGCGGTCTCGGCGAGCAGCAGGTGCCAGCGCACCAGCCCGGCGATCAGGTCGACCGAGGCGGGCTCGAAGCCCATCCGGGTCGCGATGCCGCGGGCGATCGGCTCCCCCGCCACGCTGTGCTCGGTGAGGCTGCCCTTGCCGATGTCGTGCAGCAGCGCGGCCACCATCAGCACGTCGGGCCGGTTGACCTGCCGGATCAGCGAGGACGCCTCGATGCAGGTCTCGACCACGTGGCGGTCGACGGTGAAGCGGTGGATCGCCGAGGCGTGCGGCAGCAGCCGGATGCGGTCCCACTCGGGCAGCAGCCGTGGCAGCGCGCCGGTCTCCTCCAGCGTCTCCCACACCGGCAGCAGGCCGCGCCCCGAGGCCAGCAGCCGCACCAGCTGCTGGCGGGCCTCGGTGGGCCAGGGGTCGGGGAGGTCGGCGACCTCGCGGGCCAGGCGGGCGGCGGTCGGCGGGGCCAGCACGGCGTCCATCTCGGCCGCCGCGGCCGCCGCGCGCAGCAGCAGCACCGGGTCCTCGGCCGGCCGGGCCTTGCGGTCGAGCACGATCTCGCGGCCGGCCAGCGCGACCCCGGGGGCGATCGGGAAGAGCGCCGGCCTGCGCGCGGTGCGCACCGAGACCGGTCGCGCCAGGAAGTCGTCGACGCGGCGCCAGCTCAGCCGCGACAGGTGGGTGATGCGCCGGCCCAGGGTGCGCACGTGCACCTGGGCGTCGCGGGCGTCGTCCATCCCCAGCCCGGTGGCCAGCTCGCTCCACATCTCGGGGTTAATCCGGTCGCTGGCACGCCCGGCGGTGGCCTGCACCAGGTCGCGCACGTCGAGCAGGGCCTGGCGCCCCCGCTCGAGGTCGGTGTGCGGCACGTCGACGAGCCAGGTGGCGACCAGGGCCCGCAGCACCGTGGCGTCGCGCAGGCCGCCCTCGGCCTCCTTCACGTCGGGCACCGACATGTGGGCCAGCTCGCCGACCAGCTCGTGGCGCCCGCGCACCAGCTCGCGCAGCGCCGGGAGCCGTTCGCGGGCGTTGCGCCGCCACTGCGCGAGCACGGTCGCGCGCAGCCGCAGGGTCAGGTTCGCGTCGCCGGCCAGGTGCCGCACGTCGAGCAGCCCCATCGCGACCCGCAGGTCGGTGTCGAAGGCGGCCAGCATCTCGGGCAGGGCCCGCACCGAGTGGTCGACGGCGGTGCCGGAGTCCCACAGCGGGTACCACAGCCGGTCGGCGACCGCCCCCGCCTCGACGCCCTCGTCGAGCACGAGCACCACGTCGAGGTCGGAGTGCGGGGCGAGCTCGCGGCGGCCGTAGCCGCCGACGGCGACCAGCGCCGATCCGACCTCGGCTCCGCCGGCCTTCTCGTACGCCGCCGCGCACAGCGCGTCGGCCTCGCTCGTGCGCCGCTCCCGCTCGGTGGCCGTCACATCGGTCTCCTCGGGTCGGGGCGGGGCTGCGGCAGGCGCTGCGTCAGGGGTCGTGGTGGTCCCCGATCATGCCGGACGTGACGACGGCCCGGCCCACCGCAGGGGTGGACCGGGCCGCTTCGATCACAGGTGGATGTTCACAGGTGGATCTTCACAGGGCGTCGGCGTCGCGGTCGCCGGTGCGCACCCGCACCACGCTGTCGACGGACGTGGTCCACACCTTGCCGTCACCGATCCGGCCGGTCTGGGCGGCCTTGACGATGATCCCGGCGACGTCCTCGGCATCGGCGTCGTCGACGACGATCTCGAGGCGGATCTTCGGCACCAGCGCGACGTCGTACTCCGCGCCCCGGTAGACCTCGGTGTGGCCCTTCTGCCGGCCGTAGCCGCTGACCTCGCTGACGGTCATGCCGGCGACACCGAAGGTCTCGAGGGCCTCGCGGACGTCCTCCCACTTGTGCGGCTTGATGACCGCGGTCACGAGCTTCATGCGTGTGCCCCTTCCTTGCGGGTGGAGGGATCGGGCCTCGTGGCGGCGGCGAAGGCGCCGCCGCTGCCGCTGGACAGGCTGGTGTTGAGATCGTAGGCCGACTCGCCGTGCTGGTCGAAGTCGATGCCCTCGACCTCGGCCTCCTCGTCGATGCGCCAGCCCAGCGTGTACTTGATGGCCAGCGCGATCAGCAGGGTGACCAGGCCGGACCACGCGACGGCGACCAGGACACCGAGCACCTGGTCGACCAGGGAGCCGATGCCACCGCCGTAGAACAGCCCGTCGACGGCGCCGCCGGCGACGTTGTCACCCTCGCCCGCGGTGACCGAGAAGAGGCCGATCATCACGGTGCCGACGATGCCGCCGACCAGGTGGACGCCGACCACGTCGAGGGAGTCGTCGTAGCTCAGCTTGAACTTCAGGCCCACCGCCCAGGCGCACAGCGCACCGGAGACCGCACCGATGGCCAGGGCACCCAGGATGTTCACCGCGCCGGCGGCGGGGGTGATCGCGACCAGGCCGGCGACGATGCCCGAGGCGGCGCCCAGCGTGGTGGCCTTGCCGTGCAGCACCTTCTCGACGAGCAGCCAGCCGAGGATCGCGGCCATCGTGGCCAGCGTGGTGTTGGCGAAGGTCAGGCCGGTCTCGGCCAGGAACTGGTCGCTGGCGTCGAGGTCGTCGCTGAAGACGATCGAACCGACGTTGAAGCCGTACCAGCCGACCCACAGCAGGGCGGCGCCGAGCATGGTCAGGGTCAGGTTGTGCGGGCGCATCGGCTCACGGCCGAAGCCGATCCGCTTGCCGATCACCAGGGCCAGCACCAGGCCGGCCACACCGGCGTTGATGTGCACCGCGGTGCCACCGGCGTAGTCCTGGGCGCCGATCTGCGTGCAGATCAGGGCGTCGTCGGTGCAGCCGAAGACCATGTGGGCCAGCGGGAAGTACGACAGGGTCGCCCAGATCGGCACGAAGACCAGCCAGGCCGAGAACTTCACCCGGTCGGCGATCGCGCCGCTGATCAGCGCGGTGGTGATCACCGCGAAGGTCAGCTGGAACATCATGAACGTGTAGCCGTCGTAGCCGACGCCGTCGAGCGCGAAGTTGGCGAACGGTGAGCTGAAGAACGCATCGATGCCCCCCTCACCGCTGAACACCATCGAGTAGCCCCACAGCACCCAGATGATGCCGACGATCGCCATCGCGGCGTACGACATCATCATCATGTTCAGGACCGACTTCGACCGCGTCATTCCGCCGTAGAAGAGGGCCAGGGCCGGGGTGGTCATCATCAGCACCAGCAGCGTGGCCACCAGCATGAACGCGTTGTAGCCGTCCACGAAACCTCCAAGGTCAACTCCGAAGGAGGCTCCCCCGGCCCTCGACGGCGATGTCGGGTGCGGGGTGCCTCCCCATCGGTGACGACCCTGTCGGCTGCGTGTTTCGACCCGCGGCCCCCGGTGTTACGCCCGGGATACGAGTCCGGCGACGTTGTTACGCGGGTGTGAACGCGGGTGTGAACGCGGGTGTGAACGCGGAGGTGGACGCGGGTGCGGGCTCAGCCGCCGAGCAGCGCGTCGACGAAGGCGCCGGCGTCGAAGGGCGCGAGGTCGTCGGCGCCCTCCCCCAGACCCACCAGCTCCACCGGCACGCCCAGCTCGCGCTGCACGGCGACGACGATGCCGCCCTTGGCCGAGCCGTCGAGCTTGGTCAGCACGATGCCGGTCACGTCGACGGCCTCGCTGAAGACGCGGGCCTGGATCATGCCGTTCTGGCCGGTGGTGGCGTCGAGCACCAGCAGCACCTCGGTGACCGGTGCCTGCTTCTCCACGACGCGCTTGACCTTGCCGAGCTCGTCCATCAGGCCCTGCTTGTTCTGCAGGCGGCCCGCGGTGTCGACGATGACGGTGTCGACGCCGGTACGACGGCCCTCCTCGACGGCGCGGAAGGCCACCGAGGCCGGGTCGGCGCCCTCGTCGCCCTTGACGGTCTCGACGCCCACGCGCTCGCCCCAGGTGCCGAGCTGCTCGACCGCGGCGGCGCGGAAGGTGTCGGCGGCGCCCAGCACGACGCTGCGCTCCTCGGCCACCAGGATGCGCGCGATCTTGCCGACGGTGGTCGTCTTGCCGGCCCCGTTGACGCCGACCACCAGGACGACGCCGGGGTCGTCGCCCTCGCCGCTGACGCGCAGCGCGCGGTCCATGGTCGGGTCGACGAGGGCGAGGAGCTCCTCGCGCAGCACGGCGCGCGGGTCGGCCGTGCCCTCCACCCGAAGCCGGGTGCGCAGGCGCTCCACGAGCTCCTGGGTGGGCGCGACGCCGATGTCGGCGGTCAGCAGCGTGTCCTCGATGTCCTCCCAGGTGTCCTCGTCGAGGCGCTCCCGGGAGAGCAGGGCGAGCAGGCCGCGGCCCAGGGTGCCCTGGGAGCCGGCCAGGCGCTGGCGCAGCCGCACCAGGCGCGAGGCGGTGCCCTCGGGACGCTCGATCTCCGGCGCGGTCGGGGCCGCCGAGGTCTCCGGGGCCTCCGGGGCGGCCGGCGCCTCCGGCTCGATGGTCGCCGGCGGCGAGCTCAGCTCGACCGGCGGGGCGTCGGGGTCGGCCGGCGGGGTGGTGAGGACGTCGGTGTGGGTGTCGGGCAGCGGCCCCGGCTTGCGGCGCCGGGTGACGACCAACCCGGCGACGGCGCCCACGAGGGCGACGCCGACGACGGCGATGACGAGGATCACGAGGGCGAGGGCGTCCATGCCCCTCATCCAACCACCGGGCCCGGCCCGGTCCTCAAGCGGTCAGCGACCCCGCTGGTCGTCCTCGTCCGCGTCGTCCTGGCCGAGGGTGCGCACCGACCCGCGGGCGCGGCGCATCGTCTGGTCCAGCCAGCGTCCGGAGCCCTCCCGGTGGTCGCGGTGCGGGAAGGCGACGTAGTAGAGGACCAGGGCGGCGAGGGCGAGGATGACGACCATCGCGACGACGATCGAGAGCACGGGGATCTCCGGGGGGACGTGGCGAGCGGGGGGACCCCCCACGGTGGCACACCTGCGGCTCAGGCGCCCCCGGGCACGCGCCGGAGCGGCTCGACTGCGGCGCGGATCACGTCGGGCATCGGCGTGACGGGGCGTGCGGGGTCGGTGTTGTCGACGTACACGTGCACGAAGCGGCCCTCGGCGGCCGCCTCCTCGCCCTCGCCCTGGAAGAGGCCGATGCGGTAGACCACCGAGCTGCTGCCGACCTTGTCGACGACCAGGCCGGTCTCGACGGGGGCCGGGAAGCCGATCTCGCGGAAGTAGCGGCACGAGGTCTCGGCGACCACGCCGATCTGCGGGAGCGCGCGCACGTCGACCCCGCTGGCCTCGTAGAGGTGGGCGTTGACCGCGGTGTCGAACATCTCGTAGTAGGTGGCGTTGTTGAGGTGGCCGTAGGCGTCGTCGTCGCGCCAGCGCGTGGTCACGGTGCGCCAGGCGACGTAGTCGGCCCTCGTGGGGCGGGCGGCACGGTCGGGGCTGGTGCTCACACGGGCTCCGTCTCTCGCAGGCGCTGGCTGATGACGGCCGAGACGCCGTCGCCGCGCATGGTCACGCCGTAGAGGGCGTCGCCGACCTCCATGGTGCGCTTCTGGTGGGTGATGACGAGCAGCTGCGAGTTCTCGCGCAGCTCCTCGTAGATCTCGAGCAGGCGGCCGAGGTTGGTGTCGTCGAGCGCCGCCTCGACCTCGTCGAGGATGTAGAACGGCGAGGGCCGGGCCTTGAAGAGCGCGACCAGGAAGGCCACCGCGACCAGGGAGCGCTCGCCGCCAGAGAGCAGCGAGAGCCGCTTGACCTTCTTGCCCGGGGGGCGGGCCTCGACCTCGACGCCGGTGCTGAGCATGTCGCCGGGGTCGGTGAGCACCAGGCGTCCCTCCCCGCCGGGGAAGAGCCGCGCGAAGGTCGCGTCGAAGGCCTTCTCGACGTCGGCGTAGGCCTCGCGGAAGACCTGCTCGACCCGGTCGTCGACGTCCTTGACGATGTCGAGGAGGTCCTTGCGGGTGCGTCGCAGGTCCTCGAGCTGCTCGGTGAGGAACTTGTGCCGCTCCTCCATGGCCGAGAACTCCTCGAGGGCCAGCGGGTTGACCTTGCCGAGCATGGCCAGCGCGCGCTCGGCCGTCTTCAGGCGCTTGCGCTGCTCCTCGCGCACGAAGGGCACGCTGGCGGGGGTGCCCTCGGGGGCGTCCTCGGCGACCTCCTGGGGCACCGGCTGGTGCGGGCCGTAGTCGGCCACGAGACCCTCGGGCTCGAGGCCGAGCTCGTCGAGGGCGCGCTCCTCGAGCTGCTCGATGCGCATCCGCTGCTGGGCGCGCGCCATCTCGTCGCGGTGCACCGAGCTGATCAGCTCCTCGTGCTCACGGGCCAGGTCGCGCAGCCGGGCGCGCGCCTCGCGCAGCCGTTCCTCCCGCTCCCGGCGGGCCTCCTCGACCTCCGCACGGGCGTCGGCGGCCTGCTGCACCGACACCTCCAGCCGGCTCAGCGCCCAGGTCACCGCGGCCCCGACGGCCTCGGCCGCGCGCCCCTCGCGCAGCAGCCGCTCGCGGCGCTCGGCGGCCCGGGCCCGTTGCTCGCGCTCCTTGGCCGCCGCCCGCACCAGCGAGTCGGCGCGGCCGTGGATGGCGCGGGCCCGCTCCTCAGCGGTGCGCAGCGCCAGCCGGGAGTCCATCTCGGCCTGCCGCGCCTCGCGGGAGGCCTCGACCAGGCGCTCGCGCTCAGCGGTGTCGGGCTCCTCCTCGGGCGCCTCCTCGGCGCGCGCCAGCCGCGCCTCGAGGTCGGCCAGGCCGGCCACGGCGTCGGCGCGGGCCTGCTCGGCCCGGGTGATGGCCTGCTCGACGCGCTCGGCCTCGGCCCGCGCCGAGCGGGCCTGGGAGCCGTGCTGGCCCAGCTCCTCGGCCACGGCGGCCAGGGTGGCGTCGGACTCGTGCAGGCGCGCCAGGGCGACGTCGACACGCTGCTGGGCGTCGTGGCGGCGCGCCTCGAGGCGCGAGATCTCGAACCCGGCCCGCTCGCTGGCCGCGACCGCCTCCGCCAGGGCCGCGGCGGCCTCGTCGACCGCCGCCTGCACCTCGATGAGGCTGGGCTGGGCGCTGGAGCCGCCGGCGACCAGGTGGGCGCCCACCACGTCGCCGTCGCGGGTGACCGCGCTCAGCGTCGCGTCACCGGCGACCAGGGCCCGGGCCGCCTCCAGGTCGTCGACCACGGCGACCCGGTCGAGCAGGCGCACCAGCGCCGGGCGCAGCCCGGGCGGGCACTCCACCACGTCGACGGCGTACGCCGCCCCCGCGGGCAGGGCGGGCCACTCGGCCGGCCCGGGCAGCCCGGGGCCGTCGGCGAGCAGCAGCCCGGCGCGTCCCAGGTCGTCGGCCTTGAGGTGCGCGACCGCACCGAGGGCGGCGTCGAGGCCCTCGACGGCCACGGCGTCGGCGTGGGTGCCGAGGGCGGCGGCCACCGCCGCCTCGTGGCCGGCACGCACCGTGACCAGCGCGGCGACCGAGCCGAGCAGGCCGGTGACGTCGGCGTCGGCGCCGAGCAGCGACCCGGCCCCGTCCTTGCGGTTCAGGCCCATCTCGAGGGCGTCCTTGCGGGCGGCCAGGGTGTGGCGGTCGCGGTCGGCGGCCTGCGCCCGCTCGCGCACCTCGGCGAGCAGCGCCTCCACCTCGTCGAGGGCGTCGACGGCCTGCTCGTGCTCGGCGTCGAGGCCCTCCTCCCCCGCGTCGAGGCCGGCGACCTTGGTCTCGAGGGCGGTGAAGGCCCGTTGCGCGCGCTCCGCCCGCTCCAGGGCCTCCTCGCGGCTGTGCCGCAGCCGGCCGACCTCCTCGTCGGCCGCGGCGGCGCGCGACTTGAGCGCGTTGACCTGGCCGTGCAGCCGCGCCAGGCCCTCGCGGCGGTCGGCG
>JBFGFQ010000018.1:0-22547 GCA_041579495.1 Nocardioides sp.
CGCGCTCGTCGAGCACGTGCTGGCACGCTGGCGCGAGCGCGGCGCCGAGGCCGTGGTCCTCTCCTCGCTGCGCGAGATGGCCGGCGCGCACCGGCTCTACGGCCGTCTCGGCTTCGAGCGGCTGCCCGAGCGCGACTGGCAGCCCGTCCCCGACGTCCACCTGATCTGCTTCCGGAGGCACTTGTGAGCACCCCGGTCCACGCCACCACCACCCACGAGGTCACCGAGGCCGACACCGCGCTCGCGGTCGGCTCGGGCTCCCTGCCCGTGCTCGGCACGCCGCGCCTGCTGGCCTGGTGCGAGGCGGCCACCTGCGCCGCCATCGACCCCACGCTCCCCGAGGGGTCGACCAGCGTCGGCACCCGTGTCGAGCTCGAGCACCGCGGCGCCAGCCCGCTCGGCGCCACCCTCGAGGTGACCGCGACCCTGACCCACGTCGACGGGCGCCTGCACCGCTTCTCCGTCGCGGCCCGCCACACCGGCGGCTCCGGCGGCAAGGTCGTCGCCTCGGGCGAGGTGACCCGGGTGGTCGTCGACGCCGAGCGCTTCCTCTCCCGCCTCTGACCCGGCCCACATCTCCCGCCGACCCGGCCGAGATCTCCCGCCGACCCGGCCCGAACCCGCTCTCGGCGAGGAACTGGCGACGGCTCGGCGAGGGGGTGAATTCGTGCCGGGGCGGGTGATTTGAGAGACTGACCCTTGGCCCAGCCACGGGTCGACCGCGATTCGGAGGAGAACACCATGGGCAAGACCGGCCGCAAGCGCCGCGCTCGTCGCAAGAAGGGCGCGAACCACGGGAAGCGCCCCAACGCCTGAGCGCACACACATGACGAGACCCCGAGCCGGTTCGGCTCGGGGTCTCGTCGTCTCTGAGCGAGGTGGCGCGCGCTCAGAGCTTCTTGGCGACCTCGTCGAAGGTGGCGGACAGGTTCGTGCCGATCAGGGTCACGGCGACGATGATGGCGACCGCGATCAGGCTGACCATCAGGCCGTACTCGACGGCGGTGGCACCGCGCTCGGAGCGCTTGGCCTTGAGGTCGGCGACGAACATGATGGTCATGAGCTGCAGGTTCTCGATCATGGGAATCTCCTGGGGATAGGGGCGCCGGATGGTCCGGTGCCCGGTGCTGGCCCCCTCGTCCGGGACCCTTTGGTGCTTCCAGATTCGCAGCGGCCGGGACCCGGGTAGTCCAACTCCGGTACCCGGCGGCGTAGTCACTTCGGGCCATGTCCGGTGGGTGCCGGCACCACCCGGGCCGACCGTCCGGCCACCCCGGGCGACCCGCCGGACGCACACGAGCCGCACCCCCCGCGGAGGGGGTGCGGCTCGCGCGGTAGTCGGCGTCAGCCCGCGACCGGGGCGTGGTCCAGCAGCAGTCCCTGACGGTGGGCGGCCGCGAGCGCCTGGGTGCGGTTGGCGACCCCGAGCTTGCGGAAGATCCGGTTGAGGTGGGTCTTGACGGTCGACTCGCCCAGGTGCAGCCGCCGGGCCATGTCGGCGGTGCCCAGGGCCTCGGCGACCAGCTGCAGGACCTGCCGCTCGCGCTGGGTCAACCGCGTGCTCGGGCCCGCCGCACCGCGGGCCACGGCCCCGGCCAGGCTCGGGCAGACGAACGCTCTGGGTGCGCGGGCCGCCCGCGCAGCGGCGGCGACCACGTCGGTCCCGCGCGACTCCTTGGTCAGGAACGCGGAGGCGCCCGCCTCCAGGGCCGACAGCACCGCGGCGTCGCCGCGGTGCATCGTCAGCACGACGAGCCCGATCGTGTCGCTCTTGGCACGCAGGCGTCGTACGACGTCGAAGCCGCTGCCGTCGGGCAGCTCGAGGTCGGTGACGACGACGTCGGGCGCGAGCGCGGCCGCCATGGCCAGTCCCTCGGCCACGGAGCCGGCCTGGCCGACCACCTCGTCGGCGCCGCAGCGCTCGAAGACCCGCGACAGGCCCTCCCTGATCAGCTCGTGGTCATCGATCAGCAGCACACGCACGTTCGTCTCCTCCGGTCGTGAGTTCCTCGTCCGTCCCCGTCGTCACGAGCGACACGCACGTGCCGCCGCCCGGGCGCTCGCCCACCGAGAGCGAGCCGCCCAGCAGCCGGGCGCGCCGGTGCATCGACTCCAGGCCCAGGTGCCCGGGCCGTGGCGCGGCGCCGCCGACCCCGTCGTCCTCGACCTCGAGCCGCAGGGCGCCGCCGCTGCGGCGCAGGGTCAGCCACAGGGTGCTCGCACGGGCGTGCCGGTCGACGTTGGCCAGCGCCTCCTGGGCGACCCTCAGCACCTGCAGCTCCAGGTCCGGCGCCAGGCGGGGCCCGGTCTCCTCGAGCAGGACGTGGACGCGCAGGCCGCGCCGCGAGGCGATGCGCCGCACGCAGCCGCCGATCGCGCCGGCCACGCCGTCGACGCCGACCAGGTCGTGGTGCAGGTCGAGCACCGACGAGCGCATCTCGCGGCTCAGGTGGGCCACCTCGTCGCGCAGCTCGGCCGCGGTGCGCGCCAGCTCGTCGGACGCGGCGAGGTCGACCAGCTCCTCGGCCAGGTAGCCGATGGCCACGGTGCGCTGGGCCAGGCCGTCGTGCAGCTCGCGGGCCAGGCGCTGCCGCTCCTCGTGCGTGGCGCCGCTGCGGATGGAGCTCGCGAGCAGGGCGGTGTCGAGGCGCAGCGCGAGCGGCCCCACCCGGTCGAGGACCAGGTCGGCGCCGCTGGCGCCGTCCGGTCCCACCCCGGCCAGCACGAGGACCCCGAAGACCAGGTCCCCGGCGCTCAACGGCAGCGCCAGGAGGTCGGGACCGGCGTGCGGACGGCCGGAGGCGGCGACCCGGCCCGCCTGTGCCTCGTCGGGACCGTCCGCGGCACCACTGCCCGACAGCAGCCGCGGGGCGCCCTGCTCGTCGAGGACCCACAGCGACGAGCGCTGCGCACCGACGGCGTCGCGGGCCACCGCCTGCAGCCGTCGGGCCCGCTCGTCGACGTCGACGTCGAGGCCCCCCTGCTCCACCAGGCCGTGCAGCTGCTCGACCAGCTGGTGGGCGGCGGCGTGCGGCGCCCGGGTGGTCAGCAGCGCCCGGAGGGAGCGGGTGCGGGTCGCCACGAGCACACCGGCCGCGAGCCCCACCACGGTCCACAGGGCGAGCGGGGCGGGCTCCCCCGCCGCGACGGCGATCCCCGGCGCGACGGCGTACGCCGCGCACCCGGCGGCCGTCGTGCCGGTCCAGGTCAGCACGGCCGCGGGCACGCCGCGCCGCATGCCGGCGAGCACCACCGGCGCCGAAAGCACCACCAGCAGCGGCTCGGCCCCGTGCCCGACGAGGACCACGACGACCGCCGTGACGGCTCCCTCGACCGGTCCGTGCCAGGTGCTGCCGAGGGTGCGGGGCGGGCGGTCCGCGACCCCGGCGGTGACCGCCACCGCCGCGAGGGTCACCAGGACCCCCAGCGAGGAGAGCAGCTGCTGCGCGGCCACCAGCTGGCCGGTCACCAGGGCCAGGGCGCACACGCGCGCCAGGGTGCCCAGTCGCCAGGCCTCCGTCTCCGGCGTCGTCGCCCGCGCCCCGTGCCGGCCCCGGCCGCTCATGCGAAGACCCCCGCGATGCTCATGCCGGCCGGGCCGAGCACGACGATGAACAGGCACGGCAGGATGAAGAGCACCAGCGGCACCGTGATCTTCACCGGGACCTTCATGGCCTTCTCCTCCGCGCGCTGGCGCCGCTTGACCCGCATCTCGCGGCTCTGCACGCGCAGCACCCGGCCGACGGGCACGCCCAGCTGGTCGGCCTGGACCATGGCCAGGCAGAAGGAGCGCAGGTCGGGCAGCGTGCTGCGCTCGGCCATCGACCGCATCGCCGCGGACCGCCCGACCCCCAGCTGCATCTCCTGGATCAGGCGGTGCAGCTCCTGCGACAGCGGCCCGGTGGTGTGCTGGGCCACCCGGTGCACCGCGGCGTCGAAGCCCAGCCCGGCCTCGACCGAGATCGTGAGCAGGTCGAGCGAGTCGGGCAGCTGGCGCTGCATCAGCGTCTCGCGCTTCTGTCCCGCGTTGTGCAGCAGCACGTTGGGCAGCACGTAGCCGAAGGAGGTCGCGGCCGCCGTCACCACCAGCACCTGCAGCAGGCCCCGGCCGCTGGACAGGGCCCACGCCGCCCCGAGCCCGCCGAGCACGGCTCCGCCCAGCGCCTTGGCGCCGATCACGCGGGCCACGTCCCAGCCCGCCGGGTTGCCCGCCACGTCGAGACGGCGCTGGAGGCGCTCGGCCGTGCCGGCGCGCACCAGCCTCCGGCCCACGCCGACGAGCCGGCCGCCCAGGGGCGCGAGCACCCGTTCGTTGAAGGGCCGCTGCACCTGCGAGCGCAGCGAGTCGGGCGCGGCGTCGAGGGCGTGCACGAGGGCGAGCGAGCGGCCCACGGCGGCCCGCTCGACGCTCAGCGCGCCGATGACCGAGAGCGCCAGCGTGCCGGCGACCACGAGGAGCAGGGCACCACCCAGGAGGAGCAGCATCGGGGACATCTCAGACCTCCACCTTGACCATGCGGGACATCGAGAACGAGCCGAGGGCCAGGAGCACCGCCGCGACCAGCAGCAGCACCAGACCGACCCCCGTCGTGTAGAGCGGTCGCACGAACTCGCCGCGCGTGATCAGCAGGAACACGAACATCAGCACCGGGAGGCACCCGAGGATCCAGGCGGACAACCGGCCCTCCGACGACAGCGTGCGGACCTGGCGGCGCAGGAACTCGCGCTCGCGCAGGGTCTCGGCCACGGTCGTCAGGAGCTCGGCCAGGTTGCCGCCGACCTCCCGCTGGATGCGGATCGCCATCACCACCCACCCGAAGTCGTCGCTGTCCATCCGGTCGGCCACCGAGTCGAGCGCCTCCTCGATGCCCACCCCCAGCCGGTGCTCGGAGAGGGCACGCCGCAGCTCGCCGGCCATCGGCTCCTGGCCCTCCCGGACCACCGTGTCGATGGCCTGCGCCACCGAGAGCCCGGCCGAGAGACCCCCGGCGACGAGCGAGAGGGTCTCGGCGAGCTGGGCGCCGAAGGCCTCGAGGCGCTTGCCGTGCCGCCGACGCAGCCACAGGCCGGGCAGCACCGCGCCGGCCGCCAGGCCGACCACCGCCAGGACCGGGCCCCCGAGCGCCAGGCACAGCGCGGCCGGGGCCACGGCGAGCGCGGCACGCAGCAGCAGCCACTCGGCCGCCGTCACCTCGAGGCCGGCGCCGGCGAGCCGGCGGGCGACGCGCTGCTCGAGGTCGGGACGCACCAGCCGGTCGGTGAGGCCCACCGCCGACGCGCGCAGGCCCTGCCCGGTGGCGCCCGGGGGCGGGGTCCCGAGGTACGCCGCCACCTGGGACTGCGCCCGGGTCGGACCGCGGGCGGCGCCCAGGGCGACGGCGGAGACGACGAGCAGGCCCAGGCCGAGGGCCACCAGCCCGCCGAGGAACGCGGAGCGTCCCACGGTCGCCTCAGGGGCGGGCGCCGCCGCGGGGGGCTCGGCGGCTCTGCCGAGCGAGACCAGTGCCGAGTCGAAGGGGGCGGCCGCTGCGACGGGGTGGAGGACCGCGAGCGTGACCTCGCCCCCGACGTCGGCGGGACGGGTGAAGGAGAGCAGCACCTGCCGGTCCAGGGCGTCGGCCTGCGCCGCCAGCACCTCCGGCAGCGACGAGTCGTCGACCGCGTCGACCACCGTGCCGCCGGCTCCGTGCACGAGGTCACCGAGGAGCTGACGGTCCCGAGGACCCTGCTCCAGGGCCACGGCGTCGATGCCGGCCCCGGAGCGCGTGACGGCCGCGACGGCGTCGTCGAGGTCACGACGGCTGCCGTAGTCGCGCCCGTCGGAGAGCAGCAGCACCGAGCGCGCGCCCTCGTCGCCGGTCGCGCGGGCCGCCCGGGCCACGCCGTCGTGCAGGCGGGTGCCGCGCTGCAGGACGATGGCCTGCACGGCCTCGGCCACGGCGTCGCGGTCGGTCGTGGGGGCCACTGCCTCGGTGACCCGGCCGCCGAAGGTCACCAGCCCCACGCGCACGTCGTCGGGCACGGACCGCAGGAAGCGCAGTGCCGCGTCACGGGCCGCCCGGGCCGGGACGCCGCTCATGCTCCTGCTGACGTCGAGGGCCAGCACGGTGGTCCGGGCCACGGTCCCGGCCGCGAGCGGCTCGCGCTCGACGTCGACCGTGCGACCGTCGACCTGCAGCTCGAGCTGCTCCACGACCTCGGGCGCGACGTCGGCGCCGATCCCGAGCAGCACCGAGACCGCCCCGTCGTCGCTCTCCACCAGCTCGATGTCGATGCCGCCGCCAGGGTCCTCGTCGGCGTGCGCGGGTGCCGGTGGGGCCAGGACCCACACCAGGACCGCGGCCAGGGCCGCGAGGGCCGGACGCAGGTCCACGGTCCTCATCACTGCACCGCTCCCGTGAACAGGAGCGGGTCGACCTGGACGTTGCGCTCGGCCAGCCGCTCGAGGAACCGTGGTCGCAGGCCGGTCGACCGCAGCCGGCCCAGGGACCGTCCGTCGGCGTCCCACCCGGCCGTGTGGTCGAAGCAGAAGACCTCCTGCAGGGTGATCACGTCGCCCTCCATCCCCGCGACCTCGGTGATCGACGTCAGCCGCCGGGTGCCGTCCTTGAGCCGCGACTGCTGGATGACGACGTCGACGGCGCTGGCCACCTGCTCGCGGATGGCGCGCACCGGCAGCTCCAGGCCGGCCATCATCACCATCGTCTCGATGCGCGACAGCGCGTCGCGGGGGCCGTTGGCGTGCATGGAGGACAGCGAGCCGTCGTGGCCGGTGTTCATCGCCTGCAGCATGTCGAGCGCCGCGGCGTCGCGGATCTCCCCGACGACGATGCGGTCCGGGCGCATCCGCAGCGAGTTGCGGACCAGGTCGCGGATGGTCACCGCTCCCCTGCCCTCGACGTTGGCCGGGCGCGACTCGAGCCGCACCACGTGGTCCTGGTGCAGCCGCAGCTCGGCCGCGTCCTCGATCGTCACGATGCGCTCGTCGCAGGGGATGAACGAGGACAGCACGTTGAGGGTGGTGGTCTTGCCCGCGCCCGTGCCCCCCGAGACGAGCACGTTGAGGCGTCCGCGCACGCACGCCTCGAGGAGCCGGGCGGCCTCGTCGCTCAGCGTGCCGAAGGCGACCAGGTCGTCCACCGTGTAGGGGTCGGCCGCGAACTTGCGGATGGTGATCTTCGAGCCGTCGAGGGCCAGGGGCGGGATCACGGCGTTGACGCGGCTGCCGTCGGGCAGCCGGGCGTCGACCATGGGGCTGGCCTCGTCGACGCGACGCCCCACCTTGCCCACGATCTTGTCGATCGTGCGGCGCAGGTGCGCCTCGTCGGCGAAGGACGCCTCGACGGGGGTCAGGTGCCCGTCGCGCTCGACCCAGATGTCGTCGGGCCCGTTGACCATGACCTCGGTCAGGCCCGGGTCGCTCAGGAACGGCTCGAGGGGTCCGTAGCCGAGGATGTCGTCGGCGATCTCCTGGGTCAGCCGGGACCGGTCGGTGCCCGACATGGGCCGGTCGGTCGCGGCCACCGCGACCTGGAGGGCCGCGCGCACCTGCTGCTCGAGCTCGGACTGGGTGGTGTCGGCGTCGTAGAGCTTCGGGCCCAGGCTGCGGACCAGCTCGGTGTGGACGAGCCGCTTGAGGTCGGCGAACGGGTCCCGGACGCCGCCGGTCCGGGCTGCGCGCCTGCTCTCGAGCGAGCCGGTGCCGGGGCTCGCGCCGGCCGGACGGTCCTGGGGCGGGTCGTCGACGAGCGCGGTCCGCCCCTGCGCGGACGAGGCATCGCGGTTCCGGAGCACCTCGAGTCGGTCTGCCAGAGACATGTCAGCCCACCTTCCTCGTACGGCGCAGCCGGCGTGGGGCCGCGCGGTGGGAGTCGGGCGGTCCCGCCTCGCCACCCCGCCCGTCGGCCACGGCGATCGTCGTCTCGGCCAACCAGCGCAGCGCCTTGGCGGCCGCGTGCCCGGGCTGGGCGCGGACGATCACCTCGGCGCGGTTGACCGACGAGAGCACGGCGCGGTGGGCCGGGATCTCGACCAGCGCCGAGAGCCCCAGCGTGGTCTCCATCTCCGAGGTCGCCAGACCCGCCTTGGGGTCGGTCCGGTTGAGCACCAGCCGCCAGCGGTCCCGAGGCAGGTCGAGCAGGTCGAGGGTGCCGGTGGCCAGCTTGAGGCTCTTGAGCGACGGGATGTCGGGCGTGCCGACGAGCAGCAGCAGGTCGCAGTGGTCCAGCGCCTGCAAGGCGTGGTCGTCGAAGGTGCCCCCGGTGTCGACCACGACCATGTCGAACATGCCCGACAGGGTCCGCAGCACGTCGCCGATCGGCTCCACCGGCACCCGCTCGCCCAGGTGGATCGGCGCGGCCAGCACCGACAACCGCTCCGAGTGCGCGGTCAGCAGCGACCCGACCCCGCTGGGGTCGATCTCGCCGGCGAGCCGGGACAGGTCGGACAGCGTGTGAGCGGGGGTCAGGCCCAGCAGGATCGCGACGTCGCCGCACGTGACGTCGAGGTCGACGAGGCAGACCCGTCGTCCCTGGTCCGCCAGCGCCGCCGCGAGGTTCGTCGCCACCACGCTCTTGCCGACCCCGCCCTTGACGGAGAAGAGGGTGACCACCAGGCCCTTGTCGTCCGGTCCGGTCACCACCGGCGCCGGTGCGACGCCCGTGGAGCGCTGCGCCAGGGCCCGGGCCCGGTCCACCGCGACGACCAGGCCGTCGACGTCGGCGGCGGCGACGACGCTGCGGACCCCCGCGCCGAGGGCCTCGGTCAGCACCGCCGTGCCGACCACGTCGCGGACCAGGACCACGGCGAGCCACGGCCGCAGCAGGCGCTGCTGCTCGGCGAAGGTGGTCGCCTCCTCCAGCGGCACCGAGACCCCGAGCACGACGACCTGCTCGTGCGGGTGCGTGGCCAGGTGCCGCTCGAGCTCGATCGCCGCGCCGAGCACGGCGCACGTGCCGTCGAGCGCTGCGTGCCACCGCTGGGCGAGTGCAGCGTCCTGCTCGACCAGGGCGGTCATGACGCGCTCCCGCCGAAGATCTCCGGCATGATGTCGCGGGCGGTGACGCCCCGGTTGCTGCTCACCTTCGACTTCTCGGTGCGCAGCGCGAAGGCCAGGTCGCCGTTGCGGGAGGCGTAGATGACGCGCTCCGCCTGCTCCTGACCGACCGCGATCGTGAGGATCGTGCGCGGGATCTGCTCGACCGTCTGGTCGCCGTCCTCGGTCGTGGTGGTCAGCGCCGCCATGGAGGTGGCGCCGACGCCGATCACCTCGACCTCTGGCAGCAGCAGCCGCGTGTACGGCGCGAGCTTGCGGGTGGTGCCGTCGGGCCGGTAGACCTCCGGGTCGCCGGAGGCGAAGATCGCCACCCGTGAGCCGGGGGCGACGAAGCCCGCGACCCGGGCCGGGTCGGTCAGCTCGACGCTGATGGCCAGGCGGTCGTCGGGGATCGCCAGGGTCTCGCCGCCACCGGGGGCGCCGAACTGCTGGCCGAGGATCTGCTGGCCGGGGTGGATCGCCCCCAGGGCGACCTCGTCGTCGATCGAGGCGGAGGAGGCCAGGGCGCCGTCGACGAGGTCGTCGCGCAGCACCTCGTCCATCACGAGCTTGCCGGCCGCCTGGGCGTCGGCCACGGACTCGCCGGCCTCGATGGTCTCGGCGGCCACGAGGACCTCGACCCGGTCCTGGCCCGCCGTGGCCCGGGTCTCGATGCCCTGCACGTACAGCAGGACCATGGTGGTGCCGAGGGCCGCGATCAGGAAGGCGGTCCCGAAGAGGATGCTTCGTCGTGCCATGAGTGTGTCCTTCGATCGTGGTGCTGGATGGGTGGGGGTCCGCCGTCGTCACTCGACGAGGACGAGGACCTTGGTGCCCGAGCCGGAGTAGGCGACCTCGTCGCCGACCGCCGGGGCCGTGGGGGGGAGCGCGTCCTGGCTGAAGAGCACGACACGCACCTCCCGGATGC
Source organism: Nocardioides sp. (assembly GCA_041579495.1). Classification (GTDB taxonomy): domain Bacteria; phylum Actinomycetota; class Actinomycetes; order Propionibacteriales; family Nocardioidaceae; genus Nocardioides. Next base: position 9,963 of record JBFGFQ010000018.1, read on the forward strand.
CCGACGCCGCGGTGACGAGGCCGTTGAGGGGACTGATGGAGCCGGGCGCCGCCCGGGTCGCCGAGAGGGGCTGGTCGGTGATGAACCCCGGCCGCAGCGCCACGACCGGCCAGGACTTCGTGCCGGTGGCGGGGTCGGTGTCGACGACGGGGATCCAGAAGAAGCGGGGCGAGGCGAAGATGTCGGCCGACAGCGCGGCGGTGCCCACGGCGTTGCCGGCGACCAGGTCGCTGAGGTGGGCGCCGTTGACCAGGAAGCAGCTCAGCAGGTCGTCGTTGATCCGCTTGCCCAGCACCGAGGCCGCGGTGCGGCTGTCGTCGCCGTGGCGGCTGCAGCCGCTGGTCGAGCCGGTGTCGAGCCTCCCGGGCAGCCCGTCCTTGCCTGAGACGAGGCCGGCGCTCGCCGCCGAGATCTTCAGCCCCGGCTCGCTGGCCAGGCAGTTGGTGCCGTCGACCGGTGTCTTGACCGACTCCACGCTGCCGGGCTTGCCGCCGCACTCCCCCGACGGGCTGGGGTGCACGGCCAGGGCCGGCTCGACGCCCAGGATGATGTTGCGCTCCAGGGTGAAGGAGCCGGTGTCGGAGCGCGGGATGTCGACGGTGCCGAAGTTGCCCTCCAGCGAGGTGTCGCAGTAGAGCTTGTCCTCACCCACCGTGAACCGCTGGGCTCCCAGCGGCTGCGACCACTTCGTGGCCTGCAGGACGCGGACGTACCAGACGTCCGGCACGGCGAGGACCGCCGACGGCACCTGGACGGTGATCGTGTCCTTGCTGGTGGACAGCGCGGGCGCCACGTGGTGGAAGGGTGGCCCCCCGACGCCGGTGAAGCCGACGGCGTCGGTCTTGTCGAGGTTCTTGCCCGTCAGCGTCATCGTTAGCGACGAGGTGCCCTCGGGCGTCGAGGTGGGGGCGACGACGAACGTCGCGTTGTTGTGCGAGGTCGTGTCGGGGACGAGCGCCGGGACGGGTGCCGGCGAGGTGCCGCCGCTGTCGTCGCGGATCGTCTGGGCGCCGTAGTCGCAGCCCTGCACCCCGAAGAACGGCAGCACGGCGCGAGCCGCCGGGGACCTCACCTCGGCGGCCGCGTGGGCCGCCACGTCGAAGCTGTCCTCGGCGGACAGCACCCGGCCCAGCCCCAGGGGCACCTGGGCGCGGGGGGCCCACAGCTCGACCTTCCACCCGCCGCACCGGATGTAGCCGTCCTGGTCGCCGGGCGCGCCGCCCAGGTCGACGTCGTACTGGCCCGGCACGGCGTTGCCTGCCCGGGTCAGGTAGTCCTCGGCCGTGCTCACCACCTCGGCGTTGCAGCCGCCGGCGCTGTCGAGCTCCGCGACCGCGGCCAGCACCGCCAGGTCGACGTCGGTCTGCAGCAGCGACTTCTTGGCGTAGGCCTGCCCCAGGTCGACCGCGAGAGCACCGACCCCCAGCAGCACGACGGCCAGCAGCGCGAACAAGACCGCGACGGCGCCCCGGTCGTCCCGGCGGCTCATGCCCCGCACCCGCCCGCCGGCACGTTCTCGATGCGCGAGGTGGCGCTCTTGTCGATGGTGGCGTCGAAGAAGGGGAAGAACCCCAGGTCGATGCTCTCGAAGACGACGGTGACGGTGATCTCGTCACCGACGGTGGCGCCGGAGTCCTTGGTCGCGCTCACCGTCGCGCCGGTGCCGGTCGGGACGCCCTCGAGCGCCTTCGCGCCGGCGGCCTCGACGGCCGCGGTGTCGCACGGGTCGACCGCGCCGACCCGGGCCGCCTCACGGGCGGCGTGGCCGGCGGCCTGCCAGGACCAGAACCAGAACCCGAACTGCAGGATCCCGAAGACCAGCGTGAACAGCACGACGGCGACGAGGCCGAACTCGACGGCCGCGGCTCCCCTGTCCTGGGCACGTCGTGCCCTGTGTGTCCGCATGTCGGACCCCCCTCCCACTTGCTCCCGCTGACGACGCTAGGAGCGGTGGTGAGGGGGCCGGACGGCCTTCGGAGGGGCGTGCCCCATATTGATGAGGCGGCTCGGCAAAGTGTCTAGTCAGACTGTCCGGTCGGGCTGTCCGGCCGGGCTGCCGGGTGGAGCAGGGTGGATCAGCGGTCGGTGATCTCCACGTGCACCTGGCGCACGCGCATCATCACGCGCTCGCGCAGCTCGGCGGGCGCGGACTCCGAGCAGGAGCGGGCGACGATCTGCTTGACGGTGCGCTGCAGGTCGTACTTCGCCAGGCAGGGGTTGCACGAGTCGAGGTGCAGCCGCACGGCTTCGCAGTCGGAGGCCTCGAGCTCGTTGTCGAGGAAGTAGACGATCCGCTCGAGGAAGTCGACGCACTCCTCGGCCGACACCTCGTCGGTGTGCTCGTGGTCGTGGGGCTGGGTCTCGTGGGAGGGGGTCTCGTGGGAGGGGGTCTCGTGGCTGGTCATGACACCTCCCCCGGCACCGTCGAGGCGGGCAGCAGGTCGTTGGCGCGCACGTGGTCGGAGAGCATGTCGCGCAGCTGGCGGCGGCCGCGGTGCAGCCGCGACATCACCGTCCCGATGGGGGTGTCCATGATCTCGGCGATCTCCTTGTAGGCGAAGCCCTCGACGTCGGCGAGGTAGACCGCCAGGCGGAACTCCTCGGGGAGACGCTGCAGGGCGTCCTTGACCTGCGAGTCGGGCAGGTGCTCGAGCGCCTCGGTCTCCGCGGACTTCAGTCCCGAGGAGGTGTGCGACTCGGCACGGTGCAGCTGCCAGTCCTCCACGTCCTCACCCATCGACTGCTGCGGCTGGCGCTGCTTCTTGCGATAGGTGTTGATGAAGGTGTTGGTCAGGATCCGGTACAGCCAGGCCTTGAGGTTGGTGCCGGGCTTGAACTGGTGGAAGGACGAGTAGGCCTTCGCGAAGGTCTCCTGCACCAGGTCCTCGGCGTCGGCCGGGTTGCGGGTCATCCGCATCCCCGCCGAGTAGAGCTGGTCGAGGAAGGGCAGTGCGTCACGCTCGAAGCGCGCGGAGCGCTCGGCGTCGGTCTCCGTCTCGCGGTCGACGACCTCGGGGGTCGCCGACGTCGAGGCGTCGTCTGGGGCAAGGTCCGCGGGCGCTACGGCCGGGGACTCGGTGCTGTCGCTCATCGAGTCCCAGCCTAGTCGCGGTGCGGTCGGTTCGAGCAGGGCCATCACGCAGGGGGAACCAGCGGGGTGCCGCGGATGTTCCCGGCGACGTCGCGCACCAGCCACTCGAGCGTGGTCTCGACGAGCACGGCCAGCGCCTCCTCCTGGTCGACGTCGCCGCGCTTGAGCGTGGCGAAGCCGTGGTCGGCCCCGGGGACCGTGGCCAGCACCACCCCGTCGGGCAGCTCGTCGGGGAACTCCTCGGGCCGCCCCATCGTGTCGCGCTCGCCCTGCACGACCAGCGTCGACACGCCGCAGCCGAGGAGCTCGGCGAGCCGGGAGCGCTCGGGCCGGCCGGGCGGGTGCAGCGGGAAGGCCAGCGCCAGGCAGCCGGCCGCGCCGAGGTCGCGGGCGCACCGGGTCGCCGAGCGCGCACCGGCCGAGCGGCCACCGACCACCAGCGGCGTGCCCGGGGCGGGGTGGTGGACCTCCAGGGCCGCGGCCGCTGCCCGCAGCCCGTCGTCGAGCGTCGGGGGCGGGGAGGCGACCTTGCGCCCGGCGACCCGCCACGGCTGCTCGAAGCGGGCCACGGTGATGCCGTTGGCGGGCAGGGCGGCCGTGAGCGCCTCGAGGTCGCGGGTGTCGATGCCGACCCCGGCGCCGTGGCTCAGCAGCAGGCGGCACCCCTCCTCCGCGGCCGGGCTGACGACCAGTCGGCCCGGGCCGTGCGGCGTGTCGACGGTGACGCCGGCGGCGCTGCTCATGCCTGCCCACCGACCAGGTCGCCGGCGAGCTCCTCGGCGACGCCCTCAGGGAGGTCGTCGAGGGGCAGCGGCCGCACCAGCTCGGGCCCGTTGTTGCGCACGTTGCTGACCAGCGGCGCGACCGGGTGGGCCTCGAGCCGGCCGGGCGCCGCGGGGCTCAGCAGCTCCTCGAGGTCACCCGGGCCCGGGGTCGAGGTCGGGTCGAGCCACTGCGCCCAGCGCTCGCGCTCGACCATCATCGGCATCCGGTCGTGGATGCGACCCAGGCCGTCCTCGGCCTCGGTGGTGAGCACCGTGCAGGTCCAGTGGAACCGCTCGGGGTCGTCGTCGGCGCGGGTGGGGTCGCGCCAGATCTCGTACAGCCCGGCCATCGCCAGCACCCCGCCGTCGGCCGGGCGGATGAAGAAGGGCTGCTTGCGCGGCCGGCCGGCCGCGGTGGTCTGCGAGGTCGGGTACCACTCGTAGTACCCGTCGGCCGGCAGCAGGCAGCGCCGCCTGGCGAAGGCCCGCTTGAAGGCGGGCTTCTCGGCGACGGTCTCGCTGCGCGCGTTGATCATCCGGCTGCCGATCGAGGGGTCCTTGGCCCACGAGGGCACCAGCCCCCACCGCAGCACCCGCAGCTGCCGCTCGGGCGGCGCCTGATCGCCCGCGTCGTCCCCCCGGTGGTGCGGGGGCCGCTGCACCACCGCGTAGACCTCCTTGGTGGGCGCGACGTTGTAGTCCGCCTCGAGGGGGGCCGCGATGCGCGGCTGGTCGATCTCGAACTCCTCGATGAGGTCCTCGGGCCGTCGGCTCGACGCGTACCTGCCGCACATGGCTCCACCCTAGTCACGCCCTCACCCCGTGAGGCGACCTCAGTGCCGGCGCGGTCGTGTAGACAAGGCCCATGTCCTTGAGCCGCATGATCGCCCGTCCCCTGATCGCCGCCGGAGTCGTCTACGGCGCCCAGAACGCCCTGCGCCACACCGACGACCTGGCGCCCAAGGCGGCCACGGTGACCGACAAGGTGGTGCCCGCCGCCAAGAAGGCCGTGCCGCAGGCCCGGATCATCCCCGACGACCCGGCCACGCTGGTGCGCATCAACGCCGGGGTGCAGATCGCGGCGAGCCTGGCCCTGGCCACCGGCCGCGCCCCGCGCCTGTCGGCGGGGGTGCTCACCGCCTCCCTGGTGCCGACCACGATCGCCGGTCACGCCTTCTGGGCCGAGTCCGACCCGGACGCCAAGCGCACCCAGATGATGGCCTTCTTCAAGAACCTCTCGGTGATCGGCGGCCTGCTCATCGCCTCCGGCGACACCGACGGCCGCCCCGGCGTGGCCTGGCGTGCCCGCCGCGCCGGCAAGGACGCGCGTCGCGAGGCCGCCCACCTGGCCGCCTCGGCCAAGCAGGAGGCCCGCCTGGTCCGCGCGAAGTCCCCGGTCGGCTGAGCGGCCGGGGTCGGTAGTCTGCGCAGGTGCCCGACGCTGCTGCCGACCCCCGGCCCGCCCCCCGCTCCGAGCACTGGCCCGCGCCGCGGGCCGTCGCACCGGTCACCGCGACCGTGTCGCTGCCCGGCAGCAAGTCGCTGACCAACCGGGCGCTGGTGCTGGCCGCCGTCGCCGACGGCCCGAGCGTCGTACGACGCGCGCTGCGCTCGCGCGACACGACGTTGATGGCGCGCTCGCTGAGCGCCATGGGTGCCGACGTCGACACCGCCGGCGAGGACTGGCTGGTGACCCCTGGGGTCCTGCGAGGGCCCGCCCACGTCGACTGCGGCCTGGCCGGCACCGTGATGCGGTTCGTGCCGCCGGTGGCCGCGCTCGCCGAGGGCGAGGTCTCCTTCGACGGCGACCCGCACATGCGCAACCGCCCCGTCGGTGAGGTGCTCACGGCCCTGCGCGGGCTCGGGGTCGAGGTCGACGACGCCGGCCGCGGCGCCCTGCCCTTCACCGTGCGCGGGCGCGGCTCGGTGCGCGGCGGCACGGTCGTGCTCGACGCCTCGGCCTCCTCCCAGTTCGTCTCGGCGCTGCTGCTGGCCGGCGCCCGCTACGAGCAGGGCGTCGACGTGCGCCACGACGGCAAGCCGGTGCCCTCCCAGCCGCACATCGACATGACCACCGCGATGCTGCGCGTCCACGGTGTCGAGGTCGACGACTCCTCGCCGGACCGCTGGTCGGTGGCCCCCGGTCCGGTGCGCGCGGTCGACCACCTCATCGAGCCCGACCTGTCCAACGCGGCGCCCTTCCTGGCGCTGGCCGCGCTCAGCGGCGGCAGCGTCACGGTGCGCGACTGGCCGGCGAGCACCACCCAGGCCGGCGACGCGCTGCGCGAGATCCTGGCCCTGATGGGCTGCGAGGTCGCCATGGTCGACGTGCCCGACGCCGGCTCGGGCCGCGGGCTGCGGGTCACCGGCCCCGAGCGCCTGCAGGGCCTCGACTACGACCTGCACGACGTGGGCGAGCTGGCCCCGGCGGTGACCGCCCTGTGCGCGCTCGCCGAGGGCCCCAGCCACCTGCGCGGCATCGCGCACATCCGCCACCACGAGACCGACCGGCTCGCCGCCCTGGCGGCCGAGCTCGGCGCCCTGGGCGCCGACGTGGTCGAGCACCCCGACGGGCTGAGCCTGCGCCCGGCGCCGCTGCACGGCGGGGTGTTCCACACCTACGCCGACCACCGGATGGCGCACGCCGGCGTGGTCGTCGGCGCCGCCGTCGACGGCGTCCTGGTCGAGGACGTCGCCACCACCGGCAAGACCTTCCCCGGCTTCGCCGACTTCTGGGCCGGGCTCCTGGGCACCGCCCCCGACGAGCGGGGCTGAGGCGACGGTGAGCCCGGTGCGCGGTCGCTACTCGACCCACGACCACGAGCACTACGAGCGCCCGCGCCGGCGCACCCGGCCCCGCACCAAGGAGCGCCCCACCTACGACGACGCCCTCGACGGTCTCGTGGTGACCGTCGACCGCGGCCGCTACACGCTGCTGGTCGACGAGCGCACCGTGACCGCGATGAAGGCCCGCCCGCTGGGCCGCAAGGCGGTCGTGGTCGGCGACCGGGTCCGCGTGGTCGGCGACACCAGCGGCGACGACGGCTCGCTGGCGCGGATCGTCGAGGTGCACGAGCGCAGCACGGTGCTGCGCCGCACGGCCGACGACGACGACCCCGTCGAGCGGGTCATCGTCTCCAACGCCACCCAGCTCGTCGTCGTCACCGCCCTGGCCGACCCCGAGCCCCGCCCGCGGCTGCTCGACCGCGCCCTCGTGGCGGCGTACGACGCCCGGATGGCGCCGCTGCTGTGCATGACGAAGTCGGACCTGGCCGACCCCGAGGTGCTCCTCGGCACCTACCGCTCGCTCGGCGTTCCGTGGGTGGTGACCCAGCGCGGCGGCGACCTCGACGAGCTGCGCGAGCGGCTGGCCGGGCAGATCAGCGTGATGGTCGGGCACAGCGGCGTGGGCAAGTCGACGCTGGTCAACGCGCTGGTGCCCGACGCCCACCGCGAGGTCGGCCACGTCAACGCGGTCACCGGGCGCGGCCGGCACACCTCCACGTCGGCGTACATGCTGCGGCTGCCCCCGCTGGCCGGGCGCCCGGAGTCGGAGGCGGGCTGGATCGTCGACACCCCCGGCATCCGCTCCTTCGGTCTGGCCCACGTCGAGCCCGAGCACCTGATCGAGGCCTTCCCCGACCTCGACGAGATGACCGAGGGCTGCCCGCGGGGGTGCACGCACGGCGAGGACGAGCCGGAGTGCGGTCTCGACGACGCGGTCACCGCCGGCACCGCCGACCCCGACCGGGTCACGTCGTTCCGGCGGCTGCTGGCCGCCCGCTCGGCCTCCGACCACTAGCCTGGGGGCGTGTCCCCCGACCCGAGCCCCGCGCACGACTACACCGACGACCTGCGCCTGGCCCACCTGCTGGCCGACGACGCCGACTCGCTGACCACCGCGCGCTTCAAGGCGCTCGACCTGCACGTGATGAGCAAGCCCGACCTCACGCCGGTCACCGACGCCGACCAGGCGGTCGAGGAGGCGATCCGGCGCACCCTTTCGCGGGTGCGCTCGCGCGACGCCGTCACCGGCGAGGAGCAGGGCACCACCGGCAACAGCCAGCGTCGCTGGGTCGTCGACCCGATCGACGGCACCAAGAACTTCGTGCGCGGCGTGCCGGTGTGGGCGACCCTGATCTCGCTGGTCGTCGACGACGAGGTGGTGCTGGGCGTCGTCTCCGCGCCCCAGCTCCAGCGGCGCTGGTGGGCCTCGACCGGCAACGGTGCCTGGACCGGCCGCTCGCTGCTGAAGGCCACCCGCATGCAGGTCTCCGACGTGCGCCGCCTCGAGGACGCGTCGCTCTCGTACTCCTCGCTCTCGGGCTGGGACGAGCGCGGCCGCCTCGACGACATGGTGGGACTGATGCGCCGCTGCTGGCGCACCCGCGCGTACGGCGACTTCTGGTCCTACATGCTCGTCGCCGAGGGCGCGGTCGACATCGCGGCCGAGCCCGAGCTCGAGGTGTACGACATGGCCGCGCTCGACGTCATCGTGCGCGAGGCGGGCGGGCGGTTCACCGGCCTGGACGGCACCGACGGCCCCTTCGGCGGCAACGCGCTGGCCACGAACGGCCACCTGCACGACGCCGCGCTGACCTTCCTGGGCTCGCTGCCCGACGACCACGACGGCGACGACGACCCCGACTGGCCGCGCAGCGGACCGGGCTCGGTCTCGCAGCTGCGGGGGCGGCGTGGCTCCGACCAGGGTCCCGGCTGAGGACTTTGCCGAACGCCCGTCCCCGGGACGGGCGAGTTCCGTGCGTGGGCTCGGTCACACCGAGTAACGTCGAGGTAGCGGTCCGCCACAGGTGGGCCACGGGCCACGGAGGTGCAGGATGAGGATCGCGGACCTGTTGAGCGCGAAGGGCGACGCCCGGGGCGTCGTCACCATCTCCCCCGAGGCGGGCGTGCGCGAGCTGGTCGCCCTGCTGGCCGAGCACAACATCGGCGCGGTGGTGGTCAGCGCCGACGGCCGCACCGTCGACGGCATCGTCAGCGAGCGCGACGTGGTGCGCCGCCTGGCCGCGGACGGCACGGTGGTCAACAACACCGTCGGCGCGATCATGACGGCGAGCGTCGAGTACGCCGAGCCGGACGCCGACCTCGACACGGTGATGCAGCTGATGACCGAGCGGCGGATCCGGCACGTGCCGGTGCGCGCCGACGGCGCCCTGGTCGGCATCGTCAGCATCGGCGACCTGGTCAAGCACAAGATCGACCAGCTGACCTTCGAGCGCGACCAGCTCGACTCGTACGTGCACCAGGCCTGACGCCCCCGGTCCGACCCCCGGTGGTTACCGGGGAGACATCGACGCGTGTCACTATTCGCGCATGTCGATGCCTGGTTGCGCCCCTGACGACCCCCTGGCCTGCTGCACGCCGCTGGCCCGCGAGCCGCTGGGCCCCGAGCAGGCGGCGGCGATCGCGCCGATGCTGAAGGCGGTGGCCGACCCCGTGCGCCTGCGGCTGCTCTCCCTGGTGCTCTCGCACCAGGACGGCGAGGCCTGCGTGTGCGACCTGCAGCCGGCCTTCGAGCTGTCGCAGCCGACGATCAGCCACCACCTCAAGGTGCTGCACGACGCCGGGCTGCTGGCCCGTGAGAAGCGCGGCGTGTGGGTCTACTACCGGGTGCGCCCGGAGGCGATGCAGGCCCTGCTGACCCTCTTCGGCGCCGTCCCCGACCCGATGGTCGCCCCTGCGGCCCCGCTCGCGGCGGGAGCGCGCGCGTGAGCGCCCTGCAGGAGCAGGGCCGGCCGGACGCCGGCGACGCCGCGGTCGCGGCCCGGCTCTCGACCCTCGACCGCTTCCTGCCCGTGTGGATCCTGCTCGCGATGGCCGGCGGTCTGCTGCTGGGCCGCGGCGTGCCCGGTCTCGACGAGGCGCTGGCCCGGGTCGAGGTCGCCTCGGTCTCGCTGCCGATCGCGATCGGCCTGCTGGTGATGATGTACCCGGTGCTGGCCAAGGTGCGCTACGACGAGCTGGGCCACGTGACCGCCGACCGGCGCCTGCTGGTGGCCTCGATCGTGCTCAACTGGCTGGTCGGCCCGGCGCTGATGTTCGCGCTGGCCTGGCTGATGCTGCCGGACCTGCCGGAGTACCGCACCGGCCTGATCATCGTGGGCCTGGCCCGCTGCATCGCGATGGTGCTGATCTGGAACGACCTGGCCTGCGGCGACCGCGAGGCCGCCGCGATCCTGGTGGCGATCAACTCGATCTTCCAGATCGTGGCCTTCGCGGGCCTGGGCTGGTTCTACCTCGACGTGCTGCCGGGCTGGCTCGGCCTCGGCGACGACGGCGCCGGCGGTGCGGACGGGGGCCTCGACGTGTCGGTCTGGTCGATCGCGGTCTCGGTGCTGATCTTCCTCGGCATCCCGCTGCTGGCCGGCTTCCTGACCCGCACGCTCGGCGAGCGGGCCAAGGGCCGGGAGTGGTACGAGGCGCGGCTGCTGCCGGCGATCGGGCCCTGGGCGCTGTACGGCCTGCTCTTCACGATCGTCGTGCTCTTCGCCCTGCAGGGCGACACGATCACCAGCCAGCCGCTCGACGTGGCCCGCATCGCGCTGCCGCTGCTGGCCTACTTCGCGCTGATGTGGGCGGGCTCCTTCGCCTTCGCGATGGCGCTGGGGATGTCCTACGAGCGCACCACGACCGTGGCCTTCACCGCGGCCGGCAACAACTTCGAGCTCGCGATCGCCGTGGCGATCGGCGTCTTCGGCGTGACCTCGGGCCAGGCCCTCGCCGGTGTCGTCGGCCCGCTCATCGAGGTGCCGGTGCTGGTGGGCCTGGTCTACGTCTCGCTGTGGGCGCGACGGAGGTTCTTCCCAGCGGGGTGATCTCCACAGTTTCCTCAACAGCCTGTTGAGTATTATGCTCTGGTCATGACCCATCCCACCGACCACGACGCCCGCGACGCCCGCCTGTCGATCGGCGACCTCGCCGACCAGACCGGGGTCTCCCCCGCCACGCTGCGGATGTGGGAGCAGCGGCACGGCTTCCCCGTGCCGCAGCGCCTCGAGAGCGGGCACCGCCGCTACCTCGAGACCGACGTCGACGCCGTGCGCCGGGTGCTGGAGAGCCGCGACGCCGGCACCCGGCTCGACGTGGCGATCGAGCGGGCGGTGCGGGCCCAGCAGGCCGAGGCCGAGCCCCGCACCCCCTCGGTGTGGGCCGAGCTGCGGCGTCGGCACCCGCACCTCGACGCGCACCGGCTGACGAAGTCGACGCTGCTGGCGCTGTCGTGGGCGATCGAGGACGAGTTCGCCGCGCGCGCCGACCGGGCGCACCTCTTCGGGCTCTTCCAGGTGCAGCGCAACTTCGAGCGCGCCGAGCAGCGGTGGGACGAGCTGGCCCGCGTGGCCGCCTCCACGTTCGTCTTCGCCGAGTTCGACGACGTGCCCGACCACTCCACGAGCAGCATCCGCCGCCCGGTGCGGGTGCCGCTGGCCGCGGACGCCCCGATGCGCCGCGAGTGGGCGGTGGTCGTCGACAGCGTCGACCTGCCGATCGCGCTGACCGCGTGGGAGCTGCCCGGCCAGGACGGCGTCGCCAACCGCGACAAGGTCTTCGAGTCGACCTGGACCGTCGAGCCGCGAGCGGTGCGCGACGCCGCGCGGATCTGCGCCCGGGTGGCCGCCGACGCCGGGGTCGCCGCCGCCTCCTCGACGCTCTACCACCTCGCCGACGAACCGGGCCCGGGCATGGCCGACCTGCGCTCGGTGACCACGCTCTTCAACCGGGTCGTCGCTTACGTCGACCGCGCGCCCCGCTCGCACGCGTGAGCGGCAGGTGAGCGGCCGCACCGAGACCGACGTCGTGGTCGTCGGCGCCGGTCTGGCCGGGCTGCAGTGCGCCCGCGAGCTGGTGGGCGCGGGTCTCGACGTCGTCGTCCTCGAGCCGGCCGGGGCGGTCGGCGGCCGGGTGCGCTCCGAGCACGTCGACGGGTTCACCGTCGACCGGGGCTTCCAGCTGCTGAACCCGTCGTACCCGGCGGTGCGCCGGTGGGTCGACACCGTGGCGCTGGGCCTGCAGCCGCTGCCGGCCGGGGTCGCCGCCCGGCTCGACCGGGGCACGGTGCGCGTCGCCGACCCCCGCCGCGAGCCGGGCCTGCTGCCCGCCACCCTGCGCGGCGCGCTGCCGCTGCTGCGCGGCGCACCGGCCGCGGCGCGCTGGGGCCGGCCGCTGCTGACCCTCGACCACCGCGGCCTGGTGGGCCGGGCTCGCGCCACCCGCCCCGACGGCCCGCTGCACGCGGCCCTCGACGCCCACGGTGTGCGGGGCGACCTGCGACGCGTGCTCGACGCCTTCCTGGCCGGGGTGGTGCTCGACGACAGCGGCGCCACCTCCGACCACTTCGCGCTGCTGCTGACGCGGGCCTTCCTCGACGGCACCCCGTCGCTGCCGCGCGCCGGCATGCAGGCGCTGCCCGACCAGCTCGCGCGCGGGCTGGGCGCCCGGCTGCACCTGGGGCGGGGCGCGGCGGGAGTACGCCACGACGCCTCCGGCGCCACCGTCGGGACCGACGACGGGCCGGTGCGCGCTCGGGTCGTGGTCGTGGCCGCCTCCGGACCCGCCGCCGCCTCGCTGCTGGGCGCCGCCACGCTGCCGCACCCGGCCACCCGCGGCGTCGTGACGCACTGGTGGGCGCTGCCCGCAGGGGCCGACGCCCCGGGGCCCGGGCTGCTGCACGTCGACGCCCGCACCCGGGTGACCGGCCCGCTGGTCAACACC
>JBFGFQ010000019.1:0-22536 GCA_041579495.1 Nocardioides sp.
CCACGACCGCGTCCACGTGCTGCCGATGGCCCCGGGTCGCTCCGACCCCGGTGAGCTGCTGCGCCGCTTCCTGGGCGTGCTCGGGCTCGACGACGAGGGCCTCGAGGTGCCGGAGTCGGCCGCCAACGCGTCGTTGGGCCTGGTCGAGGTCGAGGTGCTGCGGCGGGTCAACGCCCACCTCGGCGACTTCCGCTCCGCCGTCGACCGCGGCACCTGGATCCGCGGCTACCTGGGGGAGGGCGGGATCCTCCCGGCCTCGCGCGAGAAGTTCCGACCCTCGGAGGCCACCCTGGCCGACCTGCTCGCCCGCGGCGAGCGCGCCCGGCGGATGCTGCTCGACGAGGGCTTCGACGTGGTCGGCGACCCCGCGCTGCTGGAGCCCGGCGACCTCGCCGGTCGCCGGCACCCCGACGAGGTGACCGACGCGGAGATGCTGGCCTGCGCGACCGAGGCGATGGCCCGGCTGACCGGCGACGTGAGATCGCTCACGAGGGAGCGCGACGCCCTCGTCCGGCCCCCGTCACGGCCCACGGGACTGTCATGGCTGCGTGTTAGCGTTCGCGGTCGCGGGCCCCGCACGGGGTAGCGAGAGGGGAAGCACGTGAGACGCGACAGGAGACTGGCGACGGCGCTGGCCACTGCGACCGTTGTCGTCCTGGGCGGCATGGCCGGCGTGGGGTCGTCGTACGCCGCGACGGCCGGGTCCACGGGCGTGCCGACGGCGGGTGCCGCGCAGGCCGCCGCGCCGCTGGCCTCGGCCGAGACGTCCGCGCGCGCGCTGACGGCGGCGCGGAAGAGGACCGGCTGGAAGCCGGTGCAGGGCGCGAAGTTCAACGTGCCCCGTTCCGCCCCCGGCACCCAGTTCCGCCTCGAGGCGCAGGTGCTCGGAGCGATCCGGCACGCCAAGCCGGGCTCGGTCATCCGGATCTCGCTCTTCTCCTTCGACCGCTACCCGGTCGCCGACGCGCTGATCCAGGCCCACCGACGCGGCGTCGACGTGCAGGTCCTGATGAACAACCACGAGGTCCCCGGCGCGCAGAAGAAGCTGCGCAGCGTCATCGGGGCCAACCGCTCGAAGCGCAGCTACATCTACCAGTGCACCAACGGCTGCCGGTCCTCGGGCGAGAACAACCACGACAAGTACTTCATCTTCTCCCACACCGGGATCGCCAAGGACGTCGTGATGACCGGGTCGGTCAACATGAAGATGAACGGCGCCAAGAACCAGTTCAACGACCTGTGGACCCGCAACAACGTGCCGAAGATCTACCAGGCCTTCGACGCGCTGCACGACCAGATGGCGCGCGACAAGGTCGCCCGGCCCAACTACTGGGTGCAGAACATCGGCAAGAACTTCCAGCTGCAGGCGCTGCCCTTCCACGGCAACGGTCCCGACAACGACCCGATCGACACGATCCTCGACCCGGTCAGGTGCAAGGGCGCCACCGGCGGCACCGGCAACCAGGGCCGCACCCGGATCCGCGTCAACATGCACGCCTGGGACGGCGACCGCGGCACCTACCTGGCCCGGCGGATGCGCAAGCTCTACGCCCTGGGCTGCGACGTCAAGCTGCAGTACGGCTACGCCGGCAAGCGGGTGCGCAACGAGCTGGGCGTGCGCACCCCGCGCGGCTTCGTGCCCGTGCGCAGCAACGGCATGGACACCAACGACGACGGGGAGATCGACCTCTACAGCCACATGAAGCTGCTGATCATCTCCGGCAACTACGGCAACGACTCGTCCAAGCGGGTCGTGGTCACCGGGTCGAGCAACTACCAGGACAGCGGCCTGCGTGGCGACGAGCTGCTGTTCCGGATGTTCGACCAGGGCAAGGCCACCAAGCAGTACCTCGCCAACTTCGACTGGATGTGGAACAACCGCACCCGGGCGGTGCCCTACCAGAAGAGCGTCAGCGGACGAGGCCTCGACGGCGCGGCCACCTCCGAGCAGCGCATCTACGACGACGGGCTCGGGACCGACAGTCCCGAGTGGAAGGACCAGTGACCCATGGCGCGACTGTGTGAGACCGAGGGCCTCGGCGAGGACCAGCAGGAGATCCTCAAGGCCGTGCGCGGCTTCGTCGAGAAGGCGATCCTGCCCGTGGCCACCGAGCTCGAGCACGCCGACGAGTACCCCACCGAGATCGTCGAGGGGCTCAAGGAGCTCGGGGTCTTCGGGCTGATGATCCCCGAGGAGTACGGCGGTCTCGGCGAGTCGCTGCTGACCTACGCGCTGTGCGTGGAGGAGATCGCGCGCGGCTGGATGAGCGTCTCCGGCGTCATCAACACCCACTTCATCGTCGCCTACATGCTGATGCAGCACGGCACCGAGGAGCAGAAGCAGAAGTACCTGCCCCGGATGGCTACCGGCGAGGTCCGCGGCTCGTTCTCGATGTCCGAGCCCGGGCTGGGCTCCGACGTCTCGGCGATCAAGACCAAGGCCACCCGCGGCGACGACGGCGGCTACACCATCGACGGCCAGAAGATGTGGCTGACCAACGGCGGCTCCTCCAACCTCGTCGCGGTGCTGGTCAAGACCGACGAGGGTGCCGACTCGGTCTACAAGAACATGACCACCTTCCTGGTCGAGAAGGAGCCCGGCTTCGGCGAGACCGCCCAGGGCGTCACCGTGCCCGGCAAGATCGACAAGATGGGCTACAAGGGCGTCGACACCACCGAGCTGGTCCTGGAGGGCCACCGGATCTCGGCCGACCAGATCCTCGGCGGGGAGCCCGGCAAGGGCTTCTACCAGATGATGGACGGCGTCGAGGTCGGCCGCGTCAACGTCGCGGCGCGCGCCTGCGGCGTGGCCAACCGGGCCTTCGAGCTGGCCATCGCCTACGCCCAGCAGCGCGAGACCTTCGGCAAGCCGATCGCCCAGCACCAGGCGATCCAGTTCAAGCTCGCCGAGATGGCGGTCAAGGTCGAGGCCTCGCACGCGATGATGGTCAAGGCCGCCCGCATCAAGGACAAGGGGCAGCGCAACGACGTCGAGGCCGGCATGGCCAAGTACCTGGCCGCCGAGTACTGCAACGAGGTCGTCGAGGCCTCGTTCCGGATCCACGGCGGCTACGGCTACTCCAAGGAGTACGAGATCGAGCGTCTGTACCGCGAGGCCGCCTTCCTGCTCATCGGCGAGGGCACCGCGGAGATCCAGAAGATGATCATCGGCCGCAGCCTGCTCAAGGACTACAAGATCGGCTGAGCCGGCACCTCGAGGAGGTCCGGCTCAGGAACCGGCGTCGCGGCCCTTGCCGCGGCGCCGGTTCTTCTTGTTCCCGCCCCCGCCACCCTTGCCGCCGCCCTTGCCGCCGCCCTGGCCGGGGCGCTTGACCCCGCCGTCGCGCAGCACGTGCACCAGGGCTGCGACCGCGGCGTCGAGCTGGGCCTCGGGCCCCACGGCCGCCGGGTCGGCGCCGGGCACGTCGAGCGGCTCCAGCTCGCCGAGGTCGCCCACGACGCGCACGCCGCTGGCCTCGATACCGGCCGTGATCGCGGCCGAGCGCTTGCGCAGCCAGCGCGGCACCGTGAACCCGATCGGGTCCTCGTCGCGGCGCCGGTGCACCAGGACGTGCTTGCCCAGCGCCTTGATCTTCTTGTTGTACTCCGGCAGGGCGAGGTCGCCGACGTGCTCGTTGATGCGCCCCATCAGCAGCGCCGAGGCCACGCCCAGCGACTCGTTGGCACGCGGTGCCTCGTCCCACGTCGAGCCGGTGATCCCGGCGACGTCGCAGAACCGCTCCCAGAGCAGCTCGCCCGGGGCGCCGGGGGGCGGCACCGTGACCACGCTGACGTGCTCGGGCCCGAGGACCTCGGCCCACCGGCCGACCACCCGGTCGGCGGCCTGCTGGCGCCAGAACCGGCGCCCGGCGTCGCCGCCGTCCTGCAGCGCGGCGAGGTACTCGCTCCAGCCCCAGGACTGCCGGTTCTTGAGGGTCTCCTGCCACATCGCCGGCACGCTGCGGCCCAGGTCGCGCACGGTGACGACGGCGTGCACGGGCGAGCCCGCGAGGTCGTCGCGGACCTGGCGGATCCGCTCGGCCGAGATCGGGCCGAGGTACTCCATCGACACGATCGCGGTGCCCGGGTGGGCGCGCAGCTCCTCGACCAGCGAGGCCCAGGCGCCCTCCTCGGCGTGCTTGGAGCCGATCAGGTCGGAGACCGCGCGGGCGTGGCGGGCCCAGCTCGGGCCGGGGAACAGCACCCCCTGCTCGGCCAGGCGCTCCCGGTTGGCGTTGAGCCGTCCCTGGATGAAGGTCGTGCCCGACTTCATCAGTCCGACGTGCAGCAGAACCCGCTCCGCCATCGCCTGCCTCTCGCTCGCCCACGCTCCGGAGCGCTCATCCTCGCACGAGGGGCTCGTTACGGGGCGTCGGCCACCTCGACGTCGCGCACCAGGTAGCCGATCTCCTCGTCCACCATCCGCTCGGAGAGGTCGACGGCCACCGAGCTGGGGTGGTCCTGGCCCTCGGGCCAGTCCACCTCGACCGAGTGGGCGTCGGGCGTGCGGGCCGCGTCGATGATCTCGTCGATGGTCACGACCCGGGCCAGCGGCACGTCGGCGCCGGCCTCGGCGCCGCCGCGACCGCCGCTGCGTGCGTAGACCGCCTCCACCACCTCGTCGTCGGCGACCGTGACCCGGATCGGCACCCCCGCGTCCGGGCAGTAGCAGGTCAGGGTCAGCGTGTAGGAGTAGTCGGTGGGCCCGAAGCCGTCGGGGTCCTCGCCGGAGTCGTCGCCCGGGTCCTGGCTGGGGGAGCCGGTAGCCGTGGCCTCGGACGTCCCGACGGGGTCGGTGGCGGCGTCCGGCTCGCCGTCGCCGCACCCGGCGAGCAGCAGCAGGGCGAGCGCGGGCAGCACGGCACGACCGGTGGGAGCGGTGTGGGCGGGCGTCATGGTCGTTGGACGGCGCCGGGGCGTTCGCGGTTGCACCCACCCATCCTGCGCCACGCGGGCGCGCGTGACGAAGGCCACCCCGCCGGGGGCTGACGCCGGCGCGGGGGTCCGACACGATGGTCGCCGTCCGGCCGCGACCCCGCGGTCCACCCGATCAGGAGGAGCCACCGTGCAGTTCGGTCGCAGCTACGAGGAGTTCGAGGTCGGCGCGACCTACAAGCACTGGCCCGGCAAGACGGTCACCGAGTTCGACGACCACATGTTCTGCCTGCTGACCATGAACCACCACCCGCTTCACCTCGACAGCAACTACGCCGAGGAGACCACGCAGTTCGCCAAGAACGTCGTGGTCGGCAACTACGTCTACTCGATCCTGCTGGGCATGTCGGTGCCCGACATCTCGGGCAAGGCCATCGCCAACCTCGAGATCGAGTCGCTGCGCCACGTCGCCCCGACCTTCCACGGCGACACGCTCTACGGCGAGACCCGGGTGCTCGACAAGTGGGAGAGCACCTCGAAGGACGACCGCGGCGTGGTGCACGTCGAGACCATCGGCTACAACCAGGACGGCAAGGTGGTCTGCATCTTCCGCCGCAAGGTGATGGTGCCCAAGGACAACTACCTCGAGCAGCGCGGTGGCGAGCAGCCCGGGCGGCCGGTGCCCCAGGCCGACAAGAACTGGCCGGGGCCCGACGCCCAGGAGTGAGGCCTCGATCGAGCCCCGGGGTCAGGCCTCCTCGAGGGTGGCCTCGACCCCGGCCGGCATCTCGCCCCGCAGCAGCCGCAGGTGCAGGCCGCGCGTCTGGTGCGAGGGCTCGACGCCGAGGTCGTTGACCAGGCAGGCGCGGAAGTCGGCGTAGACGCGCAGCGCGTGCGCCACGTCGCCGAGCCCCGACAGCGCCGTCATCAGCGTGCGGACGGCGATCTCCGACGTCGGCTCGAAGTGCAGCGCCGCCTTCGCGAGCGTCGCGGCCTCGCGGTGGCAGCCGATCGCCACGGCGCACTCGGCGGCGTCGGTCAGCAGGTCCTGGCGCACCAGGCGCAGCCGCTCCCGCTCGGCGCGCACCCACGGGTGGTCGTCGTCGTAGGCGTGCAGGTCGTCGCGGTAGAGGTCGCGGGCGTCCATCGCGGCCATCGCACCGTCGCTGGGGCGGCCCTGCTCACGCATCAGGCGCACCCGGTTGGCGATCTGCTCGAACGCCGCCACGTCGACCCAGACGCCGGTCAGCACCAGGCTGTCGTGGATGCGCACCACGGAGTCCTTGTCGCCCAGCAGCCGGCGGACCTCGCTCACGGCCGTGCGCAGGCTGCCGCGACCGCGCTCACGGCTGGCGTCGGGCCACAGCCGCTCGATGATGGTCTCGACCCGCACGGGTCGTTCGACGTGCAGCGCCAGCATGCGCAGCAGGTCCATGGTCTTGCCCGTGCGCCAGGCCGACGGCGGCACGGGCGTGCCGTCCGCGCGGACCACGAACAGGTCGTCGAGCAGGCGGATCCTGGTGATCCCCACAGGTGGTGTGCTTCTCATGGTGCGTCTTCCCCCCAGCTGTTGAACTCGTCCCCCCGGACGAGCCCCGAGTGCAGCACTGGTATGACCGCAATCTTTATCTTGGGCCCGATTGGTGTGATGTACAACTCACGCCGGCATCAAGATTCCGTCAACACGGGTAAAGGGCGCATCCCCCAGATCGGGGACGGCCCCTGAGCGGTCCCCGGGCGGGCCCCACGGCATGGGTACCCAACATCGGGGGATTGCCCCGCTGACCCGGCGGGCCCCGCCCGGCGCGGTCGCACGATGGTCGCGGCGTCGAGGTCATCTCCCGGCGCCTTCGTGCGAGGTGCTGGAGGGGCCATGAGAGCAGCCATCATCGGGCTGGGGTACGTCGGAGCGGTCACCGCCGCCGGGTTGGCCGCACGCGGCCACGAGGTGGTGGGGGTCGACGTCGACGAGTCCAAGGTCGCGCAGCTGTCGGCCGGGCGGAGCCCGGTGGTCGAGCCCGGGCTGGTCGACCTGATCGGCGCCGGGGTGGCCTCGGGCCGGCTGCGGGCCACCACGCAGGTCGCCGAGGCGCTCGAGCGGGCCGAGGTGGCCCTGGTCTGCGTCGGCACGCCCTCGGGGCCCCACGGCGAGACCGACCTCGGCCACGTGCAGAGCGCCCTGGCCGAGGTCCGCGAGGCGCTGCGCGAGGCCACCCCGCCCGAGGGCGGGCTGCTGTCGGTGGTGGTGCGCTCCACTGTGCCACCCGGCACCGGCGACCGGGTCGTGGCGCCCGTCTTCGCCGACGCCGTCGCCGACGGCTGGCAGGTCGGCACCGCGATGTGCCCCGAGTTCCTGCGCGAGGGCTGCGGCGTGGCCGACTTCTACGACCCGCCGTTCCTCGTGGTGGGCACCGAGCACCCCGGCACCCGCGCGCAGCTCGAGGAGCTGTTCGGCTTCCTGGAGATGCCGGCCCACCACGTCGACGTCCGCACCGCAGAGGCGCTGAAGTACGCCTGCAACGCCTTCCACGCCACCAAGGTGGTCTTCGCCAACGAGGTGGCACGGGTCTTCCGCGCCTACGGCGTCGACGCCCGCCGGGTGATGGAGATCTTCTGCGAGGACCACAAGCTCAACATCGCCCCCGCCTACCTGCGCCCCGGCTTCGCCTTCGGCGGCTCCTGCCTGCCCAAGGACCTGCGCTCGCTGCACCACATGGCACGCGAGAGCGACGTCGACGTGCCGCTGATGTTCGCGACGCTGACCAGCAACGAGCTGGTGGTGCGCGAGGTCGTCGACCGGGTCGTGGCGACCGGTCGCTGCCGGGTGGGGATGCTGGGGCTGAGCTTCAAGGCCGACACCGACGACGTGCGCGAGAGCCCCAGCGTCGACCTGGCCGAGCGGCTGGTCGGCAAGGGCTACGACGTGCGCATCTACGACCCCGTGTTGGTGCCGGAGGACCTGGTCGGTGAGAACCGTGCCCACCTGGCCTCGCGGCTGCCGCACCTGAGCCGCCTGCTGGCGCCGACGCCCGAGGCCGCGCTCGCCGGGGCCGACGTCGCGCTGGTCTCCAGCGCCGCGCAGCCCGCCGTGGCCGCGCTGCTGGCCGCCGACCCCTCCGTCGTGCTGGACCTCAACGGGGCCCTGGGCCCCGAGGTCGAGGCGCTCGCGGGCTACCGGGGGACCGGGTGGTGACCCGCTCGCGACGTACCGGCGGCGCCCGGGTCCTGGTGGTCGTGCAGAACCTCCCGGTGCCCTTCGACCGGCGGGTCTGGCTGGAGTGCCGCACGCTGACCCGGGCCGGGCACGACGTGACCGTCGTGTGCCCGCAGGGCAGCGGCACCGGCCGCCGCCAGGTGGTCGAGGGCGTCACCATCCACGCCTACCGCCCCTACGCCCCGGGCGGCGGCGCGCTGGGCTACCTGGCGGAGTACGTCTGGTCGTTCCTGGCCACCGCCTGGCTGGTGCTGCGGGCGCGCCGGGCCGGCCGCTTCGACGTGATGCAGGCCTGCAACCCGCCCGACGTGTTCTGGCCGCTGGCGCGCTGGCTGCGCCGGCGTGACGGCACCCGGTTCCTCTTCGACCACCACGACCTGTGCCCCGAGCTCTACGAGTCCCGCTTCCCCGAGGGGTCGCGCCTGGCGCACCGCGGCCTGCTGGCCATGGAGCGGATGACCTTCCGCACCGCCGACCGGGTGACCTCGACCAACGCGTCGTACGCGGCCGTGGCGGTGGCGCGGGGCAGCAAGGCGCCCGAGCACGTGCGGGTGGTGCGCACCGGGCCGGACCTGGAGCGGCTCCAACCGGTCGCGCCGGACCCGTCCCTGCGCCGGGGCCGCCGCCACCTCGTGGCCTACCTGGGCGTGATGGGCCCGCAAGACGGGGTCGACGTCGTCGTCGCCGCGGCCGACCTGGTCGTCAACAGGTGGGGCCGCGACGACGTCGCCTTCGCCGTCATGGGCGGCGGCGACTGCCACGCCGAGCTGGTCGCCGAGCGCGACCGCCTGGGCCTGCAGGACGCCGTCGAGATGCCCGGCCGGGTCAGCGACGAGCACATGCTCGCGGTGCTCTCCACCGCCGACGTCGGGCTCTCGCCCGACCCCAGCAACCCGCTCAACGACGTCTCGACGATGAACAAGACGATGGAGTACATGGCCCTGGGCCTGCCGGTGCTGGCCTTCGACCTGCCCGAGACCCGGGTCTCCGCGGCCGACGCCGCCGACTTCGTGCCCCGCGGGGCCGGGCCCGAGGAGTACGCACGCGCGCTGCTGGCGCTGGTCGACGACCCGGGTCGCCGCGAGGAGATGGGGCGGGCCGGGCGCCGTCGCGTCGAGGAGGAGCTCGCCTGGGTGCACCAGGAGCAGACCTACCTGGGCGTCGTCGAGGAGCTCGCGGGGCGGGTCCACGACCTGCAGGAAGCGCGGGGCTGAGCCGTGTGCGGGATCGCGGGCGCCTACCAGCAGGACGACGGCAAGGTCCTGGTCGCGGCGATGACCGACCGGCTGGCCCACCGGGGGCCCGACGCGCGCGGCGTCGTCGAGCTCGTCGACCCCACCACCTCGGTCGTGCTGGGGCACCGCCGGCTCTCGATCATCGACCCGGTCTCCGCCTCCGACCAGCCGCTGGTCAAGGGCGGCATCCGCCTGGTCTACAACGGCGAGGTCTACAACTACCGCGAGCTGCGCGCCGAGCTCGAGGCCACCGGCGTGCGCTTCGCGACCGCCTCCGACACCGAGGTCGTGCTGGAGGCCTGGCGGGCCTGGGGCAACGCCGGCCTGGCCCGGCTGCGCGGCATGTTCGCGCTGGCGGTGCACGACGAGCGCACCGGCTGCCTCACCCTGGCGCGCGACCCGTTCGGCATCAAGCCGCTCTACGTCCTGCGCCGCGGCGCCGGCATCGTGTTCGCCTCCGAGCTCAAGGCGGTCGTCGAGGCGCTCGGGCCCGAGCTGGGTGTCGACCCCGCCGGCATGGTCGCCTCCACCCTCTACTACTGGCTGCCCACCGAGTGCGACGCGGTGCGCGGCGTGCGCAAGCTGGAGCCCGGCACCTGGTCGGAGCACCGGCCCGACGGCAGCACCCGCACCGGCGTCTTCTGCAGCATCGCCGAGGAGGCCGCCGCCGCGGCCGCCGGCCCGCCCGTCGACCTGGCCGCGACCGTGGAGGACTCGGTGCGCGCCCACCTGGTCGCCGACGTCCCGGTCGCCACCTTCCTGTCCGGGGGCCTCGACTCGAGCATCATCACCGCGCTCGCGCACCGCCACGAACCGGCCCTCGAGGCCTGGACGATCGGGTTCCGCGCCGTCGACCGGCGCATGGAGGCGATGCCCGACGACGCGGCGTACGCCCGCCGGCTCGCCCGCCACCTCGGGGTCCGGCTGCACGAGATCGAGATCGGGCCCGACGTGGTCTCGATGCTGCCGCAGATGGTCGACGTGCTCGACGAGCCGGTCGGCGACCCGGCGGCGATCAACACCTTCCTGATGTGCGAGGCGGCCCGCACCGCCGGCGTCGAGGTGCTGCTCTCGGGCACCGGCGCCGACGAGCTCTTCGGCGGCTACCGCAAGCACCTGGCCAACCTGCTCGCGGCCCGCTACCGCCGCCTGCCGGAGCCGCTGCGCACGCGGGTCGTGGGTCCCGCGGTGGAGCGGCTGCCGGTGGCGTTCGCCGGCAGGGGGGTGCGGTCGGTGCGGTGGGCGCAGCGCTTCGTCGCGTTCGCGGGGCTGCCCGAGCAGGAAGCCTTCCGGCGCAGCTACACGCTGCACGACCCCGAGGGCCTGCGGGCGCTGCTCGACCCCGAGCTGGGCGGGCAGGTCGACCGGCTGCTCGAGCAGCACCGCGCCACCTACGAGGACACCGACCTCGACGACCACGTCGGTCGGATGTGCCTGGCCGACGCCCGGATGTTCCTGCCCGGGCTCAACCTGACCTACACCGACCGGGCCTCGATGGCGGCCTCGACGGAGGTCCGGGTGCCGTTCGTCGACATCGAGGTGCTGCGGGCGGCCTTCGCCCCCCAGGCGGTGCCGAAGATCGACGGGCGGGTGCAGAAGGCGGGGCTCAAGGCGGTCGCCCGGTCCTGGCTGCCCGACGAGATCATCGACCGGCCCAAGGCCTCCTTCGGTGCACCGCTGCGGGCCTGGACCACCCACGACCTGCGCCCGATGATCGACGACCTGCTGCTCGACGGCGAGCTGGTCGGCTCCGGGTTCCTGCGCAGCGAGCCCCTGACCGCGCTGGTGCACGACCAGCGCAGCGGACGCCGCGACCGCTCCCAGCAGATCTGGCAGCTGCTGAGCCTGGAGCTGTGGTTCCGCAACGCCCGTGGCGCCGGGGTCGGTGCCGCGTGATGAAGAGACCTGACGAGGAGACGCGGATGTGGCACGTGGCGCAGAACTACAGCTCGGGCGAGCTCGCGGTGCTCGACGCACCGGTGCCCTCCTGCCGGCCCGGAGGGGTGCTGGTGCGCACGTCGTACTCGCTCATCTCGACCGGCACGGAGATGATGAAGGTCTCCGAGGCCCGGATGTCGCTGCTCAACAAGGCACGCCACCGCCCCGACCAGGTCCGCCAGGTCCTCGACGCGGTGGCCCAGAACGGGGCGGTGGCGACCTACCGCAAGACCCGCAACCGCCTCGACAGCTGGACGCCGCTGGGCTACTCGCTGTGCGGGGTCGTGGTCCAGGTGGGCGAGGGCGTCCACGGGCTCGAGGTCGGCGACCTGGTCGCCGCGGCCGGCAACGAGTTCGCGCTGCACGCCGAGCTCAACTGGGTGCCGCGCAACCTGTGCGTGCGGGTGCCCGACGGCGTGCTGGCCGAGCACGCCGCGTTCGCCACCGTCGGCGCCATCGCCATGCAGGCGCTGCGCCGCGCCGAGGTGCAGCTGGGCGAGACCGCGTGCGTCATCGGGCTGGGCCTGGTCGGGCAGCTGCTGGTGCGGCTGCTGGTCAACGCCGGGGTGCGCGTGGTGGGGCTCGACACCCTCGACGAGCGGTGCCGCCTCGCCGAGGAGGGCGGGGCCGTGGGCTGCGCCGGCCCGGACCCCGCCGGCCTGGACCGACTGGAGGCGCTGCTGCGGGCCGGGGCGCCGGGCGGCGCCGACCACGTCTTCCTCGCCGCGGGCGGCGCCAGCAACGGCCCCGTCGAGGTGGCGGCGCGGCTGGCCCGCGACCGGGCCTGCGTGGTCGACATCGGCAAGACGCGGCTCGACCTGCCCTGGAACGCTTACTACGAGAAGGAGCTGGACGTCCGCTTCTCGCGCTCCTACGGCCCCGGTCGCTACGACGACCGCTACGAGCTCGACGGCGTCGACTACCCGCTCGGCTACGTGCGCTGGACCGAGGAGCGCAACATCGCCTGCTTCCTGGCGCTGCTGGCCGACGGCTCCCTCGACATCGCGGCGCTGGTCTCGAGCAACCACCCGGTCACCGAGGCGCCGCGGGTCTACGAGCAGCTGCGCACCGGCGAGACCACCGGCGTCGGGCACCTGCTGTCCTACCCCGGCGCGGAGGACCCGCGACCCGCGTCCACCCCCGCCGCCACCCGCCCCGCCCGTGCCGCGGCCCGTCGCCGGCAGCGCAGCGGGGCGGTGCGGCTGGGCGTCATCGGCGCCGGCAGCCACGCCTCGGCCATGCTGCTGCCCGGCCTGGCCGCCGCCCCCGACGTCGACCTGGTGCGCGTGGCCACCGCGAGGTCGCTGTCGAGCATCAACGCCCAGCGCGCCTTCGGATTCGCGGAGGCCGGCACCGACGCCCGCGCCGTGATCGAGGACGACGACCTCGACGCCGTGCTGGTCGCCACCCGCCACCGCACCCACGCCGACCTCGTCTGCGCGGCCCTCGAGAGCGGCAAGGCCGTCTACGTCGAGAAGCCGCTGGCGATCAGCGACGAGGAGCTGCTGCGGGTCGAGGAGACGATGGCGCGCACCGGCAACGACCGGCTGATGGTCGGCTTCAACCGCCGCTTCGCCCCCGCCTTCCTCGACCTGCGCCGCCGCTTCGGCGAGGTGGGCGAGCCCGTGGCGCTGCGCTACCTGGTCAACGCCGGGCGGCTCGGCTCGAGCAGCTGGTACCTCGACGAGGCCGAGGGGTCGCGCTTCGTCGGCGAGGGCGGGCACTTCATCGACCTGCTGAGCGCCTGGACCGGGGAGGACCCCGTCTCCGTGTGCGCCCAGCGCGGGCCGGACGGGCAGGACGTGACCGTGCTGCTGCGCTTCGCGGGCGGCTCGCTGGGCACGATCACCTACGCCACCGGCGGGTCGCGCCGCTGCGGCAAGGAGAGCCTCGACGTGCTCGGCGGCGGGCGCAGCGCCCACCTCGACAACTTCGTGCGCACGACCGTGTGGAGCGAGCGCGGACGCGACACCAAGCGCTCGCGCACCGGCCCCGACAAGGGCCACCGCGCCGCGGTGGCCGCCTTCGTGAGCGCGGTGCGCACCGGCGGGCCGATGCCCATCGACCCGGCGTCGTCGGTGCTCACGACCCGGATGACCCTGGAGGCGGCACGATGACCACGTCCCTGTCCTGGTACGCCCGCCGGCTGACCCGGATGTCCACCCGTGAGGTGGCGCTGCGCGTCGGCGACGAGGCCCGGCGCGCCGTGGCGGTGCACACCCTCGCCGGACGGGCCGACGCCCCGGCGCCCGGGCTGCTGCCGCAGCGGTCCTTCGCCTCGCCGGTGCCCGTGGCCGCCGTCGAGCTGGTCCTGCCGCACGACGTCGCTGCGCTCACCTCGGCCGCCGACCGGCTGCTCGAGGGCAGGTGGAGCGTGCTGGGCCGCGAGCGCACCGACCTGCTCGACCCCGACTGGTTCCTCGACCCCTTCTCGGGGGTCCGGGCCCCGCACGACGTCCTGGCCTTCCGCATCGACCACCGCGACCCCGGCGTGACCGGGGACGTCAAGCAGGTCTGGGAGCTCTCGCGCCACCAGCACGTGACGGTGCTCGCCGGCGCCTACTGGCTCACCGGCGAGGACGAGTACGCCGAGGCCGCGGCCGCGCAGCTGCGCTCGTGGTGGGCCGCCAACCCGGTGCTGCGCGGCGTGCACTGGACCAGCGGCATCGAGCTCGGCCTGCGGCTGGTCTCGTGGGCCTGGACGCGCCGCCTGCTCGACGGGTGGTCGGGGGTGCGCGACCTCTTCGAGGACGACGACACGGCCCTGGCCCAGCTGCGCTGGCACCAGGAGCACCTGCGCGGCTTCCCCAGCCGCGGCAGCTCGGCCAACAACCACGCGGTGGTCGAGACCTGCGGCCGCCTGGTCGCGGCCTGCGCGTTCCCGTGGTTCGAGGAGAGCGAGCGGTGGCGGGTGGAGGCCGGGCGGCAGCTGCGGCGCCACCTGCGGGCCAACACCTTCGACAGCGGGCTCAACCGCGAGCAGACCAGCGACTACCACCGCTTCGTGTGCGAGATGGCCGCGCTGGCGCTCGTCGAGGCACGCACCGCCGGTCACCCCGAGGACGGCCCCGAGGCCGACCAGGTCGCCGCCGGCCTCGACGCCGCGGCCGCGCTGCTCGACGTACGTGGACGCCCGCCGCGCAACGGCGACGGCGACGAGGGGCGGGCCCTCCTGCTCGCGGACCCCGCGGAGGACCCCTGGGAGCAGCTGCTCGGCCTCGGCCAGGCGCTCGTGGGGGCGCAGCCCTGGTGGCCGCGACGCCGCGGCGGCGTCGTCTCGGTGCTCGTCGCAGGCCTCCTGGGCCCGGCGGCACCCGAGGACGGGCAGCACGCGCGCCCCGGGACGCGCCCCGACGTCTTCGAGGACGCCGGCCTGGCCCTGCTGCGCACGCCGCAGGGCGAGCACCCGGAGATCTGGTGCCGCGTCGACGGCGGACCGCACGGCTTCGGGTCCCTGGCCGCGCACGCGCACGCCGACGCCCTGTCCCTCGAGGTGCGCCACGACGGCGTCGAGGTGCTGGCCGACCCGGGCACCTACTGCTACCACGGCGAGCCCCGGTGGCGGGACTACTTCCGCTCCACCGCCGCGCACAACACGATCGAGGTCGACGGCCTCGACCAGTCGACGTCGGGAGGTCCGTTCCTGTGGACCCAGCACGCCCGCACCCACGTCGACCGCGTCGACGTGGGCGACCGCGACGTGCAGGTCTGGTCGGCGCACCACACCGGCTACGCCCGTCTCGACCCGGCGCTGCGCCACTCCCGCACGGTGCGCCTCGAGCGGTTCTCCGGGGCCCTGCAGGTGCTCGACGAGCTGCGGGCCTCGCGGGTGCACGCGCTGCGGATGTCCTACCACCTCGGCCCCGAGGTCGAGGCCGAGCTGCGCGGCTCGCTGGCCCGGCTCAGCTGGCGGCGACCCGGGCGGACCAGGCCGGTGGTCGCGCTGCTGCACCTGCCGGTCGGGCTCGAGTGGACCTGGCACCGCGGCGAGGAGGAGCCGCCGCTGGGCTGGTGGTCCGAGGGACTGGGGCGGCGCCGGCCGAGCACCACGCTGGTCGGTCGCGGCGAGCTGCGGCACCACTGCGAGCTGCGGACCCTCCTGCTGCTGGACGGACCCGACGAGCTGGACGAGCTGGACGACATGGACGAGCACGACGAGCTGGACGGGGGTGACCACGATGTCTGAGCAGAATCTCGATCTCAAGGCCGTGCTGGCGGTGCTGAGGAGGCACCTGGTCCTGCTGGTGCTCGTCGCGGTCGTGGGCGCGGTCGCGGGCGTGGCCCTGGCGATGTGGCGCCCCCCGCAGTGGACGAGCACCAGCATGGTGCTGCTGCCGCCGGCCTCGGAGTCCGGTGTCGGCGCCGCCGAGCGCGAGGCGGGCACCCAGGTGCGGGTGGCCTCCAGCGACATGGTGCTGGGCCAGGCCGGGCGCCGGGTCTCGCCCACGCTCGGGCTCGACGAGATGCAGGAGGCCGTCGAGGTCGGGGCTGCGACCGCCGACGTGCTGCGCTTCACCGCCCGGGCCGACAGCCCCGAACGGGCCCGCGACCTGGCCCAGGCGGCCGCGGCCGCCGAGCTGCGCTACGTCTCGAGCGCGGCCGCGCGGCTGCGCGACGCCGCGCGCTCCGGCCGCGAGACCCGGCTGGAGACCCTGCGCGCCACCCTGCGCACGGTCGACCGCGACATCCGCGCCACGACCGAGCGGCGCGACGCCCTGAGGTTCGGCACGGCCGCGGAGAAGGCGCTGACCGCGGCGCTGGCCCAGCTCACCGCCCAGCAGGCCGCGCTGGTGCTGCAGGCCGACCAGGTGGCCGAGGCGGCCTCGGCCGACGTGGGGCGCGACACCGCCTCGCTCATCGAGGCGGCCTCGCCCGCGACCCGTCCCGGGCTGGTGCTCGGGCGGGTCCTCCACGGGCTGGCAGGCGCCGCGGCCCTGCTCCTCGTGGTGGCCGTCGGGCTCCTCGTCTCCGCCCGCCGCGACCGACGGCTGCGCTTCCGCGACGAGATCGCCGACGCGCTCGGCAGCACCGTCGTCGCCTCGCTCTCCGCGCGACCCGCCCGCAACCTGGCGGGGTGGGGGACCCTGCTCAGCCGCTACGTCCCCGGCCCGGTCGACGCGTGGTCGCTGCGACAGGTGCTGCGCCAGGTGCTGCCGGCCGGTGCGCTGGGCCGCGGCCACGACGGCACCGGCCCGGTCACCGAGGTGGTCGTGGTGTCCCTGTCCGACGACGCGGCCGCCCTGGCCCTCGGCCCCCAGCTGGCGACGTACGCCGCGTCGGTGGGGCTGCGCACCCGCCTGGTGCCGTGCCACGGGCACGCCTCGGCCGCAGCGCTGTGGGCAGCCTGCGCGCGGGTGCACCCGGAGCATGAGCTGCGCGGGCACCTGTGGCTCAACCGGCCGCTGCACGAGAGCGGCTCCGACGACCTGCGGGTCTCGATGGTCGTGGTCGACCGCTCCCGGCCCGAGCGGCCCGACCTGCCGCAGGGCGTCACCGGGATCGTGGCCGTCAGTGCCGGCTCAGCGACCGCGGCGGACCTCGCGCGGCTGGCGGTCAGCGCCGACGAGGCCGGGGTCGACGTGCAGGGCGTGGTGGTGCTCGATCCCGACCGTCTCGACCGGACCACCGGGCGACGGCTGCAGCCGGACCGGATGCGCGAGCCGCAGCTGCCGGTGCGACTGACCGGCACGCTGCCGGCCGACCGGCGCGGCCGGGCCCGGCTGGGAGCCGCGGGACGGACCAACGGACACGACGGGAGTGCACAGTGAGGACCTCAGCCTGGCCGGTCGGGGCCGAGCCCGACGAGGACCCCGAGCTCGACGAGGTGGCGCCGGCCCTGGTGAGCCTGCACTTCCTGCGTCGCGCGCTGCGACGACGGTGGCGGGTCTGGGCCGGCTGTGCCCTGGTGGGGGTGCTGCTGGGCGCGGCGATCGCGCTGGCACTGCCCGCGCGCAGCGCCGCCAGCGTGACCCTGCTGCTCTCGCACCCCGACGGCGCGGACCCGACGATGGCCATGAACACCGACGTGAGCCTGCTGCGCACCCGCACGGTGGCCGAGCGGGTGGTCGACGACCTCGGGCTGGACCTGACGCCGGAGGAGTTCCAGGACACCGTGACGGTCTCGGTCGAGACGACCACGGTGCTGCTGCTCGAGGTGGCCGGGCCCGACGCCGACGAGGCCCGTCGGCGCACCGAGGCGGTCGCGCAGGAGTTCCTGGGCTTCCGCCGGGAGACCATGGCGGTGCAGACCGCGGCCCGCACCGACCGCTACCGGATCCGGGTGGAGGCGCTGCAGGGCGAGGCGCGCACGCTCAGCGCCCAGTACGACGTGCTCAGCGGCAGCGGGGCGCGCGGGCGCGCCGAGGCCGCCGAGGTGCTCACCCGTCGCGCCCAGGTCGACGCGCAGATCAGCGAGCTGGAGCAGGAGATCGAGCGCACCCGCATCGTCGCGGGCGCCGTCGCCGGCGCGAGCCACGTGCTCGACCCGACCGACACGCTCCCGGGCCGTGCGCTGGCCCGGGGCCTGGTGCTCGACACGACCGCAGGCCTGGTGGTCGGCGGGTCGGTCGGCGTCGGTTGGGTGCTGCTGGCCGCGCTGCTCTCGCAGCGGGTCCGGCGCCGTGACGAGATCGCCCTGGCGCTGGGCGCCACGGTGCGCTGCAGCGTGGGGCGGGTGCCACGGCGCGTGCGCCGCGGCGGCGTACGACCGGCCCGGCGTCGCCGGGCGCTCGAGCGGCTCGTCGGGTGCCTGACCGGTGTCGTGGCGCCTGCCGGCTCCACCGACGAGGGACCCGCGCGCTGGGCGATCGGGTCGGTGCAGAACGAGCCGGAGACCTCGGTGGTGGCGGCTCGGCTGGCCGTCGAGCACGCGAGGGCAGGGCGCCGGGTGCTGGTGGTCGACCTCACCGAGCGCGGCGGGGTCGGTCCCGCCGTGGCCCGGCTGTGGACCGGCAGTGGCAGCCGTCCGGTGGTGCTGCGGCCTGCGGGGGTGCCCTCGCGCGCCACGGGACCGGTGGCCGGCTCCGAGCTGTGCGCCTCGACGATCGAGGAGGCCGAGTCGACGGCCGAGCTGGTGCTGGTCGTCGTCGACATCGACCCCGCCGTCGGGCTCGACCACGTCGCGGCACGCGCGGAGCGCCTGCTGGTGGTCGTCAGCGCGGGAGGCGTCACCGCCGAGAGGCTGCGCACCACCGCCGAGCTGGCCCGCGCCGCCGGGCTCGACCTGGCGGAGGCCGTGCTCGTGGGCGCGGACCCGCTCGACGACAGCCTGGGGCTGGCCCCGGTGCCGCCGGAGGGGGACGGTGCACGAACGGGCCGCTCGCTGCTGCCGGGCCGGTGGGGCAGGTGAGCACGACGCTGCTGCCGACGCCGCGCGAGGAGCTCCTCGGCGGTCGTCGTGAGCGGGCACTCGTCGGCTTCGCGTGGGGCGCGCTGCTGCTCAACGTGCTGACCTACGCCGACACCGCCACCGTCGTCGCGCTGCCGCAGCTGGTCGGTTCGGCGCTGACCCAGGGCGCGGTGCTGGTGGCCCTGCTGCTCGCGCTGCTCGCCAACCCCGGCGCGGTCGTGCGACCGCACCTCTTCCTGCTGCTGCTGACCGTGCTGGCGATCGGGGCGACCGCGGCCAGCCTCTACTCCGAGTTCATGCTCTCCTCGACCTTCCGGGCCGGCCGGATGGTGCTGTTCGTGACGGTGCTGTGGCTGCTGAGCACCGCCTTCGGCCGCCGCGACATGCTGCTGCTGCGCATGCACCGCACGGGCCTGGCCGTGGTGATGGCCACCGTCTACCTGGGTGCGATCGTCGCGCCCGGGCTCGCCTTCGCCTTCCAGGACCGGCTGGCCGGGGTGCTGTGGCCGATCCCGCCCACCCAGGTCGCGCACTACGCCGCGGTCCTGCTCGGCACCTCCCTCCTGCTGTGGATGTGCCGGCTGGTCGGGGGCGTGCGCGCGGGGCTGATGGTGCTGCTGTCGCTGCTCCCGCTGATCGCCACCCACACCCGCACGGCCGTGATCGGGGTGGTGGTCGCGATGCTGGTCGCCTCGCTGAGCCTGCTGCTGGGCCACGTCCGGGTGCGGCGCACGCTCATGGTCGCGGTCGGCGGCGGCGCGGTGCTGGCTGCCCTGTTCGTCTCGCCGCTGACCGTCTGGCTGCTGCGCGGACAGTCCGCCGACGAGGCCAACCGGCTCACCGGGCGCACCGACGTGTGGAGCCGCGTCGCCGACCTCGAGCGCCCCTGGGTGGAGGACCTCTTCGGCTGGGGGCTCTCCGACCAGTCCTTCCAGGGCCTGCCCATCGACAGCTCCTGGGTGGCGACGTACGTCGACCAGGGCTGGCTGGGCGTCGGGGTGCAGGCCGCGGTGCTGCTGCTCCTGCTGCTGATGGCGGCCGTGCACCGGCCCGGACCGGAGCGGGCCGTGGCGCTCTTCCTCGTCGTCTACTGCATCGTCGCCTCGGTCACCGAGACCGGTCTGGGCGCCCCGTCGGTCTACCTGCTCGACCTCACGGTGGCGGCCTCGCTGCTCGTGCCCGGTTGGCGGGCGAGGCAGCCGTGAAGGTCGTCGTGGTGCACGGGCGCTACCGCTCGGTCGCGCCGAGCGGGGAGAACCGGGTCGTCGACCAGGAGGTGCGGATGCTCCGCGACGCCGGTCACGAGGTGCACGCCTACGAGCGGCACAGCGACGACATCGCCGACTGGCCGGCCCGGCGCCGGGTGCTGCTGCCGATGCACAGCGTGCGCAACGGCCCGGTGCGCGGCGACCTGGCGGCGTACCTGCTGCGCGAGCGCCCCGACGTGGTGCACGTGCACAACACGTTCCCGCTGCTCAGCGCCTCGGTGCTGCTGGCCTGCCACGACGCCGGGGTGCCGGCGGTGGCCACCGTGCACAACTACAAGCTGCTGTGCGCCAGCGGGGACTTCTACCGCGACGGCGCGCCGTGCCACGAGTGCGCCGACGGCCAGGTCGCGCCGGCCTTGCGGCACGGCTGCTACCGGGCCTCGCGCGCGGCGACCGTGCCGGTGGCGGCCGGGCTCGTGCTCAACCGCCGCATCTGGCAGCAGCTGGTCTCGGCGTACCTGCTCATCAGCGCCTCGCAGCGCGACCTCCTGCGTGGCCTGGCGCTGCCGGAGGAGCGGGTCTTCGTGAAGCCGAACTTCGTCGACCGCGCCGAGGTGGCACCCGGACCCCGCGAGCACCTCGTGGCCCACCTGGGCCGGCTCGACGAGGCCAAGGGGATCCGGGTGACCATGGCCGCCTGGGAGCACCACGAGCGCACCTCGCCGGGCTCGCGGCTGCGGCTGGTGATCGCCGGCGGCGGGCCGCTCGAGGACCTCGTGCGCGAGTGGGCGGCCCGACGCAGCCACGTGCAGTTCGTCGGCACCCTCGACCCGGTCGGGGTCGGCGCGCTGCTCGACCGCGCGCTGCTGGCCGTCGTCCCCTCGGCGTGGGAGGAGGTCTTCGGCCTCGTGGCCGTCGAGGCCATGGCCCACGGTGCCGTGCCGGTGGCACCGGCGCGCGGCTCCTTCCCCGAGCTGCTGCGCGACGGCTGGGACGGCGTGCTCTTCGAGCCGGGCAGCGCCGCCGACCTGGCCCGCGTGCTGGTCGAGGCCGACCGCGACCCCGAGCACCATCTCGCCCTGGGAGCACGGGCCCGCGCCACGAGCCGCCGCCGCTTCTCGCGCGAGCGCAACCTCGACCAGCTGCTCTCGGTCTACCGCTACGCCATCGCCCACCCGGCAGGAAGGACCTCCCATGCTCCTCGTCCAGACAGCGCTCCGCGCACCGTCAGTCCCGCGCCGGCAGTGGAGGGCTGAGGCGTGAGCGCGCCGACCCGCACGCCGCGCGTGAGCATCGGGCTCCCGGTCTACAACGGCGCCGACTTCCTCGCCCAGTCCCTCGACGCCCTGCTCGGCCAGACCTACGAGGACCTCGAGGTGGTCGTCTCGAGCAACGCCTCGACCGACGGCACCGACGACCTCGTGCGGGCCTACGCCGCGCGCGACCCGCGGGTGCGCTTCCAACGGCTGCCGAGGAACGTCGGTGCCGCGGCCAACCACGACGTCGTCCTGCGCCGGGCCCGCGGCGAGCTCTTCAAGTGGGCCTCCTTCGACGACCTCTACGCCGCCGACCTCGTCGAGCAGTGCGTGGGCCTGCTCGACGACCACCCCGACGCGGTGCTCGCGCACTCGTGGACCGCCGCCATCGACGACACGGGCGAGGTCGTGCAGGCCCACGAGTACCCGCTGCTCACCAACGCCCGGCAGGCCTCGAAGCGGTTCCGCAGCATGCTCTTCGACGGCGACCGCATGCCCGGGGCGATCCGCTCCGACGACTTCTACGGCCTGGTGCGCGCCGACGTGCTGCGCCGGGTGCGTCCGCACGGCAGCTTCTACCGCGCCGACCACGTCTTCGTCGCCGAGCTCGTGCTGCAGGGCCGCTTCGTGCAGGTCCCCGACTGGCTCTACTTCCGGCGCCACCACGGGGGGCGGCTCTCCCACGAGGAGGCGACGATCCGCTCCTGGTGCGCCTCGCTGGACCCGCGGCGCGGGGACCGCCTGCGGCACCCGACCGTGCGACTGGTCGGCGAGATGTTCACCGGCTACCTCGACGCCGTCCGCCGCTCGCCGCTGGACCCCGCCGAGAAGCGCGCCTGCGTGCGCCACCTGGCGCGGTGGAGCGCCACGCGCGTCACCCGCCGCCTCGGCGACGGCGACGAGGGCGTGCCCGCCGAGGAGTACGACGTCGCCCGTGGGCGCCGTGACCTGGTGGCCCGGGTCGTGGCCGGCCAGGGGGCGCACCCGTGAGACCCCTGCCGCCCGCGCCGAGGGTCGGGTTCCTGGGCCGCCTGGGCTCGGGCAACCTGGGCAACGACGCCAGCCTCGACGTGGTGCTGGAGGCGGTGCGCGAGCGGCGCCCCGACGCGGTGGTGGACCTCATGTGCTCCGGGCCGGGGGTGGTGTCGCAGCGGCACACCGCGCCCGCCGTCCGGCTGCACCACGTCAGCACCCACGGCCCCGCCGCGTGGCGGGTGCTGGCGGGCGTCGTCGTCGACGCGGTGCGCGTCAGTGCCTGGGTGCGGCGCCACGACGTGGTGGTCGTGCCGGGGATGGGCACGCTCGAGGCGACGCTGCGGGAGCGGCCCTGGCAGATGCCGTGGACGCTGCTGGTGATGGCGCTGAGCGGAAGGCTGTGGGGCACCCGGACCGCGCTGGTCGGGATCGGCGCCGGGGCGGTGCCCGACCGGTGGCAGCGGGCGATGCTGCTGACGGTCGCGAG
>JBFGFQ010000020.1:0-22519 GCA_041579495.1 Nocardioides sp.
CGGCCACCGGGCCTACAGGTCGACCGGCACCGGCGCCGGCTGGTCTGCGTCGACGACCGGACCGACGCCGAGCTTCTCCTTGACCCGCTTCTCGATCTCGTCGGCGAGGTCGGGGTTGTCGCGCAGGAAGGCGCGGGCGTTCTCCTTGCCCTGCCCGAGCTGGTCGCCCTCGTAGGTGTACCAAGCGCCGGACTTGCGCACGATGCCGTGCTCGACGCCCATGTCGACCAGCGAGCCCTCACGGCTGATGCCGACGCCGTAGATGATGTCGAACTCCGCCTGCTTGAACGGCGGCGCGACCTTGTTCTTCACGACCTTGCAGCGGGTCCGGTTGCCGACCATGTCCTGGCCGTCCTTGAGGGTCTCGATGCGGCGCACGTCGAGGCGGACCGAGGAGTAGAACTTCAGCGCGCGACCACCGGTGGTGGTCTCGGGCGAGCCGAACATCACGCCGATCTTCTCGCGCAGCTGGTTGATGAAGATCGCGGTGGTGCCGGAGTTGTTGAGCGCACCGGTCATCTTGCGCAGCGCCTGGCTCATCAGCCGGGCCTGCAGACCGACGTGGCTGTCACCCATCTCGCCCTCGATCTCGGCCCGGGGCACCAGGGCCGCGACCGAGTCGATGACGATCAGGTCGAGCGCGCCGGAGCGGATCAGCATGTCGGCGATCTCGAGCGCCTGCTCACCGGAGTCGGGCTGGGAGACCAGCAGCGCGTCGGTGTCGACGCCGAGGTTCTTGGCGTAGTCGGGGTCGAGGGCGTGCTCGGCGTCGATGAAGGCCACGATGCCGCCGGCACGCTGGGCGTTGGCCACCGCGTGCAGGGCGACCGTCGTCTTGCCCGAGGACTCCGGGCCGTAGATCTCCACGACCCGGCCGCGGGGCAGGCCGCCGAGGCCGAGGGCCACGTCGAGGGCGATCGAGCCCGTGGGGATCACCTCGAGGGGGGCGCGCGTCTCGTCACCGAGCCGCATCACCGACCCCTTGCCGAACTGCTTCTCGATGTTGAGCAGTGCGGCGTCGAGCGCCTTGTCGCGGTCTGCACCAGCCATGATGTCTCCGTCCGTGGGCGGCGCCTGCGGCACCGCGGTCGTCCCAGTGGTGTGTCTGTGTCGTCGTGCGTCTGTCGTCATGGCCGACGCTAGAGGGGGCCACCGACAGTCCGGATCCGTGCGGCCCCGGGCTGTGGAGGACAGCGCCCCGCTGGCGGCCTGTGGACCCACAGTATGCCGAACACCTGTTCGACGTGGGACGTCAGGTCGGCGTGTCGCCGGTCCGGGGGTGTCGCCTGGCTCTCAGTGCCGAGACCACCGCCACCACGAGCACCACCGCCACCACGAGCCCCGCGAGCACCAGCCAGCCGGTCGTGTAGTCGCGGTCGAGCAGCGTCTCGTTGGTGGGGTCGGTGCGCCGGCCGAAGCCGCCCAGCACCGGCACCGCGACCAGGGTCAGGCTGCCGAGCACGACGCCGCCGGCCACCACCGGCCCGCGCGCCGGGCGCGGCACCACCCGGCCCAGCACCACCCCGCCCAGCAGCAGCACGCCGGCCAGCAGCACGTCGTGCACCAGCACCGCCCCACCGGCCCACACCGCGGCGTCGAGCACGTCGGCCGGCTCCCGGCGCGACCACAGCAGCCAGGCGCCGTACGCCGCCACCGCGGCCCCCAGGCCGCCCAGGACCAGCCGCCCGGGGCTCACGCGCGCACCTCGACGCGGGCCAGCCACTTGGTCTGCAGGACCCCGGGCCGGTTGGGCGCGATCAGCCGCGCGGGGAAGCCGTGGTCGAGGTCGAGCTCGGCGCCGGCCAGGCCCAGGGCGACCAGGGTGCGGTCGTCGGCGGCGAAGTTCGCCGGCAGCAGCGTGACGCGGAAGGGACCGGACTCCTGCAACGAGGACAGCACCACCTCCGAGTCCCGCGGGGCCCCGACGAGGTCGAGCAGGTCGTGCAGGCGCACCCCGCTCCACGTGCCCGTGGCGCTCCAGCCCTCGACGCAGGCGATCGGCAGCTCCTCGCTGTGCTGCGGCAGCGCCAGCAGGTCGTCGCGGCCGAGCAGGACGCTGCGCTCGCCGTGGACCACCTCGAGGCGCCAGCCGGGGTCGCGGGCGGCGTCGGTGACGCCGGCGTCCTCGGCGGTCTTGTTGACCGGCACGCCCTGGGGCCCCTCGCCCGAGCGCACCGCGAGCACCGAGACCCGGCGCAGGAAGGGCACCGTCGAGCCGGCCGTGGCCAGCACGACCGCGCCGGTGGCCAGCCAGGTCGCGCGCAGCAGCCCGCGCCGGCTCAGGGCGCCCTGCTGGGTCGCGCCGGGGCGGTCCAGGGCGGTGTCGTCGACGTCGTGGCCCAGTGCGTGCCTGATCAGCGGCAGCTTGACCGCGACGTGCAGCACCAGCGCGCCGATCGCGATCCAGGCCATCGCGTAGTGGGTGGAGCGGAAGGAGAACGCCCAGGGGTACCAGTGGCTGACGTTCTGCAGCCCGGTCACGAGCAGGAACAGCGCGGCGCCCACCAGCAGCAGGATCGAGAGCCGCTCGGCCAGCTCGACGGCCAGGCGCCGCAGCCGCAGCGACGGCCGGGCCAGCAGCAGCGGGTAGACGGTCCAGAGCTTGACCAGCAGGAGCGGGACGGCCGCGGTGCCGCTGATGACGTGCAGGCCCTGGGTGAGGCGGTACCCCCAGGCGGGGCTGGTGGGGAACGGCACCGGCTGCGAGGGGTTCTGCGCGTAGTGGCTGACCAGCCCAGTGAGGAAGGCCACCCCGAAGCAGACGGCGAGCACGGTGCCGACCCGGGCCGACACGGCGGCGCTGCGCAGGCGCGAGGAGAAGGAGTGCTGGTCGGGCAGGCGCGGGACCGTCCTCACCGGGCGGCCCCGAGCACGGCCACCCAGCGCGGCCCCGCCCCCAGGACGTCGCAGGTGCGGACCGCCAGGCCGGCCTGGGCCGCGACGTGGTGGACGTCGTCGACGCCCACGACCGACCAGGGGAACGGCCGGCTGCGCACCTCGCCGACCTCGAGGCTGACCCACCGCGTGCTCAGCGGCACGCCGGGGGCGGCCAGCTCGACCACGACCCGGCCGTGCCCGACCACCAGGTCGCGGGCGCGCGCCAGCAGCGCCGTCGGGTCGCCGCCGATCCCGACGTTGCCGTCGGCCAGCAGCGCCGTCTCCCAGCGGCCCTCGCCGGGCAGCGTGTCGAAGAGGCTGCGCTGCAGGGCGCTGGCGCCACGTCGTCGCGTCTGCTCCACGGCCTCGGGCACCACGTCGATGCCGAGCACGGCGTGGCCCAGGCGCGCCAGCGCCGCGGCCATCCGGCCCGGGCCGCAGCCGATGTCGAGGGTGGGGCCCTCGCAGTGCCCCAGCAGCAGCAGGTCGTCGTGGTCGGCGTCGCGGGTCCACTCGCCCACCGGCAGGTCGGAGTACTCGTCGTCGAGCCCGACCACGCGGCAGGCGTCGCCGCGCAGGGCGCGGGAGAAGACGCTGGTGAAGGGCTCGTCGCGCACGCTCATGTCGCCACCAGCCCGCGCCAGGCGCTCGCGAACCGGCTCCCCGGCCCGATGAGGGCCAGCACCGCCTCGGCGTCGGCGACGGTGTCGACGTCTCCCAGGGTGGCGGTGCCGCCCACCGACAGCCCCGAGGCCAGCAGCGCCGCCCTCGTGTCGTCGTACGTCGTCGGGGTGGACATCTCGACGCCGGCGAGCACCGCCGCGTCGGCCGGGTCGCGCAGGGCGAGCACCCACCAGCCGCCGTCGTCGGCGGGACCGAGGACCGCGTCGTGGGCGGCGAGCGGCTCGGCGGCGGCCAGCAGCAGCCCGGGCGTGACCTGCGGGGTGTCCATGCCGACCTGGACCACCGGCCCCGGCCCGCTGGCGGCCACCGCGGCGTGGGCGTGCGCGAGGCGCTCGTCGAAGCCGTCCCCGACCTGCGCGGTGGTGCGCCAGCCGCGGGTGGCGGCGGCGATCTCGTCGCCGCGCACGGCGTCGGCCAGGTCGCCGGCGAGGCTGAGGTGGCAGTGGGCGGCGCCGACCGCGGCGTTGGCCGCCTCGACGGTGTCGAGCAGGCAGGCCGCGGCGACCTCGGCGGCGACCTCCGCGCCGATGTCGGCGCCCAGCCGGGTCTTCACGCGCCCGGCCACCGGGGCCTTGGCGACCACGAGGATCCTGGGCGGCACCCCCGGGACGTGCCGCGCGGTCACGACAGCACCCGCCAGAAGTCGCGCGCGGTGCGCACCGTGCCCTTCACCGAGCCCGACACCTTCGACCGGGTGCCCTCGGCCCGCGGGTGGTAGGCGACGTCGCGCTCGCTGACCCGCCAACCGGCGCGGGTCAGCTTCTGCAGCAGCTCGACCGGGTAGCCGAAGCGGCGGTCCTCGACGCCGAGGTCGAGCAGCGCCTGCCGGCGCGCGACCCTCATCGGCGCGATGTCGTGCGCAGCCATCGCGATCCTCCGTCTCAGCCAGGCGACGATGAGAGCGTTGCCCACCCGCGCGTGCCACGGCCACACCCCTCGGGAGACCGGCCGCCGGCGCCCCACGGCGATGTCGGCGCGGCCCGAGACCACGTCGTCGAGCAGCACCAGCAGCTCGTCGGGGTCGAAGCTCCCGTCGCCGTCCATGAAGGCGACGTGGTCGTGGGTCGCGGCGAGCAGCCCGGCGTGCACGGCCGCGCCGTAGCCCGGCACGCTCTCGTGCACCACCGTGGCCCCCAGCCGGGCGGCGACCTCGGCGGTCGCGTCGCGCGAGCCGTTGTCGACCACGATGACGGCGAACTCGGCGGGGACCCTCGGCAGCAACGCCTCGAGGGCGGGTGCCTCGTCACGGCAGGGCAGGACGAGATCGGCGACAGGCATGCCCGCGAGACTAGACCGCCCGTCCCCCACCCCCCGGGTGGTCCGCGCCTCTAGGGTCTGCCCATGTCCTCCCCCGCCGTCGGGCCCCTCGACCGCTCGCGCGCCGCCACGACGGGTCTCGCGCTGACCCTGCTGCTGGTGCTCGCGGCGTTCGCCCTGCCGGCGCTGCTCGACTGGGAGACCTGGAGCCGGGCGAGCCGGTCGGCGCACCCGTGGGCCTCCCCGCCGCTGCACGGGTTCTGGGAGCCGAAGTGGTGGGGCCCGGGCACGGCGCCCGCGCTGCTGGTGGCGGTGGTCGGGCTGACCTGGTTCCCCCGGTTCGCGGCCGGCGCCTCGTGGGGCCGGCTGCTCGTGGCGTCGTACGCCGTCGCGCTGGCGTGGATGCTGGCGCTGGCGTTCGTCGACGGCACCGAGGGCGTCGCCCGGGTGCTCGACCACTCCTCGGAGTACCTGCCCTCGGCGCGCGAGGTCGACGACGTGCCCGAGCTGCTGCGCACCTACGTCGACCGGATCCCCTACAGCCACCCCGACAACTGGCCCACGCAGCCCGCCGGGCACCCGCCGCTGGCGCTGCTGCTCTTCGTCGGGCTGGTCCGGGTCGGGCTCGGCGGCTCCTTCGCCGCGGGCCTCGTGGTGACGGTGCTGGGCGCCACGACCGTGGTCTCGGTGCTGGCGCTGCTGCGCAGCCTCGGCGCCGAGCCGCTGGCGCGCCGCGCCGCGCCGTTCCTGGTCCTCTCGCCCACGGCCGTCTTCATGGCCGTCTCGGCCGACGCCGTCTTCACCGCGGTGACCGCGGCCGGGCTGGCGCTGCTGGCGCGCGGTGCCGTCAGCGGCACCCGCGCGTGGGTCGGCTGGTCGGCGGGTGCCGGGCTGGTGCTCGGCTGCAGCGTGCTGCTGTCCTACGGGATGGGGCTGATGGGGGTGGTCGCCCTCGCGGTGTTGGTGGCCGCCCGGTCGTGGCGGCCGCTGCCGGTCGCGGTGCTGGCCGCCCTGGTGCCGGTGCTGGCGATGGCCGCGGCGGGCTTCGCCTGGTGGGAGGCCTACCCGGTGCTGACCGAGCGCTACTGGGACGGCATCGCCGGCGACCGTCCCGCCTGGTACTGGATGTGGGGCAACCTCGCCGCGCTGGCCGTGAGCACCGGTCCGCTGGTCGGCGCCGCGCTGGCGCACGCCGGTGCCCGGGCCCGGCCGCTGGCGACGGGCGGCCTGGGCCCGTGCGCCCGGGTCGTCGCCGTGCTGGTCGCCGGTGCGGTGCTGGCCGTCGTCGTCGCCGACCTGTCCCGGATGAGCAAGTCGGAGGTCGAGCGGATCTGGCTGCCGTTCATGCCCTGGCTGACCATCGCCGCGGCACTGCTGCCCGACGCCTGGCGGCGCTGGGGCCTGGGCCTGCAGGTGGGCTGGGCGCTGGTGGTCCAGCACCTGCTCTACACCTCGTGGTGAGCAGGCTCAGTCGCGCAGCGGCGCCGTGGCGAAGGCCGGCAGCCCGTCGTCGGGGTGGATGCCCGCGGTGAAGCCGAGCTCGTCGGCGGCGCGCTGCGGCGAGGCGACGACGTGGCGGACGTCGCCGAGGCGGTAGCCCCCGGTGACCTCCGGCTCGATGTCGCTGCCGGTGCCGCGCGCGACCAGGGCGGCCACGTCGCGGATGCCGACGGGGTGCCCCGAGGCCACGTTGTAGGCCCGGTGGTGGCCCTCGGGCGCCTCGAGCACCGCGTGCAGCGCCGCCAGGTTGGCCCGCGCGACGTCGTCGACGTGCACGAAGTCGCGCACCTGGCGGCCGTCCTCGAAGACCTGGGGGGCCTGGCCGCGCTCGAGCGAGGAGCGGAACATCGCCGCGACGCCGGAGTACGGGGTGTCGCGGGGCATCCGCGGGCCGTAGACGTTGTGGTAGCGCAGCGACAGCGCCGCCGCACCCGCCTGGCGCGCCCAGGCGATCGCGTAGTGCTCCTGGGCGACCTTGCTCGCCGCGTAGCTCGAGCGCGGCTCGAGGCGGGCGTCCTCGTCGATCGGCGCCCACGCCAGCGGCTCGCCGCACACCGGGCAGGGGTTCTCGAAGCGACCGGCGTCGAGCGCGGCGCGCGGCCGGGTGGCCGGCACCTGCTCGCCGTGCTCGGCGCACGTGTAGCGGCCCTCCCCGTAGACGACCATGCTCGAGGCCTGCACCAGGCGGTGCACCCCCGCCTCGTGCATCGCCGCGAGCAGCACCGCCGTTCCGAGGTCGTTGTGGGCGGCGTACGCCGGCAGGTCGGCGACGGTGACGCCGGCCCCGACCATCGCGGCCTGGTGGCACACGACGTCGACGCCGCGCAGCAGGTCGACCCAGGCGCCGGCGTCGCGGACGTCGAGCTGGTGGGTGCCGTCGGGCGCCTCGCTCGCGCCGTGGGCCACGTCGAGCATCAGGTCGACGCGCACCACCTCGTCGCCGGCCGCCTCGAGCCGGTCGGCGATCGCGCCGCCGATGAAGCCGGCCGAGCCGGTGAGCAGCACCCTCACGACGCCGACTCCCGGCCCGGCACCGGGTAGGTGAGCACCATGTCGTCGGCCCAGGTCGAGCAGGAGCAGCCGTCGGGGTCGGGCAGCGCCCGGATCGCCTCGGTGAGCAGCCCGGTGAGCCGCTCGAGGTTGGCCTTGAACCGGGCGAAGACCTCGGCCTGGCCGACCCCCTCGCCGCTCTCGGCACCGGCGTCCATGTCGGTGACCAGGGCGATCGGGGTGTAGCACTGCAGCATCTCGCGGGCCAGCGCCGCCTCGGGGTGGCCGGTCATGTTGATGAGGGTCCAGCCCTGCTCGGCGTAGTGGCGCGACTCGGCGCGCGTGGAGAAGCGGGGTCCCTCCACGATGACCATCGTGCCGCCGCGGCTGACGTCGTCGGCCGCGCCGGTGACGGCGCCGGCCAGGCGCTCGCAGTAGGGGTCTCCGAACGGCAGGTGCACCGCGCCGCCCTCGACGTAGGAGGGCACCCGGCGGTAGGTGCGGTCGACCATCTGGTCGGGCACCACCACGTCGCCGGGGGCGACCTCGGCACGCAGCCCGCCGACGGCGCAGGGGGCCAGCACCTGGCGCACGCCCAGCGAGCGCAGCGCCCACATGTTCGCGCGGTAGGGGATGGTGTGCGGCGCGTACTCGTGGTCGGTGCCGTGGCGCGGCAGGAAGGCCACCCGCCGACCGGCGACCGTGCCGATGGAGACCGGCGCCGAGGGGTCGCCGTACGGCGTCTCGACCCGGACCGTCTCGGGGTCCTCGAGGAAGGAGTAGAAACCGGTGCCGCCGATCACGGCGACGTCAGCACGCGTCTCGCTCATGGCGTCACTGTGCCAGGTCGCGCCGGGGCTCCGGGGCCGCCACGGGGGTGAGACGGTGCGCGGCGACGCCGGCGCCGAGCACGGCCAGCGCGAGGACCACCGCCGCCATCGACAGCGCCGGGTAGCCGGCCAGCGCGACCACCACCCCGGCGAGCCCGCCGCCGGCGGCCGCCACCAGGTTCATCACCAGGTCGGCCGCGCCCTGCACGTCGGCGCGCGCGTCGAGCGGCGCGTGGTCGGCGACCAGCGTCGAGGCGGAGACGGTCGCGAACGACCAGCCCAGCCC
Organism: Nocardioides sp.; assembly: GCA_041579495.1. GTDB lineage: Bacteria > Actinomycetota > Actinomycetes > Propionibacteriales > Nocardioidaceae > Nocardioides. Next base: position 8,425 of record JBFGFQ010000020.1, read on the forward strand.
GAGCAGGAAGAGCCCGCCGAAGATCTGCGGGGAGGAGCCCTCGGGGGCCGCGGCGGACAGGCCGAGCGCCGCGACCAGGAGCACGCCGCCGGCGCCGAGGGTCGCCGGGCGGCCCACGGTGTCGGCCAGCCAGCCGACCAGCGGCGCGAACGCGAACATGCCCAGCACGTGCACGCTGATGACGACGCCGATCACCCGCAGCTCGGCGCCGCCGTGCTCCATGTGCAGCGGCGTCATCACCATCACCGCGACCATCGCCGCGTGCGCCCCGGCGAGCGCCACGACCGCGGCCAGCAGCACCGGCCGCTCGCGCACCGCGTCGCCCACGCGGCCCCAGGACGTGCCGGCGGGCACCACCCCGGCGGTGCCGGCGACCTCGCGGGCCACCAGCAGCGGGTCGGGCCGCAGGAAGGTGCTGACCACGGCCGCGGCCAGCAGCATCCCGACGCTGCCCAGCGCGAACGGACCGGTCAGCTCGGGCAGCCCCAGCCAGCGGGCGAGGGCCGCGGCCGGGCCGGTCAGGTTGGGGCCGGCGACGGCCCCGATGGTGGTCGCCCAGACCACGACGGCCAGCGCCCGGCCCCGCTGGGACGGCTCGGCGAGGTCGGTGGCGGCGTACCGGGCGGCGTTGTTGGCGGCGGTGGTCGAGCCGAGCAGCACCGCGCCGACCAGCAGCAGCGGCATCGAGCCGACGGTGCCGGCCACCACCGCCAGCACGCCGCCGGTGGCGCCGAGCAGGTAGCCGGCGGTCAGGCCGGGGCGACGACCGCGGGCGGCCATCACCCGGGCCAGCACGTACGACGCCAGCGCCGCGCCCAGCACCTGGAAGGTCTGCGCCAGGCCGGCCTGTCCGTCGCTGCCGGAGATGTCGCGCGCCAGCAGGGAGGCGGTGGCGATGCCGATGGTGATGCCGACCGCGCCGACCGCCTGGGTCAGCACGAGCGTGGCGACCGTGCGCCGCTGGACGGCCGCCTGGTGCGTCACCGGTAGCGCTCGGGCAGCTCGAGGGCGCGCCACACCGCGGCCCAGACCTGCTTGGGCGGGACCCCCGCGTCGATCGCCTGGCGGGTCGTGCGGCTGCCGAGCTCCTGGAGCACGAACAGCTCGGCCCACGACGCCGACGACTCCCTGCCCAGCGCCTCGTCGAGCCGTGCCCAGAACTCCGTGTGCCTCACGCTGTCATTGTGCGCGGCTCAGGTCAGCAGGAGCGAGTCGAGACGGCGCCGGGCGACCAGCAGGCCGGCCAGCCCCATCGCCAGCAGGTAGACGACCGAGACCGCGGAGTCCCACGACACCGCACCGGTGGTCAGCTCGCGGCACAGCACGACGCCCCGGTAGAGGGGGGTCGCCTCGACCACCCAGCGCAGCGCCCCGGGGTAGGTGGTGACCGGGAAGAAGGTCGCGGAGAAGAGGAACATCGGCAGCGTCGTGAGCGTCACCAGCTCGAAGTCCTGCCACGAGCGCATGAACGTGGTCAGCGCCATCGCGACCGCACCGAAGGCCAGGCCGATCAGCAGCGCGGCCGGCAGCACCAGCACCGCCCACCACGACGAGACCAGGCCCATCGCCAGCATCACCAGCAGGAAGCCCAGCGAGTAGACCCCGCCGCGCAGCAGCGACCAGGCCAGCTCGCCGCGCGCGATGTCGGTGGTGGTGAGCGGGGTGGCGAGCATCTGCTCGAAGAGCTTGGAGTACTTCAGCTTGAAGAAGAAGTTGAAGGTCGAGTCGAGCACGGCGCCGTTCATCGCCGAGGCCGCGAGCATGCCGGGGGCGACGAACTCGGCGTACGGGACCTCCCGGCCGCCGACCTCGAAGCCGTTGATCAGCGCACCGACGCCGACGCCGATCGAGAACAGGTAGAGCACCGGCTCGAGGAAGCCCGTCGCGAAGATCCACCAGGCCCGGCGGTAGGCCAGGAAGTTGCGCTGCAGGATGAGCCCGGTGCTCGTCGTCACGACCACTACTGCTCCATCCGTCGGGCCAGGCGGCGCACCGCCCACCACCAGCCGAGCACGACCAGCACCAGCAGGTAGGCCACGTGCACCAGCGCCAGCGACGCGTCGGGGACGCCGAGCACGAGCATCCGGGTCAGGTCGACGCCGTGCCACAGCGGCGTCGCGCGGGCCAGCGCCTCGAGGGGCGCGTCGAGGTTGGCGACCGGGAAGAAGGCCCCGGAGAAGAGGAACATCGGGATCATCCCGAGCCGGAAGACCAGCGAGAACGCCGTCTCGTCGCGCAGCCCGGCCGAGAACGCGTACAGCGGCGCGGCGAGGGCGAGACCGAGCAGCACCTGGACCGGCAGCGCCACCAGCACCCCGAGCGCGGAGGCGTAGACGCCGAAGGGGGCGGTGACCGCGAGGAAGACGGCGGCGGTCACGGTGACCCGGAAGGCGACGAAGCCGAGGTGGGCCAGCACGATGTCGGGCACGCCCAGCGGGGTGGCGGTCATGGAGTAGTAGGTCCGGTTCCACTTGGTCATCGCCATCACCGGGTAGGTCACCTCCCCCACCACCGTGGTCATCGTGGTGGCCGCCACCATGCCGGGCACCACGAAGGCGAGGTAGGACGTGGCGCCCTCGAGGGTCTCGGGGTCGGCGTCCACGAAGCCGCCCAGCAGCACCCCCATCGCGAGCACGTAGAGCAGCGGGGTGACGAACGACGTCACGATGCTGCCGCGCCAGGTGCGGCGGTAGACGGTGGCCCAGTAGTCGACCAGGCGCAGGGCACCGTGCAGGGTGCTGGTCGGGGCGCTGCCCCGCGAGCCGCCGGCCATCAGTCGACCAGGGTCCGGCCGGTCAGGCGCAGGAAGACGTCCTCGAGCGTGGCGCGGCGCACCAGCGTGGCCACCGGCTCCAGCCCGCGCTCGTGCACCTTGGCCAGCGTCTCCTCGCCGTCGGCGGTGTAGAGCAGCAGCCGGTCGGGCAGCACCTCGACGCGCTCGGCCAGGTCGCCGACCCGGTCGACGAGCCGGTCGTGGCCGGCCCCGGGCTCGGCGACGCCGAAGCGCAGCTCGGCGACCTCGCGGGTCGAGTGCTCGCGGATCAGCTGCAGCGGCGAGCCCTCGGCGACCACCAGGCCCTTGTCCATCACGACCAGGCGGTCGGTCAGCTGCTCGGCCTCGTCCATGTAGTGGGTGGTCAGCACCAGGGTCACGCCCTGCTGCTTGAGCCGGAACAGCCGCTCCCACACCACGTGGCGCGCCTGCGGGTCCAGCCCGGTGGTGGGCTCGTCGAGCAGCAGCAGCTCGGGCGAGTTGACCAGCGAGCGGGCGATGGTCAGGCGTCGCTTCATGCCGCCGGAGAGGTCGTCGACGCGGGCGTCGGCCTTCTCGGTGAGCTGGACGAACTCCAGCAGCTCCTCGACCCGGTCGCGCACCTCGCGGCGCCCCATCCCGAAGTAGCGGCCGTAGACGTAGAGGTTGTCGCGCACCGACAGCTCGGTGTCGAGGGTGTCCTCCTGGGGGCAGACGCCGATGCGGGAGCGGATCGCCGGGCCGTCGGCCGCCGGGTCGAGGCCCAGGATCCGCAGCCGCCCCCCGGTGACCGGGGAGACCGCGGCGACCATCCGCATCGTCGAGGACTTCCCGGCGCCGTTGGGGCCCAGGAAGCCGAAGGCCTCGCCGCGGCGGACGTCGACGTCGATGCCGCGCACCGCCTCGAACGAGCCGAAGCTCTTGCGCAGGCCGCGGGCCTCGATCATGGGCTCCCCGGGGGCGGCGGAGCGGGTCGGGGCGTCGGGCACGCGGTCACTCTAGGCACTCCTGCCCGGGTGGACGCGGCAGGCGCTAGGTTCGCTCGGGTGGGCAGCACACGTGAGGAGACCGACTGATGGGGATCACCGACGACGCCTCGCGGCTGGCCACCCTCCACGTCGACGGCACGGCGTACGCCGTCACGAGGGCGCGCCGCGCCGACGTGCCGGCCCTGGTGGCGCTGCTCGCCGACGACGAGAGGGGCCGCGAGCGCGAGCACGAGGACCCCGAGCCCTACCTGCGCGCCTTCGCCCGCATCGACCGCTCCCCCGACCACCTGCTGGTCGCGGTCCGCTCGCCGCAGGGCGAGGTGGTCGCCACCGTGCACCTGACGATGCTGCCGGGCCTCTCGCGCGGGGCGACCCTGCGCCTGCAGGTCGAGGCGGTGCGGGTCGCCTCGACGGTGCGCCACCTGGGCCTGGGCACCCAGCTGCTGGAGTGGGTCACCGAGCACGCCCGCAGCCACGGGGCGGGGATGGTGCAGCTGACCACCGACCGCTCGCGTGCCGGCGCGCGCCGGCTCTACGAGCGCCTCGGCTACGTCGCCTCCCACGACGGGATGAAGCTGCACCTGGCCTGAGGCCCGGTCCACGCCGCTCACCCGTCGGGTGGCCCCGGTTGTCGGTGCCGTCGGACAGACTTGCCCGGTGCCCGACGTCGTCGCCCCCCACCGTGCGCTGGAGCGGTTCAGCGAGCCCACCCGCACCTGGTTCGCCGCTGCCTTCGCCGAGCCCACCCCCGCCCAGCAGGGCGCCTGGGAGGCGATCGGCGCGGGCCGGCACGCGCTGGTGGTCGCACCCACCGGCTCCGGCAAGACCCTCAGCGCGTTCCTGTGGTCGATCGACCGGCTGCTCACCGACCCGCCGCCGCAGGACAAGCAGCAGCGCTGCCGGGTGCTCTACGTCTCGCCGCTCAAGGCGCTGGCCGTCGACGTCGAGCGCAACCTGCGCGCGCCGCTGACCGGCATCCGCCACACCGCCTCGCGCCTGGGCACCGAGCTGCCCGAGGTGCGCGTGGGCGTGCGCTCGGGCGACACCAGCGCCGCCGACCGCCGCAAGATGGTCACCGCCCCGCCCGACGTCATGATCACCACCCCCGAGTCGCTGTTCCTGATGCTGACCTCGCAGGCCCGCGAGGCGCTGCGCGGGGTGCAGACGGTCATCGTCGACGAGGTGCACGCGGTGGCCGGCACCAAGCGCGGCGCCCACCTCGGGGTCTCCCTCGAGCGGCTCGACGCCCTGCTCGAACGCCCCGCCCAGCGCATCGGGCTGTCGGCGACCGTGCGTCCGGTCGAGGAGGTGGCCCGCTACCTGGGCGGCACCGCGCCGGTCGAGGTCGTCTCGCCGCCCAGCGAGAAGCAGTGGGACCTGTCGGTGGTGGTCCCGGTCGAGGACATGACCAGCCCGGGCGGCGCCTTCGACGACTCCGGCGACAGCGACGACGACAGCGCCGGCGAGCGGGTCTCGAGCATCTGGCCGCACGTCGAGGAGCGGGTCGTCGACCTGATCGAGCAGCACAGCTCGACGATCGTCTTCGCCAACTCCCGCCGGCTCTCCGAGCGGCTCACCGCGCGGCTCAACGAGATCGCCGCCGAGCGGGCCGGCGTCGAGCCGGCCCCCGGCGACAAGACGGTCGACACCTCCGTCGAGGGCGCCCCGGTGATCGCGAAGTCGCACCACGGCTCGGTGTCGAAGGAGCAGCGCGCGCTGATCGAGGACGACCTCAAGCGCGGGCGGCTGCCCGCGGTGGTCGCCACCAGCAGCCTCGAGCTCGGCATCGACATGGGCGCGGTCGACCTGGTGGTGCAGATCGAGTCGCCGCCCAGCGTGGCCAGCGCCCTGCAGCGCGTGGGCCGCGCCGGCCACCAGGTGGGCGAGGTCTCGCGCGGCGTGCTGTTCCCCAAGCACCGCGGCGACCTGGCCCAGACCGCCGTCGCGGTCGAGCGGATGCGCGCCGGCGCGATCGAGTCGCTGCGGGTGCCCACCAACCCGCTCGACGTGCTGGCCCAGCAGGTGGTCGCCGCCACCGCGCTCGAGCCGTGGGGCGTCGACGACCTCTACGAGCTGTTCAAGCGCTCGGCGTCCTTCGCCGGCCTGCCGCGCTCGGCGTACGACGGCGTGCTCGACCTGCTCGCCGGGCGCTACCCCAGCGACGAGTTCGCCGAGCTGCGCCCGCGCATCGTGTGGGACCGGGTCACCGGCGAGCTGACCGGGCGCCCCGGCGCGCAGCGGCTCGCGGTCACCAGCGGCGGCACCATCCCCGACCGGGGCCTCTTCGGCGTCTTCCTCGTCGGCGGCGAGGGTCCGGGGCGCCGGGTCGGCGAGCTCGACGAGGAGATGGTCTACGAGTCGCGCGTCGGCGACATCTTCGCGCTCGGCGCGACCAGCTGGCGCATCGAGGACATCACCCACGACCGGGTGCTGGTCACCCCCGCGCCCGGCATCCCGGGGCGGCTGCCCTTCTGGAAGGGCGACAGCCTGGGCCGGCCCGCCGAGCTCGGCGAGGCGATCGGTGCCTTCACCCGCGAGCTGGGCGCGATGCCGCGGGCCAAGGCCGAGGCGCGGGCCCGCGGCAACGGGCTCGACGAGTACGCCGCCGGCAACCTGGTCACCTACCTGCACGAGCAGCTCGAGGCCACCAACCTGCTGCCGACCGACACCACCCTGCTCGTCGAGCGCTTCCGCGACGAGCTCGGCGACTGGCGCCTGGTGCTGCACTCGCCCTACGGCACCCCGGTGCACGCGCCCTGGGCGCTGGCGATCAACGCCCGGCTGCGCGAGCGGTACGGCGTCGACGGCCAGGCCGTGGCCTCCGACGACGGCATCGTGATCCGCATCCCCGACACCGACGCCGAGCCCCCGGGCGCCGAGGTGGTCGTCTTCGAGCCCGACGAGATCGACGACCTGGTGACCCAGGAGGTCGGCGGGTCGGCGCTGTTCGCCTCGCGCTTCCGCGAGTGCGCGGCCCGCGCCCTGCTGCTGCCGCGCCGCGACCCGGGACGCCGCTCGCCGCTGTGGCAGCAGCGGCAGCGCTCGGCGGCGCTGCTCGAGGTCGCCTCGCGCTACCCGTCCTTCCCGATCGTGCTCGAGGCGGTGCGCGAGGTCCTGCAGGACGTCTACGACCTGCCCAGCCTGATCGGCCTGATGCGTCGCGTCGACCGGCGCGAGGTGCAGGTCGCCGACGTCACCACCCACGCGCCGTCCCCCTTCGCGCGCAGCCTGCTCTTCGGCTACGTCGCCCAGTTCGTCTACGAGGGCGACTCCCCCATCGCCGAGCGCCGGGCCGCGGCGCTCTCGCTCGACCAGGGGCTGCTCGCCGAGCTGCTGGGGCGCGCCGAGCTGCGCGAGCTGCTCGACCCGGCGGTGCTCGAGGAGGTGGAGGCCGAGCTGCAGCGGCTCACCGAGGAGCGCCGCGCCCGCAGCGCGGAGGGCCTGGCCGACCTGCTGCGCCTGCTCGGCCCGCTCTCGCGCGAGGAGGTCGTGGCCCGCTCGGTGCCCGACGCCGACGTCGACGCCTGGGCCGGCGAGCTGGTCGCCAGCCGGCGCGTGGTCGAGGTCCGGATGGGCGGCACCGAGCGCTGGGCCGCGATCGAGGACGTCGGCCGGCTGCGCGACGGGCTCGGGGTGCCGGTGCCGCCGGGCACCCCCGACGCCTTCACCGACCCCGTCGACGACCCGATCGGCGACCTGGTCTCCCGCCACGCCCGCACCCACGGCCCGTTCACCGTCGACGACGTCGCCACCCGCCTGGGGCTGGGCACCGCCGTGGTGCGCCAGACGCTGCAACGACTGGCCTCCCAGGGCCGGGTCCTCGACGGCGAGTTCCGGCCCTCCGGCTCCGGCACCGAGTGGTGCGACGCCGAGGTGCTGCGCAAGCTGCGCCGCCGCTCCCTGGCCCGGCTGCGCAAGGAGGTCGAGCCGGTCGAGCCCGACGCCCTGGGCCGCTTCCTGGGCGCGTGGCAGCACGTGTGGGCCGCGGCCCCCTCCGCCGGGGGCCGGGCCGGCAGTGGCCGCGGCGGCCTGCGCGGCGTCGACGGCGTGCTGTCGGCCGTCGACCAGCTCGCGGGCTGCCCGGTGCCGGCCTCGGCGCTCGAGCCGCTGGTGCTGGCCGCGCGGGTGCGCGACTACGAGACGTCGTACCTCGACGAGCTGACCGCCTCGGGCGAGGTCGTCTGGGCCGGGCACGGCACCCTGCCCGGCTCCGACGGCTGGGTCTCGCTGCACCTGGCCGACTCCGCCGACCTGACCCTGCCCGAGCCGCAGGTGCCCGAGCACTCCGAGGCCGGTCAGGCGGTGCTCGACGCGCTCGCCGGCGGCGGCGCCTTCTTCTTCCGCCAGCTCGCCGACGCGGTGCGCGCCGCGGGCGTCGAGGCGACCGACCAGGCCCTGTCGGCCGCGCTGTGGGAGCTGGTGTGGGCCGGCCGGGTCAGCAACGACACGCTGACCCCGCTGCGCGCCCTGACCCGCACCGGCACCGCCAGCCACCGCACCCGCCGGCCGCCGCCACGCGCCCGGATGGGCTCCCCGCGGATGGGCTCGACGACCGGCGCCGGGGCCCGGCTGACGACCGCGCGCACCGGTCCGCCGGAGACCGCGGGCCGCTGGGCGGTGCTGCCCGGCACCGACCCCGACCCGACGCGGCGCGCGCACGCGGTGGCCGAGCGGCTGCTCGACCGCCACGGCGTGGTGACCCGGGGCGCGGTGGTCAGCGAGCGGGTGCCCGGCGGGTTCGCGGCGGTCTACAAGGTGCTCTCGGCCTTCGAGGACACCGGACGCTGCCGGCGCGGGTACTTCGTCGACGGCCTGGGCGCCGCCCAGTTCGGCACGGCCGGGGCCGTCGACCGGCTGCGCACCTTCGCCGACGGCGCGGTCGGCAACGACCCGGGCCACGGCGCCGGCAGCGAGCAGGAGCCGCTGGCGATCGCGCTGGCGGCCACCGACCCGGCCAACCCCTACGGCGCGGCCCTGGCCTGGCCGGCGCGCGAGGAGGGCGAGACCGGCCACCGCCCCGGGCGCAAGGCCGGGGCGATGGTGGTGCTCGTCGACGGTCGGCTGGTGCTCTACGTCGAGCGCGGCGGTCGCACCCTGCTGACCTGGAGCGACGAGCCCGAGCTGCTGCGGCCGGCGACGGCCGCGCTGGCCGAGGCCGCCGGGCGCGGGGCGCTGGGCCGGCTCACGGTCGAGAAGGCCGACGGGGAGCAGCTGCTGGGGCGCGGGGACACGCCGCTGCGCGAGGCGCTGACCGCGGCCGGCTTCGTCTCTACCCCGCGCGGGCTGCGGCTGAGGACCGGACGTGCCTGAGGGCGACACCGTCTACCGGGCCGCCCGGCTGCTCGACCGGGCGCTGGCCGGGCACGTGCTGACGCTCGCCGAGCTGCGGGTGCCGCAGCACGCGACCGCCGACCTCGTGGGCGCGCGCGTCGAGGGCACCGTCTCGCGCGGCAAGCACCTGCTGACCCGGCTGCACCCGCCGGCCGGGCCGCCGCTGAGCCTGCACACGCACCTGAAGATGGAGGGCGCCTGGCGGGCCCTGGCACCCGGGCGGCGCTGGCCGCGCCCGGCCCACCAGGCCCGCGTGGTGCTGGGCGACGACACCGTCACCGCCGTCGGGTTCTCGCTCGGCGTGGTCGAGCTGCTGCCGACCTCTCAGGAGCAGGACGTGGTGGGCCACCTGGGCCCCGACCTGCTGGGGCCCGACTGGGACGAGGACGAAGCGCTGCGCCGGCTCCGCGAGGACCCCGCCCGCGAGGTGGGCGACGCGCTGCGTGACCAGACCCGGCTGGCGGGGCTCGGCAACATGTACGTCGCCGAGCTGTGCTTCGTCTCGGGGCTGCACCCGCGCCTGCCGGTCGGCGAGGTGCCCGACCTGGTGCGCGCGGTGCGCCGGGGGCGCCAGATGCTGCAGCTCAACAAGGAGCGGGCGGTGCAGTCGACCACCGGCGACCTGCGCGAGCGCGAGCGGATGTGGGTCTACCGCCGCGACCGGTCGCCGTGCCGGCGCTGCGGCACCGCCGTCCGGGTGGACCAGCAGGGTCCACCCGGACGGGAGCGGGCGATCTACTGGTGCCCGCGCTGCCAGCCGGAGCCGGTCACACCCCCGCGTCCCTGACGGCCCGGGCCGGGGCCGCGCTGATCACGCCGACTCCCTCGATCTTCACGGTCCGGTTGCGCAGCGTCTTGACCTCGAGGCGTCCCGAGACCGGCGTCGAGGAGGTCAGGACCGTGACCAGGGCGCCGTTCTTCGTGCGCGAGCGGGCCAGGTTGACCTTCTTCACCGTCCGGCCGTCGAGCAGGACGCGCACCCGGCCGTGGTCGGGGGCCTTGGTGGCCACCAGCGCGATCCTCGTCGCGCGGGTCACGTCGAGGGCGAGCACCTCGGCGCGCCGGTCGGTGCGCAGGAACTGCTGCTCGTAGAACCGGCCGCCGCGGCGCAGCTTCCAGCCGTCGGTGACCTGGGTGAGCCGCTCGGCCGAGAAGGGGGTGCCGAAGGTGCGGGTGGCCGGCGACGGGTCGACGGCGCCGCCCTGGCCACGGGCCGCGGCGCTGAAGCGGTGCGTGCCCTGGGTCAGGCCGGCCAGGGTCACCTCACCGTCGGCGCAGTCGACCGCCACCCCGTCGAGGCTGCACTCGAAGGTGGCGCCGGCGGTGTCGGAGGACAGCTCGAACGTGACGGTGTCGGTGCGCGGGAAGGACCCCTCGCCGGGACCGGCCGTGATCGTGGTGCCCGGAGCCGCGGCGTCATCGGAGAGCACCGTAACCACCGTGTCGTCGGAGCGCTGGTCACGGCCGTAGCGGCCGACCAGCGTGGTGCCGATCGTGTACGCCGTGCTGGCGCCGTCGACGTCGAGCAGCGCGCCGCAGGCCGCGGCACCCCGGGCGTCAGGGGCGTCGGTGCACAGCACCTCCCCGTTGTCGCGGTCGACGAAGGCCACCGTCGCCAGGGTCAGGTCGCCCGGCTCGCCGTCGTCGGCCTGCGCCACGGTCGCGCTGAGGGCCACCGGCTGGGGGTCCTGGGTGGCGCGGACCGTGGTCGGCCCGGTGTAGGAGACGGTGCCGTCCTCGGGCAGCACCGTGATCGCCAGCGGAGCGGTGGCGGCCTGGCCGCCGGGCGCGGTCGCCGTCAGGGTCACGGCCTGCTTGCCGACCGGTCCGGTGACCGGACCGTCGACCTCGAAGCGGGCGACACCGGGACGGACGCCGTCGGCGCTCGCCGAGACCCGCGTGGCGCTCAGCCCGGCCAGCCCGGTGACGGCGAGCGCGAGCTCGTCGCCGTCGACCTGCGCCGCGCTGAGCGTCACCTGCACGGGGGCGTCGAGGGAGTCGCTGTACTGGACCTGCTCGGTGTCGGAGTCGGCGCTCAGCGACAGCGAGGGCTCGATGGCGAAGTCGGCGCGGTTGACGTCGAAGAAGTAGTTGTCCACCGCCTCGACCCGGACCCGGGCCCGGTCGGTGCGCTGCTGGGGCCAGGTGACCTGGTGGCTGCCGTCGTTGGCCGTGGTCTGCGCCAGCACCACCGGGAAGGTGGCGCCGCCGTCGGTCGACAGCGTGATGCGCACCTGGGGGGCGTAGGCGGGTGCGTTGGTGCCGGCGACGTCCCAGGTGATGGTGCCGGTGCTGCCGCCGACGACGCTGGTCTGCGGCTGGCCCGAGGCGACGGCGGGCTGCGAGGTGACCCGGAACGGTCCGGCAGTGCCGACGGTCAGCGCGACGTCGTCGTACTGGGTGCCGCCGCCGGTCGGGAACTGGTCACGGGCGGTGAGCCGGAAGCGCAGCGTGCGCGCGGCCGTGGGCAGGAGCTCGGAGTAGCAGTCGAGGACCGCCGGGTCGACCTCGGTGCCGGTGACCGCCGGGCACGAGCCGGTGGCGGCGTTGGTGGTGCCGCCCACGACCTGCGCCAGGTCGGGGAAGGTGCGCGACGGGCTGGTCGTGGCGAGGTTCTGCCCGGGCGACTCGTAGGTCAGGGAGTCCGCGAGCGAGACGTCGGCCGCGGTGCCGAAGACCCGGAACAGCGGACCGGAGGTGCGGTTGCTGGTCAGGGCGCTGCCGGTGGCGCCGCCGGTGTCGTTCTGCTCCCACAGGTAGAGCAGCGGGTCGCCGTCGACGTCGCTGCCCGAGCCGGTGAGGGTGAAGGGGGTGCGCACCGGGATGGTCTTGTCGGCCGGCGCGGTCACGGTCGGGGCGTGGTTGCCGGTGACCGTCGTCGTGGAGCCCTGGTTGGTGGAGGGGCCGCCGTCGACGGGCACGCCGACGAAGGCCGTCAGCGGGTCGCCGCCGGCGTCGGAGGTGTCGGTGATCGTGATCCGCGGGTGGTCGGCGGTGTCGGGCCAGGTCACCGTGAAGCCGCCGTCGTTGAGGCTCAGCGCGTTGCCGTCGTAGCCCGCCACCGTGACGTTCGCCCCGGTGAGGGTGCGCATCTGCTGGGTGACGTTGAGGACGTTGTACGACGACGTGCCCCGCACGATCGAGGCCACCCGGCCCTGGTAGCGCAGGTTGACGGTGTCGCCGGCGGTGTCGAAGCCGTCGAAGGTGATCGTCTGCTCCTCCGAGTAGCCGGTCGGCGGCGCGGTGACGTGGGCGGTGAACTCGTCGATGGTGCGCTGCGAGAAGTAGGGGTCGGTGTGCGGCTGCAGGTCGTCGGTGCCGCAGATGCCGGCGTAGGCCATCACCGAGGATCCCGAGCCGGGCTCCACCGACGTGCCCTCGTTGCGGTTGAGGGCCGAGCAGGCGCCCTGGTTCCCGTCGAAGGTGTGGTTGCCGGCGAACTGGTGGCCCATCTCGTGGGCGACGTAGTCGACGGCCATGAAGTCGCCCTCGGGGAAGGGCAGCCCGGTGCAGCCACCGGCCTTGAGCTGCTCGCCCACCACGCCGAGGTAGGCGACGCCGCCGCCGTTGATGCCGAGCATGATGTGGCCGACGTCGAAGCGGTCGGCGCCGATGATCTGGCCGGCCACGAAGATGTTGCGGTCGAGCAGGGCACCGGTGCAGCCGCCGGTCTCGGGGTCGAGGGCCTCGGGCTCGAAGCAGGGGCTCTCGCCGCACGGGCCGTCGGCCTGGGTGGCCTTCGCCGCGGTGTCGAGGTTGAGGTCCTCGCTGCCGTTGACCATCTCGAGGTGGATGGCCATGTCGTCGTTGTAGATCTGGTTGACGCGGTTCATCAGCGTCGCCTTCTCGGCCAGCACCACCTGCGGGTCGCCGGGCTGTCCGCCGGTGCCGAAGTAGGCGGCGTACGCCGGGTCGGTGACCAGCGCCAGCGCGTAGGTGCGGCGGGTGACCGCCCCACCGGGCTGGGTGCGGGCGCCGGTGGCCGCGGTGGCCCCGGCGATCGGGACGCCGGTGTCCTCGAGCAGCGACTCGACCAGCGGCGACTCCTCGAGGTGCGGGCCCTCCGGGAGCGCGGAGCGGTGGTAGCTGACGTGCTCGGTGGTGCCGGGGGCGGTGAGGACCGGGTCGAGGTACCAGGTGTCGCGACCGGCCAGGCCGCGCACGGAGGCGTGCACGCCCATCGGGGTCACGTCGAGGCGCACGGTGCGCGACGGGTCGTCGGCCTGGCGGCCCGCGAAGGTGCGGATCTCGGGGTGCGCGGCCTGGAGGCCGGCCTGCAGCACCGGGTCCTCCACGACCTCGAAGGCGCGGGTGGTGCCGTCGGGGTCGGGCAGCCGCACGGTGAGCGGCTCGGCGCCGCGGCGGGCGGCGCGCGACGAGGGCGCCTGCGCGAGCCGGTCGGCGAGCGCGGCCACGTCGACGTCGTAGGCGGTGAAGTCGTCGGGTCGCACGCGCACCGGCGCGGTGGCGCCCTCGGGCAGCTCGAAGCCGGGCAGCACGTCGAAGAGACCGCCGGCCAGGGTCGGCGCGGCGCTCGGCGCCGTAGGTGCCGCCGCCACCATGGTCGGCGCGGCTCCGAGCCCGAGGGCGAGCACTCCCGCGGTCAGCAGGTGGGGCAGGTGCTTCGTACGACGACGCATGGGTTCCTCTTCTCGTCGGCGCGCCCGGCGGCGCGCCCGCAGCGACGACCCGCTGGGGCCGCCGGTCCGTCAACGAGGGACATTCCAGCCGGTCACGGCCGGAGGCGTGGTGGAAACGCCCGGACGAGACCGTGTCGTGATATTTCTGCCCGAGGACCAGGCAGCGATCAGGCTCCGATCAGGCGGCGCAGGCGACGACGTCGTCGCGGGTGCGGCCCGCGGCGGCGGTGGGGCGCGGCACCATCGGGGTCGCGGCGCTGAGCGCCTCCTCGAGGGCCACCAGGTCGGAGACCGAGCGCAGGATCGAGGAGAGCGGCACGTCGAGGGCGCCGCAGAGCGAGGCCAGCAGCTCGGAGGACGCCTCCTTCTGGCCGCGCTCGATC
>JBFGFQ010000021.1:0-22473 GCA_041579495.1 Nocardioides sp.
TCCTCGGCCGGCCGATGAATCTCCTGGGTGGCCGATGAAACTTCATCGTCCACCCGTCAGTTTCATCGGCCGGCCGATAAATCATTCCGGGCGCGGGCCGCGGCGGCGAGGCCGGCGCGGCGGCCGAAGAACGAGCCCTCGCCGAGCTGGGTGCCCGAGCAGTAGCCGTTGCCGTCCTGGGCGAGGTTGGAGGCGCAGGCGCCGGCGGCGAAGAGGCCGGCGACGGGGGAGCCGTCGTCGCGCAGGGCGCGGCCGTCGACGTCGGTGGCGATGCCGCCGAGCGTGAAGCCGGCGTAGAGGGCCTTGCCCAGGCGCAGGTCGAAGACCGCCCACGGGCCGGTGGACTGCGGGGCCAGCCACTGCGGGTGCTTGTGGAAGTCGGGGTCCTCGCCGCGCGCGGCGTGCTCGTCGTAGCGGGCCAGGGTCGCGCGCACCGACCCCTCGGGCAGCCCGAGCGAGGTCTCGAGCTCCTCGAGGGTCTCGTAGCCGTCGACCAGCGGCGCGAGCGGGAAGGCGGGGTACTCCACGTGCTCGCTGTCGACGACCAGGTAGGCCTCCGAGCCGGGCTGGGCCATCACGTGCTGGCTGGTGCGCGAGTGGTAGCTGTCCTCGGCCACGAACCGCTCGCCGCGGTTGTTGACGATCACCCCGGTCAGCAGCGTCGCCGGCGGGTAGACCGGCGCGGTGATGAACGGCTCGTCCATGTGCTGCAGCGCCGCTCCCGCCGACTGCCCCAGGCGGATCCCCAGCCCGTCGTCGTACGTCGAGCCCAGCGTGAAGAGCTTCTCGCCGAGGGCGGGGGTGTGCTCGGCGACCATGTCGGGGTTCATCACGAAGCCGCCGGCGGCCAGCACCACGGCCGCGGCCGGCACCACCCCGCTGCGCCCGAAGCTGCGCCAGCCCACGCCGCGCACCGCCCCGGTCTCGTCGAGCACCAGCGCGCTCGCCCCGGTCTCGTAGCGGACCTCGACCCCGGCCTCCTCGACCCGCTCGCGCAGCAGGTCCATCACCAGCCGGGTGCCCTCGGTGTCGCCGGCGACCGGCACCTTGTGCCCGCGCGGCGCCGGGCGGGCCAGGTCGCGGAAGGGCCAGACCTTCTCGTTGCCGGTGTACATCAGGCCCTGGGTGCCGGGCTGGATCACGGCCTTCTCGGGGTAGTAGGAGCGCTCGAACTCGAAACCGAGCGCCTCCAGCCAGTCGAAGTGCGCCACCGAGCCCTCGCAGTAGGCGCGGATCTTCGCCTCGTCGGGGGCCTTCGAGGTGGCGGTCAGGTAGGCGACCATGTCGTCGACGGTGTCGTCGTGCCCGGTCGCGCGCTGCACCGCGGTGCCGGCGCCGAGGTAGAAGTGCCCGCCCGACATCGACGACGTGCCGCCGTGCACCGCGGCCCGCTCCAGCAGCAGCACCCGCGCGCCGGCACGGGCGGCCTCCAGCGCCGCGCAGCCGCCGGCGATGCCGAAACCGACCACCACGACGTCGTACGCCGCCGCGTCGGGCGGGACGCTGCTGGCCGGGATGGTCTCGGGGACGGTGGTGCCGGGGCTGCTCACCCCGCAAATCTAGAACATGTTTCAGTCGGTGGCGACGATAGGCTGCGACCTCGCGGCCCACCGTCCAGATCGGATGAGATGACCATCGACGTGCAAGCGCTCAACGAGTTCGTGCTCGTGGGCTCGGCCGTCCTGCTGCTGGCGATCCTCGCGGTGCGTCTCTCGAGCCGTGCGGGCCTGCCCAGCCTGCTGGTCTACCTGCTGATGGGCGTGCTGCTGGGGGAGTCCGTCATCGGCGTGCCCTTCGAGGACGCGATGCTGGCACAGGTCATCAGCTTCGGCGCGCTGGCGATCATCCTGGCCGAGGGTGGTCTGACGACCAGCTGGCGCGAGACCCGCCCGGTGCTGCGCCTGGGGCTGTCGCTGGCCACGCTCGGCACGGTCGTCTCGATCACGGTCGTGGCCGTGGGCGCGCACTACCTGCTCGGGCTGCCCTGGCAGCTCGCGGTGCTGCTCGGGGCGGTCTGCTCGCCGACCGACGCGGCCGCGGTGTTCTCGGTGCTGCGCGTGGTGCCGCTGCCGCGCCGTGTCCGCAGCGCGCTCGAGGCCGAGTCGGGCTTCAACGACGCGCCCACCGTCGTGCTGGTCACCCTCATCTCCACCGGCGCCGTCGGCGACCACCACCCCGCGGTGGTCGGGCTGATCGTGCTCGGCCAGCTCGCCCTGGGCATCGGGGTCGGCCTGGCCGCCGGCTTCGGCGGGGCCTGGCTGATGCGCCGCGTGGCGCTGCCGACCGCGGGCCTCTACCCCCTCGCGGTGCTCTCCATCGCGTTGCTGGGCTACGGCTCCGCCGCGGTGCTGCAGGGCAGCGGCTTCGCCGCGGTGTACGTCGCCGGGCTGGTGCTGGGCAACTCCGAGCTGCCGCACCGGGCCGCCACCCGCTCGTTCGCCGAGGGCGTCGCCTGGCTGGCCCAGATCGGGCTGTTCGTGGTGCTCGGGCTGCTGCTCAGCCCCGGCCGGATCACCCTCGACACCGTGGGGCTGGCGCTCGCCGCCGGGCTGTTGCTCACCCTGGTCGCCCGCCCGGTCTCGGTGGCCTTGAGCGCGGTGCTGCAGCCGATGCCCTGGCGCGAGCTCTCGTTCATGAGCTGGGCGGGCCTGCGCGGCGCGGTGCCGATCGTGCTGACCACGATCCCGCTGTCGGAGGGGGTCGCGGGGGCCGAGCGGCTCTTCGACCTGGTCTTCGTGATGGTGGTCGTCTTCACCGTCGTCACCGCCCCCAGCCTGCCGCTGGTGGCGCGGCTCCTGCGCGTGGCCCGGCGCTCCGAGCCGCGCGACCTCGACCTCGAGGCCGCGCCGCTCGAGCGGATCGCCGCCGACCTGCTGCAGATCACGATCAGCCCGGTCTCGCGGCTGCACGGCGTCGAGGTGGGCGAGCTGAGGCTGCCGCCGGGGGCGTCGGTGTCGCTGGTGATCCGCGACGGCGCGACGCTGGTGCCGCAGCGCTCGACGTCGTTCCGGCACGGCGACGAGCTGCTGGTGGTGACGCCGCGCAAGGTCCGTGAGCGCACCGAGGCCCGCCTGCGCCAGGTCAGCCGGGGCGGCCGGCTGGCCCAGTGGCTGCAGGAGGACGAGCAGCCGGGCAGGTGAGGGCGGGGGACGCCCGCCGGGAGGGCGGGCTCAGCCCGCGGTCGGGGGCGGGGCCACGCAGACCTCGACGTCGCTCTGGACCGTGACCTTCTTGCGGCCCTTGCCGACCTTGTCGAAGCGGTCGCCGACCACGACCACGACACCCGGCGCGGTCACCTCGCGGTCGACGACGGGCACCTTCTTGCCCAGCGTCGACAGGACGAGCTGCACCTCGGGGGCGGAGCGGTCGGGCGCCCAGACCTGCACCCGCTCGACCTCGGCGTCGCCGGGCGCGTTGCCGCTGGTGCCCTCGGCGAAGCCGCGGGCGGCGAGCTGGGCCAGCACCCGCGACGCGAAGCTGCCGCGGTTGCCGGCGTTGAGGACGCTGACCTCGACCTGGTCGCGGTAGAGCTTGTCGCCGGCCGAGAGCATGGTGGGCGTGCAGCCCTCGGAGGAGGTCGTCGACTCCGGCAGCGGCTTGGTGGCCGCCGACCAGCCCCACACGACGCCCACGACCAGCAGCAGGCCGAGGACGGCCAGGGTCAGGGCGGAGCGGGCCGCGGCGGGGAGCTGGGTCATCGGTCGGCGGGGTCCACGCGCTCGAAGGTCACCCGGGAAGTGTAACG
Source organism: Nocardioides sp. (assembly GCA_041579495.1). Taxonomy (GTDB): domain Bacteria; phylum Actinomycetota; class Actinomycetes; order Propionibacteriales; family Nocardioidaceae; genus Nocardioides. Next base: position 3,746 of record JBFGFQ010000021.1, read on the forward strand.
ACGGGCCGCGGCGGCCGCCGAGCGCGCGGACGGCTCAGGCCGACCAGCGCACCGCGTCGTCGACCAGGTCGGCCAGCGCGTGCACGCCGCGCAGGTCGTCGCGCGTGGACATCAGCCGGGTCAGGCCCTGGGCGTGCCGGTCGCGCAGCGCGTCGCGGCGCGCGCGCTCCAGGGCGGGGTCCGGGTCGGTGGTGGGGAGCGGCTGGGTCATCAGGTCTCCTGCGGTCGGCCATCGCTGGCGGGTGGTGCCCCCAGGCTCGCCCGCCCACGTCGCCGGGGTGTTGACGCCAGGTGACGTCCTGGTTTCACGCCACCCGGTGGTCCGTGACCTGCACCACGTCGGTGTCGTAGGTTGCGTCCGTGACCGAAACTGATACACGTTCTAGTACGCCGGGCGGGGCCCGCGACCTCGCCGCCGAGCTCGACCGGCTGCACGACCTCGAGGACGTGCGCGCGCTCAAGCACCGCTACCTGCGCTGCCTCGACACCAAGCAGTGGGAGGAGTTCGAGGACTGCTTCGTGCCCACCGCCACCGGCGACTACAACGGGCTCGTCTTCGACGACCGCGCCGCGCTGGTCGACTACATGCGCACCCACATGGGTCCGGGCCTGATCTCGCTGCACCAGGCGCACCACCCCGAGGTCGTGGTCGACGGCGGGAGCGCCACCGGGCGCTGGTACCTGCAGGACAAGGTGATCGTCGCCGAGCTCGACTTCATGCTCGAGGGCGCAGCGATCTACGACGACCGCTACGTGCGCACCCCGGCCGGCTGGCGGATCGCGCACACCGGCTACCGCCGCACGTACGAGGCGACGTACCGGCTCTCGGACCTGCCCGGCATGCGGGTGCGCGGCCCCGGCGAGCACACCCACGTCTGACCCGTCCCAGATCTCCCGCCGACCCGTCCCGTATCTCCCACCGAGCCGGCCGGGATCTCCGGGTGGGGGCTCAGACGCTCGGCTCGGTCCAGGCGGTCTGCACCACCTCGACGCCGCGCTCGCGGGTGAGCAGCCGGCCGCGGCCCGGCACGGCGGGCACGGGGCGCATCGTGCCGATCAGCGGTCCCTCGTCGGGCGAGCCCGAGAGCAGCAGCCCGGGCATCGCCAGGTCGCGCAGCGACTGGATCACCGGCTCGTACAGCGCTCGCGACGCGCCGCCGGAGCGCCGGGCGACCACGACGTGCAGCCCGACGTCGCGGGCCTGCGCCATCAGCGGCGCCAGCACCTGCACCGGGGAGGACTGCTGGGTGGCGACGAGGTCGTAGTCGTCGACCAGCACGAACACCTCCGCGCCCTGCCACCACGAGCGCTTGCGCAGCTGGTCGGGGGTGACGTCGGGTCCGGGCAGGCGCCGCTCCAGGTAGGCGGCCAGGTCCTGGAGCGCGGGGCCGGCCTGGGCCGCGGAGGTGAGGTAGTGGAGCAGGTGCTGCTCGGGCACCTCGCCCAGCATCGTGCGGCGGTAGTCGACGACGACCAGCTGGGCCTGCTGCGGGCCCCGGGTGCGCATCACCTCGTGCGCGTAGGTGCGCAGCAGGGCGCTCCTGCCCGAGCGGCCGTCGCCGAGGACCAGCAGGTGGGGCTCGGAGTCGGGGTCGAGCGCGACCGGTGCCAGGTCCTTCTCGTCGATGCCCAGCAGCAGCGGACCGCCGGTGCGGGCGCCGTCGGCGGGGACGGGGTCGACCCCGGCCTGCTCGCGCACCCGGGCCAGGTCGACGCGCTCGGGCAGCAGCCGCAGCTTGGGCCCGCGCGGCCCGGTCCACGCGGCGCGCACCCGGGCGACGAGGTCCTCGACGCCGGCACCGAGGGTGGCGCCGTCGTGGTCGCCGTCGACCCTGGGCAGCGCGCCGAGGAAGTGCAGCCCGGACCGCACCAGGCCACGGCCGGGCCGGCCGGTGGGCACCAGCGCGGCGAGCTTGCGGTCGACCTCGGAGTCGAGGTGGTCGCCCAGGCGCAGCTCGAGGCGGGTGCCGAGGACGTCACGCATCGCGGCACGGAAGTCCGACCACCGCGCCGCGCCCGCGACCACGTGCAGGCCGAAGGTCAGGCCGCGGCCGGCGAGCTGCTGCAGCGTCAGCTCGAGGTCGTCGAAGTCGGCGCGCAGCGTGCTCCAGCCGTCGACGACCAGGAACACGTCGCCCCAGCCGTCGTCGGCGCGGCCGGACGCCCGGCGCGCCCGGTAGGTCTCGATCGAGTCGATGCCCTGGGCGCGGAAGTACGCCTCGCGGCGGTCGACGATGCCGTGCACCTCGGCGACGATGCGGCGTACGACGTCGGGCTCGGAGCGGGTGCCCACGCCGGAGACGTGCGGCAGGTCGAGCAGCGGCGCGAAGGCGCCGCCGCCGAAGTCGAGCACGAAGAACTGCGACTCCTGGGGCGTGGTGACCAGGGACGTGCTCGCCACGACGGTGCGCAGCAGGGTGCTCTTGCCGCTGCGCGGCCCACCGACGACCGCGACGTGGCCCGCGGCGCCCGCCAGGTCGACGGTGAGGGTCTCGCGACGCTGCTCGCGGGGCCGGTCGACGGTGCCGAGCGGGATCGCCAGGCCGCCGAGCCGTCGCCACGACGGCGAGACCAGCCCGAGGTCGGGGTCCTCGACGAGGTCGGGGAGCAGGTCGTCGAGGGTGTCGGGCACGTCGAGCGGCGGCAGCCACACCTGGTGGGCGGCCGGGCCGTGGCCCTGCATCCGGGCCACCGCGACGTCGAGCAGGGAGGGCTGGTTGCCGTCCTGGACGGGCGGCACCGGGGTCGGCGTCCGGGGCTCGGCCTCGGGCCGCTCGAGCTGCTCCACCTCCGAGACGGTGAAGGGCAGGATGCCGTGCACGTGGCCGCTCTCGTCGCGCTGCACCCGCACCCGGCCCGGCGGCGGGCCCGAGACGTAGGCGGCCTTGAAGCGCACCGTGCTGGTCGGGTCGGGCTTGAGGTAGCCCAGACCGGGCACGGCCGGCAGCTCGTGGGCGTCGGGCACGCCGAGCACCGCGCGCGACTCCTGGGCGCTGAAGGTGCGCAGCCCGATCCGGTACGACAGGTGCGACTCCAGCCCACGCAGGCGGCCCTCCTCGAGGCGCTGCGAGGCCAGCAGCAGGTGCAGGCCCAGGGAGCGGCCCAGCCGGCCGATGGCCACGAAGAGGTCGATGAACTCCGGCTTGGCCGAGAGCATCTCGGAGAACTCGTCGACCACGATGAGCAGCGAGGGCAGCGGGGCGAGGTCCTCGCCCGCGGCGCGCGCCTTCTCGTAGTCGCGCACCGAGGCGAGGTTGCCGGCCTCGCGCAGCAGCTCCTGGCGGCGCACCATCTCCCCGGACAGCGCGTCCTGCATGCGGTCGACGAGGACCAGCTCCTGCGACAGGTTGGTGATGACCGCCGAGACGTGCGGCAGCCGGGCCATCCCGGCGAAGGTGGCGCCGCCCTTGAAGTCGACGAGGACCAGGTTGAGCTGCTCGGGGGAGTGGGTCAGCGTGAGCCCCAGCACCAGCGTGCGCAGGAGCTCCGACTTGCCCGAGCCGGTGGCGCCGATCGCCAGGCCGTGCGGGCCCATGCCCTGCTGGGCCGACTCCTTGAGGTCGAGGTGCACCGGCGTGCCACCCTCGCCGAGACCGATGGGCACCCGCAGCCGGTCGCGGGCCGGTCGCGGCCGCCAGGCCGCCTCGGGGTCGAGCCCGTGCACGTCGCCGAGCGCGAGCAGGTCCAGGTAGTCGGCGGGCCCCGAGATCTCGCCGGCGCCCGCCTCGGCGCCGCGACCGCCGGCGGCCACGGCGTGCAGCGGCGTCAGCCGCCGCGCCAGCGCCTCCGCGGTCGCCAGGTCGCACTGGTCGGCGCTGGCGCGCACGGGGGCCTCGCGCAGCCGCAGCGCCAGCAGCGGGACCCGGCCCGAGGCGTCCGGGGCGTCCCCGACCTCGAGGCGCAGGCGGGCCGGGTCCTCGAGTTCGTCCCACCGGCTCGGAAGGTCGAGCACGGTGACCCCGTGCAGCCCGTCGGGGGGCACGACGTGGTTGCCCGGCGGCAGCGCGACCCCGTCGGTGACCAGCAGGACGTGGGGCGTGGCCGGTCGCCCGTCGGCGCCGAAGCGGGGCCGGTCGCCGAGGTCGGGGGGCAGCAGGTCGGCCAGGTCGTGGAGCGAGGTGGTGACCATCCGCCGGGCGCCGACGGCGTCGGAGCGATGGGTCGACAGGGCGTGCGGCAGCCACTTGACCCAGTCCCAGTGGGCCAGGGTGTGCTCGGAGGCCAGCACCGCCACGACCAGGTGCTCGGGGGAGTGGAACGTCGCGGCCGAGCAGATCAGCGCCCGGGCCAGCGACCGGGTCGTCCCGTCGGCTCCGCAGAGCTCGATCCGGTCGAAGGCGCGCAGGTCGACCGAGGCCGGCAGGTCGGGCTGGTCGCTGTGCACCACCAGCAGGCGGTGCAGCGCGGAGGCCGCGACCGGGTCGACCTGGTCGATGGTGGCGTTGTCGGGCGGCACCAGCGTGAGCGCCAGCTCCTGGCCGCAGCGCCCGTACCGCACGTGCAGGAACGCGGGGTCGCCGACACCGCGCTCCCACACCCGGGTGCGGTCCTCGGCCAGCGCCGGCAGCGCCGAGGGGTCGGGGTGGCGCCAGGTCAGGGCGCGCCGCTGCTGGTCGGCGGCGTCCCTGGCCGCCTGCCGCACGGTGCCGAGGTAGCGCAGGTACTCGGTGCGCGACCCGGTCACGCTCTGGGTGCGCTGCCTCCGCTGCCGGTCGACCTGCACGACGACGAAGCCGACGGTGGCGAGGAGGAACATGCCCGCGGCGAGGAGGCTGCGCCCGCCGTTGCCCGACGACTGGCCCATGGTGGCCACGAGCACGATCGAGCCGAGGCTGCCCAGCATCGGGATGGCGTTCATCAGCACCCCGGACGTGCCCTCGGACCGGTCGAGCCCGGGGGGCGCCTGGAGGCGGATCTCCCCGGAAGGCATCTCCGGCTCCTCGAGGCGCGGGCCCCGCAAGGTCGTGGTCACTGGGCTCCTGGTCGGTGCGGGCTTCCGGCGAGGCTGCTGCGGCGCTGCCGTGCGCGGAGCGGTCCCGTCGACTGCGCCAAGCATTACCCTGGCCCTCCTCGGGCGAAACCGACCGTGATCGGGGGTGTGGATGCACGCCGACAGCGATGCCACCACGCGCGCCTCGACCGGTGCCGGTGCCGGCGCCGTGTCCGCGGGCGGCCGGGTGCCCCTGACCGTCCACGGGACCGCGGGCGCGGTCGACCTCGTCGTGCCCGTGGGCGCGAGCGCGGCCGACGTCGCGCGCGAGTACGCCGCGCAGGCCGGCGTCCCCGGCGTCCCCGTCCTCGCCACCGCGGCCGGCCGCCGCCTCGAGCCCGACGTGCCGCTGGCCCGGGCCGGCGTGCGCAGCGGCGCCCTCCTGGTGGCGCTCGATCCCCCGGACGCTCCGGGGCCGGCGCCTACCGGAGGGGAGGTCGCGGGTGCCCCCGCGGTCCGGCCGACGCCGGCTGCCGGGTCCGCCGCGGCGTGGGCGGGGGTCGCTGCGGGGCTGGCCGGTCTCGCCGGCTGGGCGGCCGCGCGCAGCGACGGCGCGCTGCACCAGGGCGCCGTCGGCGTCCTGGTCGTCACCGCCCTGCTGGCGGTGCTGCCGGTCGGGCGGCCGGCCGCGTCCCGGGTGCTGGCCGCGCCCGTCTTCGCCGGGGCGGCGGCGTACGCCGTCGTCTGGGAGCCGGCGCCGGAGCTGCGCCCCGCCGTCGTCGGGGTCACCGCCCTTGTCGCGGCCCTGGCGGCCGCCGTGGGCCGCGCGCTTTCCCGCACCCGGGAGGAGGCACTGCGGGTGTGGGTGGTCGCGGGCGCCGGGATCTTCGTCGTCACCGTCGGCGGCGCGCTCGTGGGCGCGCCGACCCCCTTGGTGTGGGGCCTCCTGCTGGTGCTCGCGCTGCTCGCGCCGCGGTTCGTGCCGGGGCTGGCCGTGGACGTGCCCGACCAGCTGCTGCTCGACCTCGAGCGCCTCGCCGGTAGCCGCGGGCACATCGTGGTGGCGCCCGAGGCGGTGGCCGGGGTCGCGGCCAGCGGCGCGCGCACCGTCACCGCGGCCTGCGCCGGCGTGCGGGTGCGGGCCGCGGTCGCCTCCCCCGGCCTGCTCGCCTCGGTCGCAGCGGAGGTCGACGTCGTCGGGGCCCGGGTGATGGTGCTGCTGGCGGGGGCGGCGATCCTGCTGGCGGCGCGCAGCCACCGCCACCGCGCGGCGCGAGCCCTGCTCCGGCTCGCCGGCCTGGCCTGCTGGGTCGCGTTGGTGGTGGACACCGCGCCCGCCCTGCGCGGCGGCGCCGGCCTGGTGCTGGCCGCCGTGGCCGTCCTGGTCGCGGCCGCGCTGGTGGTCGTGGCGGTGGCGACCGGCCGCGGTCGGCGCTCGCCCCGGTGGGCGCGCGGCGCCGAGGTCGCCGAGGGGCTCTCGTCGGCGCTGGCGCTGGCCTCGCTGGTCGTGGCCTCGGGATTCTTCCGCACCCTGTGGGAAACGATCCCCGACGTTTAGCGGGTAAAGACGCGGGTACAGGTCCGCCCGAGAGCTCCACGCCGGGTCCGCGAGGAAGACACGTATCGGCCCGCAGGCCGAGCGAGACATCCAGCGCACCCAACGCAGACCCGTCCGGCCGGTGCCGTGGCGGGGGAGGAGCAGCACATGAGCAACGAGTACGGACAGGGCGAGAAGGCCCTCAGCCGAGCGGCCGGCATGGTCGCGCAGGCGCGCGGCGAGCTCGACTCCATCAGCAGGACCCTGATGGGCGACGTCGAGTCGATGCGGTCGCAGTGGGGCGGGCAAGGGGCGGTGGCCTTCCAGGCGCTGGCCATGGCCTGGAACGACAAGCAGCAGAGGGTCGTGAGCGCCCTCGACGAGTTCGAGTCGAACCTGGTGACCACCGAGAAGGACAACGTGGCCACCGACGACTCGCAGTCCTCGGCGATGACGTCGCTGCAGCACAGCCTCGGCCAGCTGCCGCACGGCTGAGCCGCACCCCATGACCCGCAACGACACCCGCACCCACGGACTGGAGAACACCCGATGATGAACGACGGCATCCGCGTCAACCACGCCGGCCTCGACACCGGCGCAGGCGACCTCGCCACCGGCGTCAAGCAGATCGAGGACCGCGTGCACCGCCTCGAGGACGACCTCAAGGAGCTCAAGGGCGCCTGGGTCGGTGAGGCCAAGGACTCCTACACGGTCGCCAAGGCCAAGTGGGACCAGGCGATCCTGGAGATGAAGGACCTGCTGCAGAGGACCAGCCTGGCGGTGGCCCAGGCCAACCAGGACTACCGCTCCGCCGACCAGCGCGGCGCCTCGCTGTTCAACGGCTGAGCCGCAGCGCCCCGCACGACCGGCCCAGGGGGCCGACACCGTGAGGTGCCGGCCTCCTGGTGACGCGTCGCACCAGCACCACCGTCCGGTCGAGACCTCCCCCGAGGAGACGAGATGAGCCCGCAGACCAGCGCCGCGCCCGCGGGCGCCACGGGCCTGGTGCGCGTGACGGTCGCCTCGCGCACCCGCCGCGTCGACCTGGTCCTGCCGGGGGCGGTGCCGCTGGCCGAGATCGTGCCCGAGCTGGCGCGCAGCGTGGGGCTGCTCGACGCCTCGGGCGTGCACGGCGGCTACCGCGTCGTCACCGGCGAGGGACGGGTGCTGGCCACCGACGCCGGCCTGCTGGTCCAGGGCGTCGAGGACGGTGCCCTGCTCACCGTGGCCGCAGGCGTCGACGACGAGCCGCCGCGGGTCTACGACGACGTCGTCGAGGCGATGGCCGACGTGGTCGAGCGCGACCTGCGGCCCTGGTCGCCCGCATCGGGGCGGCGTACGGCGCTGGGCGCCGCCGGGCTGCTGATGGCGCTGGGGGCCGCGGCGCTGCTGGTGCAGGGCGACACGCTGCTGGCCGGCACCGCGGCGGGGGTCGTGGCGGCCGTGCTGGTCGCCGGCGCCGTGGTGCTCTCCCGCGGCCAGGACGAGCCCGAGGCCGCCGTCGCGGTCGCCTGGATGGGCACGGCGTACGCCGCCGTCGCGGGGCTGCTGCTGGCCCAGGACGGCGTGCACCTCGGCGCGGCCGGCCCCACCGGGCCCGCCGTGGCCGCTGCGGGTCTCGGCGCCGTGGTCGCCGGCCTGCTCGGCCTGCTCGGCCTCGGTGAGGGCCGCGCGCTGGTGCTGCCCCCGGTGGTGGTGGGGGCGGCGTTCGGCGTGGTCGGGCTGGTGCTGCGCACCGGAGACGTCGACGCGGGGGTGCTGCTGGCGACCGTGCTGGTGCTGGTCGTGCTGATGGGCAGCCTCTTCCCGTGGCTGGCGCTGGGGATGACCGGGGCTCGCGTCGACCAGGTCGGCAGCACCGCCGACATCGCCGCCGACCCGGGCGACGTCGACCCCGCGCAGGTGGGGCGCGAGGCCCGGCTGGCCCACGAGATCCTGCTGGCGATCACCGCGACCGTGGGGCTGCTGCTGGTGCTGGTGGCACCGGTCGTCGTCGGACTGGGCGTCTCCGGGACGCTGCTGGGGCTCGTCTGCTGCGTCGTGGTCATGCTGCGCACCCGCCAGTACCGCACCGGCAGCGAGGTGCTCGTCGGTCTCGTCTCGGGCATCGCCGGTCTGGCCTCGCTCGCCGTGGCGCTGCTGTGGCTGCAGCCGCAGTGGCGGCCCACCACCGCGCTGGTGCTCGCGGTCGCCGGGGCGGTGCTGCTCGCCGTGACCCTGCTGCCGGACCGGGCGTCGGTGCGCCGCGGGCAGCTCGGCGACCTGGCCGAGAGCGCGTGCCTGCTCACGCTCGTGCCACTCGCGCTGGTCGCGACCGGCGTGTTCTCGGCGATCGCGGGCTGAGGCCGTGGTCAGCAAGCGTGACCTGGTCGAGGCCCACGCGTTCAGCCGGCGTCGCCTGGTCACCGCGTTCGTCTCCGGCGCGCCCGGGGGCCGCGAGGTCGAGCCCGCCCGGCCCGGGCGCACCATCGTGGCCGGGGTGGCGCTGGGGGTGCTCCTGGTGGCGGGCGCCGCGATCACCGGCGTCCTGACCGACACGGCCCCCGCCGACTGGGACGAGCCGGGCCTGGTGATCAGCAGGGAGCAGGGCGCGGCGTACGTGATCCTCTCCGACGGCGCCGAGGGCGGGACCGACGGCAGCGGGGACGGCGAGGCCGGCGGGCCGCAGCTGCGCCCGGTCCTCAACATCACCTCGGCCCACCTGATCCTGGGCGCGGAGGGTCTCGAGCCGCGCATCGTCCCGCAGGAGACCATCGAGACCCGCCCGCTGGGCGAGGACATCGGCATCCTCGGCGCCCCCGCGAGGCTGCCCGACACCGACTCGCTCGTCGAGACCGGCTGGACGGCCTGCACCGGCGACGGGCTGGGGCTGAAGGTGGCCCTGGCCGAGACTCCCGGGGTCAGCCCGGCGCCGGGCACCGCGTTCCTGGTCGAGGTCGCGACCCGCAGCCCCAGCGACCCGGCGTACTGGGTGGTCGGCACCGCCGAGCGCACCGGCCAGGACACACAGGCCCACCGCTACGCGCTGACCCTGCCGGGCCGCACCCAGCGCAACGCGTTCCTGGCCGCTCTCGACCTGCCGTTGCTCGACACCGCCACGGAGGTGCCCGGCGAGTGGCTGGCGCTGTTCCCGCGGGGCGCCGACCTCGACGCGAGCAGCTTCGACGTGCCCGGCCTCGGCGAGCGGCTGCCCGGTGGCGGGGGGCGGGTCGGCGACTACGTGGTCGACGAGGGCGGCGGGGGCTACCTGGTCACCGCCGACGGCGCCGAGCTGCTCGACGAGTTCGCGCTGCAGGTGCTGATCGCCTCCGAGCTGCCCGGCGGCCGGCTGCCCCGCGAGCTCCCCGAGCTGCCTGCGGGCAGCGACGGGTCGTCGCTGGTGGCCGGCAACCGCTGGCCAGAGGACGTGCTCGACGACGAGCCCGGCGAGCACTGCGCCCTCCTCGAGACCGCGCCCGGCGAGGCGCCGCGCGCCCAGGTCGCGGTCGACCCCGTCGGTGGGGCCGCGGCCGCCGACCTCGGCGCCGGCGAGCGCGAGGTCGAGGTCGAGCCCGGCGGCGGTGCCTACGTGATGAGCGGCGGCTGGAGCGACGTCGAGAGCGGCAGCCGCTGGGCCGTCGACCAGGAGGGCCGCGCCAACGCGCTGGTCGGCGACGAGACGCCGATGCTGCTGGGCTACGGCGGGTACGCCCCCGTGCTGGTGCCCGACGCCTGGGTGGAGCTCCTCGGGACCGGGGTGCCGCTGTCGCAGGAGGCCGCGCTCCGCCCGCCCGACCGCGACCCGGACTCCGGGTCGGGCTGACCGGCCCCAGGTCCCCCGCCGACCAGCCCTCCTCCGACCCGGCCTGAATCTCACGCTGATTCGGCCCGTATCGCGCGCCGACCCGGCCTGAATCTCACGCTGATCCGGCGCATATCGCGCGCCGACCCGGCCGAGATCGCGCGCCGGCGCCCGTCCGCCTCCCCAGCGAGGGAGATCCGGGCCGACTGGGTGAGAGGAACGGGCCGGGTCGACGCGAGATATGGGCCGGGTCGGCGAACGCACGAACGGCGCCGGTCCCGCAGGGGGAGCGACGCCGTCCGGATGGCGGAGGATAGGGGATTCGAACCCCTGAGGGCGTTAACCCAACCCGCTTTCCAAGCGAGCGCCATAGGCCACTAGGCGAATCCTCCGCGCAGGAGCGTACCGGTGCCCCCGGGAGGCCACGAAATCGCCCCCGTCCGACGTACGCCGCCCGCGCGCGGCCCCGCCGCGGCCCGGGTGTGGCCCGGGTGTGGCCTCGTGTTGGTGGCCCCGGCGTCCTCACCTACACTCGTGCCAACCCCCCGTGTGGCGGCATCTTGCCCAACTCCCCCAGGGCCGAGAGGCAGCAAGGGTCAGCGAGCTCTGCCGGGTGCGCGGGGGGCCTTTTCATGCCCGGACCAGGGCGCCGGCGCCCGGGCGTCCCCAGGGCCACGCCTGCCGATGGCCAGTGTCGGACCCGCTGGTTAGGGTCGGGGTGTGCAGTCCCCCCTCGCCCTCTACCGCCGCTACCGGCCCGAGACGTTCTCGGAGGTCATCGGGCAGGACCACGTGACCGAGCCGCTGCGCGCCGCGCTGGCCAACAACCGCGTCAACCACGCCTATCTCTTCTCCGGGCCGCGAGGGTGCGGCAAGACCACATCGGCGCGGATCCTGGCGCGCGCGCTGAACTGCGAGCAGGCGCCGATCGCCGACCCGTGCGGGGAGTGCGACAGCTGCCGCGACCTGGCCCGCGGCGGGCCCGGGTCCATCGACGTCATCGAGATCGACGCGGCCAGCCACGGCGGCGTCGACGACGCCCGCGACCTGCGCGAGAAGGCGTTCTTCGCGCCGGTGCGCAGCCGCTACAAGGTCTACATCATCGACGAGGCGCACATGGTGACCACGCAGGGCTTCAACGCCCTGCTCAAGCTGGTCGAGGAGCCACCGCCGCACCTGCGCTTCATCTTCGCCACCACAGAGCCCGACAAGGTGCTGCCGACGATCCGCTCGCGCACCCACCACTACCCCTTCCGGCTGATCCCGCCGCGGCTGCTCTCCTCCTACCTCTCCGAGCTGTGCGAGCTCGAGGGCGTCCCGATCGAGCCGGCCGCGCTGCCGCTGGTGGTGCGCGCGGGCGCCGGCTCGGCCCGCGACACGCTCTCGGTGCTCGACCAGCTCCTCGGCGGGGCCGGTGCCGACGGCGTGACCCACGCCCTGGCGACCGGGCTGCTGGGCTACACCCCCGACTCGCTGCTCGACGAGGTCGTCGACGCCTTCGCCGCGGGTGACGGCGCGGCCGTGTTCGGCGTGGTCGACAAGGTCATCGAGACCGGTCAGGACCCGCGTCGCTTCACCGAGGACCTGCTGCGTCGCCTGCGCGACCTGGTCATCGTCTCGGCGGTGCCCGACGCCCCGGCCACCGGGCTCATCGACGTCAGCGAGGACGCCGGCGAGCGGCTCGTCGCGCAGGCCGCCCGCTTCGGCGGGGCCGAGCTGACCCGGGCCGCCGACCACGTCGCCGCGGGCCTGACCGAGATGCGGGGGGCCACCGCGCCCCGGCTGCTGCTCGAGCTGATCTGCGCGCGCGTGCTGCTGCCCGGCGCCGACCACTCCACCGACGGGCTGACCGCGCGCCTCGACCGCATCGAGAAGCGGATGTCGGTCTCCGGGGTGCCGGCGAGCGCTCCGGCGCGTCCGCAGGTCCACGTGCCCGCGCAGGACCGCCCCGCCCCCGCGCCGTCGACCCGCGCCCCCGACCCGGTCGCCGAGGCGCCGCCGGGTGCCGCGGTCGCGCCCTCGGCCACGTCCCCGCACGCCGAGCCGGCGCCCGAGCCGGTGCCTGCCGCGCAGCAGCCCGCCCCGCCGCCCCCGGCCCAGCAGCCGCAGCCACCCCGGCAGCCGGCGCCGCAGCAGGCTCAGGCGCCGGCCGCACCCCAGGCCACGCCGCAGCCGCCGGCGTCTGCGCCGGACCCGGTTCCCGAGCCCGCCGCGGGCGCGCTGAGCCTGGTCGAGGTACGCCGCCTGTGGCCCGACATCGTCGAGGCGACGAAGGTGCGCCGCCGGGTGACCTGGATCCACCTGACGCAGAACGCGCAGGTCGTGGCCGTCGACGCCAAGACCCTCACCCTCGGCTTCGCCAACGCCGGCGCCCGCGACTCCTTCGACGGCAACGGCAGCGCCGAGATCGTCCGCCAGGCGGCCATCGACGTGGTGGGCTCCGACTGGCGCATCGAGACGATCGTCGACCCGGGCGCCTCGCCCGACTCGACGCCGGTGGTCCGCCAGGCAGCCGCGCCCGCGGCCCCCGCCGAGCCTGCGCCCCAGGCCGCGCCCCAGGCCCCGGCCCCGCAGGCCCCCACCCAGGACGGTCCGCCCCGGTCCGAGCAGCCGCCCGCCGCGCCGCAGGCGTCGGCGTCCTCGGCCCCGGCGCAGGAGCGCCCGCCGGCCTGGATGGACGAGCCGCCCCCGGACGACGACCCGGGCGAGCCCGGTCCGCCGCCGGGTGCCGAGCCGCCGGCGGCGCCGCAGCGCCCCCAGGCCGGGCCCCAGTCGATCGCCGCGGCCCGCGGCGCCATCCAGCAGACCCGGGTCGGTGGCCCCGACAGCTCCCGCTCCGACGACCTGCGGGCCGCCGACGCCGACGCCCACCCCGACGACCTCGACGCCGACGACGAGACCCTCGGCGGCGCCGCGCTGCTCGAGCGCGAGCTCGGGGCCCGTGTGATCGAGGAGATCAGGCACCAGTGACCCGCCCGGCGCGCGGCCGGGTGACCAGCCGCACGCCACACTGACCACGCACCACCGCACCACCGATCAGCAACAGCACCAGCACCCAGCCCCGCACCGACCCCCACGACACCCAGAGGTGACCCCCATGAGCCAGAACCCCTTCGAGGCGCTCGGCGGCGCAGGCGGCGGCCTCGACATGAACGCGCTGCTCCAGCAGGCCCAGCAGATGCAGGAGCAGCTCCAGCAGGCCCAGGAGCGGCTGGCCGAGGCCGAGGTCGAGGGCACCGTCGCCGGCGGCGCGGTCACCGTGCGCGTCAACGGCGTGGGCGAGCTGACCGGCGTCGACATCAAGGCCGGCGGCTTCGACGGCAGCGACGCCGACGACCTGAGCGACCTCGGCGACATGATCGTGGCGGCGTACCGCGACGCCAAGGCCCAGGCCGACACCATGGCCGGCGAGGCGCTCGGCCCGCTGGCGGGCGGCGGCATGCCCGGCGGCGACGGCCCGGGCGGCCTGCCCGGCCAGCTCGGCTTCTAGGGGCGCACGACCTTGTACGAGGGCGTCGTCCAGGACCTCATCGACGAGCTCGGGCGGCTGCCCGGGGTCGGTCCGAAGAGCGCCCAGCGCATCGCGTTCCACCTGCTGCAGGCCGACCCCGTCGACGTACGCCGCCTCGCCGACGTGCTGCTCGAGGTCAAGGCGAAGGTGAAGTTCTGCTCGATCTGCTTCAACGTCTCCGAGGACGAGCAGTGCCGCATCTGCCGCGACCCGCGCCGCGACCCGTCGGTGCTGTGCGTGGTGGAGGAGTACAAGGACGTCGTGGCCATCGAGCGCACCCGCGAGTACCGCGGGCGCTACCACGTGCTGGGTGGGGCGATCAGCCCCATCGACGGCATCGGTCCCGACCAGCTGCGCATCCGTGAGCTGATGACCAGGCTGGCCGACGGCGCCGTCACCGAGGTCATCCTGGCCACCGACCCCAACCTCGAGGGCGAGGCCACCGCGACGTACCTGACCCGGATGCTGAAGGTGATGGACTTGCGCGTCACCCGGTTGGCGAGTGGACTGCCGGTGGGTGGAGACCTCGAGTACGCCGACGAGGTGACCCTCGGACGGGCGTTCGCAGGAAGGCGGGCAGCGGAATGACCAGCACGGGCAGCAGCACCGACGGGGTGCAGGAGCCGGGCACCGGACCGGCCGAGGGCCTGGTCGAGGGTCTGGTCGAGGCCTTGGTGCTCGACGCCGAGACCGAGGAGTTCGCCCAGCAGATCGCCGACCAGGTCGCCAGCTTCCTGCTGGCGTTGCGGGCGATCGCCAGGGAGGCCGACGGCGGGCGCGCGATCTCGCTGCTGCTGCTCGAGATCAGCCAGGTGCTGCTGGCGGGGGCCCGGCTGGGCGCCCAGCAGGACTTCACGCCGCACTCGCGCTACCAGCCCGACGTGGGGCCCGAGCCCGACCTCGACGAGCTGCGGATGCGCCTGGCGCAGATGCTCGACAACATCGACACCTACAGCTTCGTCTTCGACCCCTACGTGCCCGAGGTGGTCGAGAGCCAGCTCTCCGACGACCTCGCCGCGATCGCGACCGACCTCGACACCGGGCTGCGGCACTTCCGCGACGGCAACGTCGGCGAGGCGCTGTGGTGGTGGCAGTTCTCCTACGTCTCCTCGTGGGGCAACCTCGCCGGCGCCGCGCTCAACGCCCTGCTCTCGGTGGTCGCCCACGACCGGCTCGACGTCGACGTCGACCTCGACGCCGACCAGGTCGCGGCCGCCGACGCGCTGCTCACCGAGCGCCAGTAGCCGTCGTGAGATGGGGACGGGGCGCCCCGAGATCCCCCGGTAGACTTCGACCCCGGTCATCGTGGGCCCCCGTGCCCGCGCCCCTCAGATCCGGAACGGGAAGTTGTCGTGGGCATTGTCGTCCAGAAGTACGGCGGTTCGTCGGTCGCCGACGCAGCCGCGGTCAAGCGGGTCGCGCGCCGCATCGTGGAGGCCAAGAAGGCCGGCAACGACGTCGTCGTGGCGGTCTCGGCGATGGGGGACACCACCGACGACCTGCTCGAGAAGGCGCAGGCCGTCAGCCCGCTGCCGCCGGCCCGCGAGCTCGACATGCTCCTGACCGCCGGTGAGCGGATCTCGATGGCGCTGGTGGCGATGGCGATCTCCGACCTCGGCTACAGCGCGCGCTCCTTCACCGGCTCCCAGGCCGGCGTGATCACGGACTCGGTGCACGGCAAGGCCAAGATCATCGACGTGACCCCGGGGCGCATCCGCACGGCCATCGACGAGGGCCACATCGTGATCGTCGCCGGCTTCCAGGGCGTCTCCCAGGACACCAAGGAGATCACCACGCTGGGCCGTGGCGGCACCGACACGACCGCGGTCGCGCTCGCCGCCGCCCTCGAGGCCGACGTCTGCGAGATCTACACCGACGTCGACGGCGTCTTCACCGCCGACCCCCGCATCGTGCCGACCGCGCGCAAGCTCGACCGCGTCTCCTACGAGGAGATGCTCGAGCTGGCCGCCAGCGGCGCCAAGATCCTGCACCTGCGGTGCGTCGAGTACGCGCGCCGCTTCGACATCCCGATCCACGTCCGGTCCTCGTTCAGCCAGCTCGACGGCACCATCGTCTCCGGCAGCATCGAGGACCCCGCGCCCGAGGAGGGCACCATGGAGCAAGCGATCATCGCCGGCGTCGCGCACGACCGGAGCGAGGCCAAGATCACCGTCACCGGTGTGCCCGACAAGGTCGGCGAGGCGGCCCGCATCTTCGCCGCCCTGGCGGACGCCCAGATCAACCTCGACATGATCGTGCAGAACGTGTCGGCGGCCTCCACCAACCTCACCGACATCTCGTTCACGCTGCCGCGCACCGACGGCCAGACCGCGATGACGACGCTGGCGGGGCTGAAGGAGGAGATCGGCTTCGAGTCGCTGCTCTACGACGACAAGTTCGGCAAGGTCTCGCTCATCGGCGCCGGCATGCGCAGCCACCCGGGCGTCACCGCCAAGTTCGTCTCGGCGATCGCCGAGGCCGGGGTCAACCTGGGCATGATCTCCACCTCCGAGATCCGCATCAGCGTCGTGGTCGCCGACGAGGACGTCGACGCCGCGGTCGCCGCGACCCACACGGCGTTCGAGCTCGACGCCGACGAGGTCGAGGCGGTCGTCTACGGCGGGACCGGCCGATGAGCGGGCTGCGCATCGGCGTCGTCGGCGCCACCGGCCAGGTGGGCGTCGCGATGCGCCAGATCCTCGCCGAGCGCGACTTCCCGGTCGAGCAGATCCGGTTCTTCGCCTCGGCGCGCTCGGCCGGCAAGGTGCTGGAGTTCGCCGGCACCGAGGTCGTCGTCGAGGACTCCGAGACCGCCGACCCGACCGGGCTCGACATCGCGCTCTTCTCCGCGGGCGCCGGCGCGTCGCGGGCCCTCGCGCAGCGCTTCGTCGACGCGGGCGTCATCGTGGTCGACAACTCCAGCGCGTTCCGCAAGGACCCCGCGATCCCGCTGGTGGTCGCCGAGGTGAACCCCGAGGCCGCCGCCCCCGTGATCGCGGCCGGGCGCGGCATCATCGCGAACCCCAACTGCACCACGATGGCCGCGATGCCGGTCCTCAAGCCGCTGCACGACGAGGCCGGGCTGGTGCGGATGATCGCGTCGACGTACCAGGCCGTCTCCGGCTCCGGCGTGGCCGGCGTCGAGGAGCTCGCCGGCCAGGTCGAGGCCGCCGGCGACAAGGCGCGCGAGCTGGCCTACGACGGCGAGGCCGTCGACTTCGGCGAGCCGGGCGTCTACCGGCGCACCATCGCCCACAACGTGCTGCCCTTCGCCGGCAACCTGGTCGACGACGGTCTCGGGGAGACCGACGAGGAGCAGAAGCTGCGCAACGAGTCGCGCAAGATCCTGGGGCTGCCCGAGCTGGCCGTCTCCGGGATCTGCGTGCGGGTGCCGGTCTTCACCGGTCACTCGCTGGCCCTCAACGTCGAGTTCGCCGCCCCGCTGAGCGTCGAGCGCGCCACCGAGCTGCTGGCCGACGCGCCGGGCGTCGAGCTCAGCGAGATCCCCACGCCGCTGCAGGCCGCCGGCAAGGACCCGTCGTACGTCGGCCGCATCCGCGCCGACGAGGGCGTGCCGGGCGGTCGCGGGCTCGCGCTGTTCGTCTCGAACGACAACCTGCGCAAGGGTGCCGCGCTCAACACGGTGCAGATCGCCGAGCTGGTCGCCGCCGCGCGCTGAGCCCACGGCGACGGCCCTCGGTCGGGGCCCGGCCGCGTGGCTCAGTCGCGGGCGGGCTCGACCACGGCGGTCGTGACCCAGTGCGACAGCACGAACGCGGCGACGCTGACCAGCGGGATCACCACGATCATCCACGGCGACATCAGCGCGTCGACGAGGAAGAGCAGCGCGACCACGCACAGCAGCCCGACCGCGAGGAAGGCGGTGCTGCCGGGGTCGGGCGCGCCCGCGGCGCGCAGCATCGCGGCACCCAGGACGACCATCGCCACCATGATCGCCAGCAGCAGGAAGAAGCCGGGGTTGCCGCACGACGGGGTGCCCTGGAGCACCTCGCACAGCCGCAGCGCCAGCCAGGTCAGCCCGACGACCAGCAGCCCGACGACGGCGCCGGTGGCGGCGGCCGCGCGCCGACCGTGCAGCCCGAGGAGGCTGGAGAAGGGCGAGCGGCTGCGGGCGGCAGGCTGGTCGGCCGTCCGGTCCGGCTCGGCGGCCACCGGCACCTCGTCGGCGAAGAGGGGGGTGCCGGTCGTGTCGACGGTCCCCTGCGGGCTGATGCGCTCCTCAGCGGTCTCCTGGACCGGCGCGGGTGCAGCGCGCTCGGGGGCCGGCCGAGCCGTCTCCCGCGAGACCGGGGGCGGGGGAAGAGCGCGCGCAGGGGTGGGCTCCGGCACCGGGTCGGGCTCGGGGTCCGGGGTCGGCTCGGCGTCGGGCAACGGCTCGGGCTCGACGACGGGCACCGTGGCCGTGGCGTCGTCGTCGGCGCGGGTGTCGCCGGCGGTCACCTCGGGCGCGGTCACCTCGGGCGCGGTGTCGTCGTCCTTCTTCCTGCGGCGCCACCGGCCCAGCCCGAGCGAGGGTGCCTCCAGGGACCGGGTGTCCGCGGAGCGGTCGTCGTCTGCCATGCGCGCAGTCTGTCACGTGCGCCCGAGCGGGCGGGTCCCACGAAGTGGTGACGCTCCGGACGGGCCCGGAACGACGACAGCCGGGCCCACTCTCGTGGGCCCGGCTGTCGATGTCGGGAGACATCTCTGTCGGGCTGACAGTGTGCTGGTTCAGGACATCGGCGACACATGTCTCGCGACATAGGCGACACCTGTCTCAGGTCATCGGCGACAACTGGCCCGGGCTCGATGCTCGGTCATGCCGCAGCCCACGTCGAAGGCCCGCCTGGTCATCACCGCCCTGTTCGTCGACCACCAGACTCCCCCCGAGGTCGCCGCCCGCTACGGCGTGCACCGCGCCTGGGTCTACAAACTCAAGGCCCGCTACGAAGCCGAGGGCGAGGCGGCA
>JBFGFQ010000022.1:0-22314 GCA_041579495.1 Nocardioides sp.
GCGCGACGAGCCGCGTCCCGTCGGGACGCGGCTCGGTCGAGCGGAGTGGCGGTGCGGGACGCCTCAGGCGGCGTGGGCCGCGACGGCAGGCGCGGGCGCGGGTGCGGCAGCGGCAGCGGTCTCGGGCGTCGTCCAGCGCGACTCCAGGTGCGAACGGCCGTCCGCGTCGGTCACCATCACCCAACTCTGGGTCGGGACACCGGTCATCTGCGAGTCCGTCATGGGACACCTCCTGTTCACCTTCTGTTCACCTAAGGTAGCACGGGCGATGTGACGGGATCCACTGACGGTGAAGGAAAGGCGGCTCGCGCTGACTCTTGCCCGATTCCGGGCAGGATGTTGCACATCGAGGGTCGGATCCAGCAGATTGGAAGCCGTGGCAGTCGAGCGAGGTGAGGACCGGGCCCCGGATCCCGCCCCCGACGCCGTGGCGCCGCTGGTGCAGCACCTCGTGGCGACCACCGGTCTCGACGAGGCCGAGGCCCGGCGCGTCGTCGGCGACGTCGTGGCCTTCCACCGCGAGAGCGTCGAGGACTACGTACGCCGTCGCCACGCGGCGCTGCAGGCCCGCGGGCTGCGCAACCCCGAGATCTTCACCCGCGTCGCGGCCGAGCTGGCCCAGCGCGTGGTCGCCCCACCCACCCTGTCCGAGCGCCAGCTGCGCCGGATGATCTACGGCTGAGCCGTCCAGCACTCCCCACCCACCCAGGAGACACCAGCATGTGCGGAATCGTCGGCTACATCGGCACCCAGCAGGCCGCCCCCCTGCTCCTCGAGGGCCTCGGCCGCCTGGAGCACCGCGGCTACGACTCGGCCGGCATGGCCGTGCTCGGCACCGGCGGGGCGCTGCGCGTGGCGAAGCGCGCGGGCCGGGTGCGCGACCTCGCCGAGGACGTGCCGGCCCGATTCGGCGGCAAGCTCGGCATCGGGCACACCCGCTGGGCCACCCACGGTCCCGCCACCGACCACAACGCGCACCCGCACACCGACGTCGCCGGCCGGGTCGCGGTCGTGCACAACGGCATCCTCGACAACGCCTCCTCGCTGCGCGCCATGCTGACCGAGGAGGGCATCGAGCTCTCCTCCGACACCGACACCGAGGTGATCGCCCACCTGGTGGCCCGCTCGGGCGCCGACACCCTCGAGGGCCGGGTCGCCGACGCGCTCAGCGCCGTCGAGGGCACCTACGGCCTGGCCGTCGTGCACGCCGACTTCCCCGACCGGATCGTGGTGGCCCGCAACGGCAGCCCGCTGATCGTGGGCGTGGGCGAGAAGGAGATGCACGTGGCCAGCGACCTGGCCGCGCTGGTGCGCTACACCACCACCGTCGCCTACCTCGACGACGGCGAGATGGCCACGGTCACGGCGCAGGGCTTCACCACCTACCGCCACGACACCGCCCAGCTGCACCGCACCCACCGCGACGCCTCGCGCGTCGACGTCGACCCGGCGGCGTACGAGATCGGCGAGCACGAGTCGTTCATGCTCGCCGAGATGCTCGACCAGCCCGGCGCCGCCGAGCGGGTGCTGCGCGGGCGCCTCGACGAGCGCTTCGGCACCTCCCACCTCGGCGGCCTCAACCTCGACGCCCGCGAGCTGCGCGCGATCCGTCGGGTGAAGATCCTGGGCTGCGGCTCGGCGTACTACGTCGGCCAGATGGGCGCCTCGATGATCGAGGAGCTGGCCCGCATCCCCGCCGACGCCGAGGCGGCCAGCGAGTTCCGCTACCGCGACCCGGTCATCGAGCCCGACACCCTCTACGTCGCGGTCAGCCAGTCGGGCGAGACCATCGACACCCTGCTCGCGGTCCAGGAGATCCGCCGCAAGGGCGGCCGGGTCGTCGGCCTGGTCAACGTCGTGGGCAGCGCGATCGCCCGCGAGTGCGACGGCGGCATCTACCTGCACGCCGGCCCCGAGGTGGCGGTGGCCAGCACCAAGGCGCTGACCACCATGTTCCTGGCGTTCTCGCTGCTGGCGCTGCAGCTGGGCCGGGTGCGCGACCTGTCCATCGCCGACGGCAAGCGTCTGATCGCCGGGCTGCAGCAGCTGCCGGAGCAGATCCAGGCCGTCCTCGACCGCGACGACGAGCTCGCCGAGGTCGCCCGGCGCCTCGCCGAGGCCGACAGCCTGTTCTTCATCGGCCGGGTGCGCGGCTTCCCCGTGGCCCGCGAGGGCGCGCAGAAGTTCAAGGAGATCACCTACCGCCACGCCGAGGCGTACCAGACCTCCGAGCTCAAGCACGGCCCGCTGGCGCTGATCAGCGAGGCGGTGCCGACCGTGGCGCTGGTGCCCGACGACGAGCTGGTCGAGCGCAACGTCGCCGCCCTGCACGAGATCGCGGCGCGCCGTGGCCCGCTGGTCGTGGTCACCCACGAGGGCGTCGACCTCGGCGACCTGTCGGCCGCTCCCGGCACCCACCGCATCGACGTGCCCCGCAACGAGCGCGAGATCGACCCGATCCTGCTCACGATCCCCCTGCAGGTGCTGGCCTACCACG
This sequence comes from Nocardioides sp., assembly GCA_041579495.1. Lineage (GTDB taxonomy): Bacteria > Actinomycetota > Actinomycetes > Propionibacteriales > Nocardioidaceae > Nocardioides. Next base: position 2,498 of record JBFGFQ010000022.1, read on the forward strand.
CCGCCAAGCACCTGGGCCTCGACGCCGACAAGCCCCGCAACCTGGCCAAGTCGGTCACCGTGGAGTGAGGCCGGGGATGCGGCCGCGGAGGCCTCGACGAGGGCGCGGGCAGGGGCCCCGTGCGAGCGGGTGACCCAGGCCACCGCGCGCAGGAATCGGGGCCGACGGCCGGGACGCACTACCTTATGGCAGTGACTTCCTCTGACACCGACCCCACGACCGTCGACGAGCAGGTGCCGACCTTCGTCGATCTCGGTCTGTCCGAGCCGGTGCTCAAGGCACTGTCCGACGTGGGCTACGAGACCCCGTCGGCCATCCAGGCCGCCACGATCCCGACCCTCCTCGAGGGTCGCGACGTGGTCGGCCTCGCGCAGACCGGCACCGGCAAGACCGCCGCGTTCGCGCTGCCGATCCTCTCCAACCTCGACATCTCGCAGAAGAGCCCGCAGGCGCTCGTGCTGGCCCCCACCCGCGAGCTCGCGCTCCAGGTGTGCGAGGCCTTCGAGAAGTACGCCGCGCGGATGCGCGGCGTGCACGTGCTGCCGGTCTACGGCGGCCAGGCCTACGGCGTGCAGCTCTCGGCGCTGCGCCGCGGCGTCCACGTGGTCGTGGGCACCCCCGGCCGGATCATGGACCACCTCGAGAAGGGCACGCTCGACCTGTCGCAGCTGCGCTTCCTGGTGCTCGACGAGGCCGACGAGATGCTCAACATGGGCTTCGCCGACGACGTCGAGACGATCCTGGCCGACACCCCCGACGACAAGCAGGTGGCGCTGTTCTCGGCCACCATGCCCGCGCAGATCCGCCGGCTCTCCAAGCAGTACCTGTCGAACCCGGCCGAGATCACGGTCAAGCGCAGCGCGACCACCGCCGCCAACATCACCCAGCGCTACCTCACGGTCTCCTACCCGCAGAAGGTCGACGCGCTCACCCGCATCCTCGAGGTCGAGAACTTCGAGGGGATGATCGTCTTCGTCCGCACCAAGAACGAGACCGAGACGCTGGCCGAGAAGCTGCGGGCCCGCGGCTACTCCGCGGCCGCGATCAACGGCGACGTCGCCCAGGCCCAGCGCGAGCGGACCGTCAACCAGCTCAAGGCCGGCAAGCTCGACATCCTGGTGGCCACCGACGTCGCGGCCCGTGGTCTCGACGTCGAGCGGATCAGCCACGTCGTCAACTACGACATCCCCACCGACACCGAGTCCTACGTGCACCGCATCGGGCGCACCGGCCGCGCCGGGCGCACCGGCGACGCGATCTCCTTCATCACCCCGCGCGAGCGCTACCTGCTCAAGCACATCGAGAAGGCGACCAAGCAGCCGCTGACCCAGATGGGCCTGCCCAGCGCCGACGACGTCAACAGCACCCGCCTGGCGCGCTTCGACGACGCCATCACCGCCGCGCTGGGCCAGCGCGCCGACATCGACCGCTTCCGCGACGTGGTCGCGCACTACGTGCGCGAGCACGACGTGCCCGAGGTCGACGTGGCCGCGGCGCTCGCCGTGGTCGCCCAGGGCGACACCCCGCTGCTGCTCGACCCCGAGGCCGACCGGATCCGCGCCCAGCGCGAGGAGCGCCGCTCCGAGCCCGGCGGACGCGACGAGCGGGCCGGCAAGGCCCGGGCCGAGCGGGCGCCGCGCCGCGGCGGCGACACCAACCTGGCGACGTACCGGATCGCGGTGGGCAAGCGCCACAAGGTCGAGCCGCGCCAGATCGTCGGCGCGCTGGCCAACGAGGGCGGCCTGTCGCGCAGCGACTTCGGCAAGATCCAGATCCGGCCCGACTTCTCGCTGGTCGAGCTGCCCGCGAACCTCGGCCCCGAGGTCTTCACGGCGCTGGCCGACACCCGGATCTCCGGCAAGCTGATCGAGCTGCGTGCCGACAACGGCCCCCGCGGCGGGGGCTCGCGCCCGCCGCGCGGCGACAAGCCCGGCGGTGGCGACTTCGACCGCAAGAAGCCGCGGCACAAGAGCTCCTGAGCCCGACGCGCCGGCCCCCGGGGGGCGGGTGCTGGTAGGAACGTCGCATGCGACGTCTCGGGAACACCGCTGCGGCGGCCGTCGGGGCCCTGGCCCTGACGGCCCTCTCGGGCTGCGAGCAGGTCGCCGACACCGTCGGCGGTCCCGACCCGCGCCCGGCCGCCGAGGCGTACGCCGCCGCCCTCGCGGCAGGCGAGCCCGGTGCGGTGCCGCTGGCCGAGCCGGCCGCGGCGGAGGCCGCCGAGGCGCACGCGGCCGTGGTCGCCGGCCTCGAGCCGGCCTTCGGCGGCGTCGAGCCGCGGGTCGAGGTCGTGGAGGTCAGCGAGAGCGGCGACACCGCCGAGGTCGAGCTGGGCTGGACCTGGTCGCTGCCGGCCGGGGACTGGTCCTACGCCTCGACCACCTCGCTGCGCCTGGTCGACGACGAGTGGCGGGCGGTCTGGCAGCCCGCGGTCGTCGAGCCCAGCCTGGTCGAGGGCGAGGTGCTCGACGCCTCCACCCTGGGCGCCTCGCGCGGCGACGTCGTCGGTGCCGGCGGCAGGCGCATCGTCACCCCGCGTCCGGTCGTGCGCTTCGGGGTCGACCGGTCGGCGGTCCCGAAGCAGCAGGCGCTGCGGGCCGCCGCGCGTCTGGCCGAGCTCGCCGACCTCGACGTGGAGGCCTACCGCGCCCGGGTGGCCGGGGCCGGTCCGGAGGCCTTCGTCGAGGCGATCGTCTACCGGGTGGGCGACGTGCCTTCGTCGCTGTCGCAGGGCTCCGACACCGTCGCCGGCATCGTGGCCATCTCCTCGGAGCAGCCGCTGGCACCCACCCGCGACTTCGCCGCCGAGCTGCTCGGCAGCGTCGGCGAGGTGACCGCCGAGATGATGGAGGACGAGCCGGGCGTCTACCGCGTCGGCGACCGGGCCGGGCTCTCGGGCCTGCAGGCGCGCTACGACGAGGAGCTGAGGGGGAGCCCCGGCATGCTCGTGCGCGCCGTCGACGAGGACCCGGGCGCGAGCGGCGGCGAGCGCGAGCTGGTCGCGCTGCCGGCCACCGACGGCGAGGACCTGCGGCTCACCCTCGACGTCGACCTGCAGCGCTCCGCCGAGTCGCTGCTGGCCGACGTCGGCCCCGCGAGCTCGCTGGTCGCGGTGCGGCCCAGCGACGGCGCGGTGCTGGCGGCGGCCAACGGGCCCGGCGTCGGCGCCACCGATGTCGCGACCTTCGGCCAGGCCGCTCCCGGCAGCACCTTCAAGATCGTCACCAGCCTGGCGCTGCTCCGCTCCGGGCTGACCCCCGCGTCGACGGTGCGCTGCACCCCGGGCGTGGTGGTCGACGGTCGCCGGTTCACCAACTACTCCGACTACCCCGCCGGCGACCTCGGCCCGATCCCGCTGCGCCGGGCCATCGCCAGCTCCTGCAACACCGCCCTGATCGCCGAGCGCGGGCGCGTCGAGGGCACCGACCTCTACGACGCCGCCGCGACGCTCGGCATGGGCATCGACCACGACCTCGGCTTCCCGGTCTACTTCGGCAGCGTCCCGCAGCCCGAGAGCCAGACGGAGGCCGCGGCCTCGCTCATCGGCCAGGGCCGGGTGCTGGCCTCACCCCTGACCATGGCCACGGTCGTCGCCAGCGTGCAGCGGGGCGCCACGGTCGTGCCCACCCTCGTCGAGGGCTACACCGACGACCCGCCCGAGGGGGCCGCCCCGCTCACGAAGGGTGAGGCCGCGGCGCTGCGCTCGGTGCTGCGCGAGGTGGTGCTCTCCGGCAGCGGCCGGGGGCTGGCCGACGTGCCCGGCCCGCCCGTGATCGCCAAGACCGGCACCGCGGAGTTCGAGCGCGACGGCGAGGTGCTCACCCACGCGTGGATGGTGGCCGCCCAGGGCGACCTGGCGGTGGCGGCGTACGTCGAGGTGGGTGACTCGGGGTCCGGCACGGCGGGTCCGCTGGTCGAGGGGCTGCTGCGCGCGGCGCGCTGAGGTGGCCGGGAACAGATGAACCCCCCGCCGCATGGGGTCGGCGAGGGGTTCACAGTCGTCTCCTGAGTGCTCCCTCCGAAGTCGACAGCCTCGATTATGCCACGACCCGCCCGGCCGGGTGAAGCGTTGGGAGAAGTGGATCCTGGTGCGAGGATCGCGCCATGACCGGTCCTGACCTGACTGCCGACCCGACCGCCGACCCGACCGCGGACCTCGCCGCCCTGCTGCCCGACGAGCACCGTCGGCTCCTCGTCGGGGGCCGCTGGCGCGACGCCGAGGACGGCGCGACCTTCGCCGTGCACGACCCGGCCGACGGCTCGGTGCTGACCCGGGTCGCCGACGCCTCGGTGGGCGACGCGGTCGAGGCGCTCGACGCCGCCGTCGCCGCGCAGGCCGACTGGGCCGCGACCCCGCCGCGCGAGCGCGGCGAGATCCTGCGCCGGGCCTTCGAGATGATCGCCGGGCGCGCCGACGAGCTGGCCCGGCTGATGAGCCTCGAGATGGGCAAGACCATCAAGGAGGCCAAGGGCGAGGTCGCCTACGGCAACGAGTTCTTCCGCTGGTACTCCGAGGAGGCCGTGCGCATCCACGGCCGCTGGATGCAGGCTCCGGCCGGCGGCAGCCGGCTGCTGACGATCAAGAAGCCGGTCGGTCCCTGCTTCTTCGTCACGCCCTGGAACTTCCCGCTCGCGATGGGCACCCGCAAGATCGGTCCGGCGGTCGCCGCCGGCTGCACGATGGTCATCAAGCCGGCCGCCCAGACGCCGCTGACGATGCTCGCGCTCGCCGCGATCCTCGGGGAGGCCGGGCTGCCCGACGGGGTGCTCAACGTGCTGCCCTCCACCCACGCCAAGGAGATGAGCCAGGCGCTCCAGGCCGACGACCGGCTGCGCAAGGTCTCCTTCACCGGCTCCACCGGCGTCGGCCGGACCCTGGTGCGCCAGTCGGCCGACCAGCTGCAGCGGGTCAGCATGGAGCTGGGCGGCAACGCGCCGTTCCTGGTCTTCGCCGACGCCGACCTCGACGCGGCCGTCGACGGCGCGATGGTCGCCAAGATGCGCAACATGGGGGAGGCCTGCACCGCCGCCACCCGGTTCCTCGTGCACGAGGACGTCGCCACCGAGTTCGCCGAGAAGCTGGCGGCCCGCATGGGTGCGCTGGCGCTGGGACGCGGCCAGGACGAGGGCGTCGACGTGGGTCCGCTCATCGACGAGGACGCCGTCGACTCCGTCTCGCGCCTGGTCACCGACGCCGTCCACGACGGCGCCCGCGTGGTCACCGGCGGCGCGCGTCCCGAGGGCGCCGGGTGGTTCTACCAGCCGACCGTGCTGCTCGACGTGCCCGCCGACTCCGCGATCAACGCCGAGGAGATCTTCGGCCCGGTCGCGCCGATCACCACCTTCAGCACCGAGGAGGAGGCGGTCGAGCGCGCCAACGCCACCGAGTACGGCCTGGCCTCCTACGTCTACACCCGCGACCTGTCCCGCACGATCCGGGTGGCCGAGGCGCTGGAGTTCGGCATGGTCGGCGTCAACACCGGCCTGATCTCCAACCCCGCCGCCCCCTTCGGCGGCGTGAAGGCCTCCGGCTTCGGCCGCGAGGGCGGCTTCGAGGGCATCGAGGAGTACCTCGAGACGACGTACGTCGCCCTCCCCGCCACCTGACCAGCCCCCCCATCCCCGCCGACCCGTCCCAGATCCCCCGCTGACCCGGCCCGTATCTCGCCCCGACCCGTCCCAGATCTCCAGCCGACCCGGCCGACATCGCCGGCGTGGGTGCCTGGCGCCGTGAGACGGCGGAACGGGCCGACTCGACGAGAGATTCAGGACGGGTCAGCGGGAGATCTCGGCCGGGTCGGCGGGAGATATGGGCCGGGTCGACGGGAGATATGGGCCTGGTCGCGATACTGGGGGTGTGCTGGTGGAGGGGGACGTGGCGGTGGTCTACGAGGACTTCGCCCGCTACACCGGCGACTCGCCGTGCTTCACCGAGTGGGCGCTGGGCGTGGTGGGCGACGCGGAGGTGCGGGTCTGGCTCGAGACGCTGCCGCCACCACGGCGCCAGCCCAACCTGGTCTTCGCGGCCGCCCGGTGGCACGGCGTGCCCGCGCCCGCGCCGTACGCCGCGCTGCGCGAGGCGCTGCTGGGCGACGACGGCTCGATCCGCGCGACGGTCCTGGCGCGCCGCACCCAGACCAACGAGGCCGGCCGGATGGCCACCCTGCTGCCGGCGCTCGGTGCCCTCGCGGACCTGGGCCCCGAGCCGCTGGCCCTGGTCGAGGTCGGCGCCAGCGCCGGGCTCTGCCTCTACCCCGACCGCTGGGGGCACCGCTACCGCGACGCCAACGGCCGGGTGGTGCACGAGGTGGGGACCGGCTCGGACCGGCCGGTGCTCGACTGCCGGGTCGACGGGCACGACGGCGCGCGGGCCCCGCTGCCCGACCGGCTGCCGGCCGTGGCCTGGCGCGGGGGCGTCGACCTGCACCCCCTCGACGTGACCGACCCCGACGCCACCGACTGGCTCCGGACGCTGGTCTGGCCCGAGCACCACGACCGCCGCCGGGTGCTGGCCGCGGCGGTCGAGATCGCCCGCAGCGACCCGCCCCACCTGGTCGCCGGCGACCTCGTGGAGGCCCTGCCCGACCTCGTGGACCGGGCGGCCGCGCACGGCCGGGTCGTGGTGCAGCACAGCGCGGTGCTCTCCTACCTGCCCGAGCCGGCGCGCCGGGAGACCGAGTCGCTGCTGCGCGGGCTGGTCGCCGACGGCGCCTGCCACTGGATCAGCAACGAGGGGCCCGACGTGCTGCCCGCCGTGACCCGCACCGGCCCGCCGCCACCCGCGGGCTCCTTCGTGCTCGGCCTCGATGCTCGCGCGGTGGCCTGGACCCACGGCCACGGCCGCACCCTGACCTGGACCGACCTCAGCGCATGAGGGCGCCGGCGAGCTGGCGCCGCGACGTGATGTGCACCTTGCGGTAGACCCGCGAGAGGTGCCACTCGACCGCCTTGACGGTCACGACCAGTGCGGCCGCGATCTCGCGGTTGCTGAGCCCCTGCACGGCCAGGTCGGCCACCCGCCGCTCGGCGACGGTGAGCGCGGCCAGCACCTCGCTGCGTCCCTCCGTGCCCGCGCCGACCAGGTCGAGCAGCCGCCGGGCCCGCTGGCGCAGCGGCCACAGCCCCTGCTCGGCGGCGTACCGCTCGGCGTCGCGCAGCAGGCGCACCGCCCGGGTCGACGACGCACCCCCGGAGAGGACCAGCAGGCCGGCGAGGTCGGTGTCGACCTGGGCGGCCAGGCGGGCCGCCCGCGTGCCCCCGAGCGTCTCGCGGGCCTCCTCGAGCAGCTGCAGCCCCTCGCTCGTCGGGCCGACCGTGGCCAGGGCGCGCAGCCCGTGCGCGACGGCGTACGCCGACCCCACCGACCGGCCCACCCGCAGGTGCGCGCGGGCCTGGACGGCCGCCTCCTCGCTGCGCCGCGCGCGGGCGAGGGCGAGGGACTGGCAGGCCCGCCACGGCAGCGTCTCGGGATCCGCGTCGGGCGCGAGCACACCGACGCGCGTGTGGTGCTCGACGGACGAGTCGACGTCGCCGGCGGCGGCGGCCAGCTCACCCAGTGCGTGGTGGGCCGTGGCGGCGGTCGCCCGGCAGCCGGGACCGGGGACCGACACCAGCGACAGCAGCGGTCCGACGAGGGACGCGGCCGTGGTCAGGTCGCCCCGGCCGACGAGGACCTCGGCGCGCGCGGAGAGCAGGGCCGCCCGCTCGGCGTCCGCCGTCGGGGGGCTCGCGGACAGTGCCGACAGGACGCTCGCCGCCTCCCGCACCCGACCGGCCCGCAGCAACGCCCCGGCTTCCTGCAGCGGGGTCGTCGGGGTGGTCGTGGACGGCATGGCCGCAGCGTAGGAAAGCAAAATCCGAGCCGGGCCTTTTCCCGACGATCAGGGTCTCGCGGTCCAGTCACGTCCTGTCGTCCGCGCGAGTGCGGCCGGGCCCGCCGGGCAGCGACTAGCCCTGGGGCAGCCAGCCGCCCTCCCGCGCCCGTCCGACCAGGGCCAGGGCGCGCCCGGCGAGCGGCTCGGCCTGCGCCCGGTCGGCGGCCACCAGCCCCACGCGCGTACGCCGCTCGAGCAGGTCGGCGGTGTCGTGCGCGCCCTCGTGGGTCACCGCGAAGAGCAGCTCGGCCAGCGTCACCGGCACCTGCTCGGACACGGGGGCGAGCAGCTCGTCGTCGCGGAGCCGCTCGCCGGCCCGGGCCGCGACCTCGCGGGCCTCGGCCAGCACCAGGGCGGCGTCGGTGCCGAAGCGGCGCACCAGCCGGGCCGGCTCCTCGAGCGCGTCGAGCACCGGACGCGGGGCGGCACCGAGCAGCGGCAGCGTGGCCGTCGTGCACGGCGCGACGTCGAGCCCGGCACCCTCGACGGCAGCGTCGACGGCGTCCTGGGCCATCCGCCGGTAGGTCGTCAGCTTGCCCCCGACGACGGTGACCATGCCCGTGCGTCCGGTGAGCACCGCGTGGCGTCGCGAGAGGTCGGCGGTCTGGCCCCCCGTCTCGGAGCCGGCGACGTCGAGCAGCGGGCGCAGCCCGGCGTACGCGCCCACGACGTCCTCGCGGCGCAGGGGGGTGGCGAAGGTGGCCGCGACCACGTCGAGCAGGAAGCCGATCTCGGGCTCGGTGGGCTGCGGCACGTCGGGCACCGGCCCCGGCGCCGGCTCGTCGGTGAGGCCGACGTAGATCGTGCCGTCGGGCTGGGGGAGCACCATCACGAACCGGTTCGTCGAGCCCGGGACCGGCGCGAAGACGCTGGTGCGCAGCCCCGGCAGCCGGTCGCCACGCAGCACCACGTGGGTGCCGCGGCTCGGTCGCAGCGTCACCTCGTCGGCCAGGTCGCCGGCCCAGACACCGGTGGCGTTGACGACCGACCGCGCCCGCACCGTGCGGGTCGCACCGGTGGTCTCGTCGCGCAGGGCGACCTCGGTGCCGGTGGCGTGCAGCACGCGTGCCCGCGTGCGCACGTGGGCGCCGTACGCCGCCGCGGTGCGCGCGATGGTCGTGACCAGGCGGGCGTCGTCCTCGAGCTGGCCGTCCCAGCCGAGCAGCCCGCCCCGCAGGCCGGCGGGGCGCAGGCCCGGCGCCATCGCCAGCGCCTCGGTGGCCGAGAGGCGGCGCGGGCCGGGCAGGGTCTCGGCGCTGGTGCGCGCCCCACGGCGCAGCAGGTCGCCCGCGGTGAGGCCGCTGCGCGAGAGGAACCGCTGCAGCGGGCCGGTGCTCGAGGTGATCGGGATCAGCATCGGCATCGCGCGGGTCAGGTGGGGCGCGGTGGTCTCCATCAGGATGCCGCGCTCGACCGCGCTCTCGTGGGCGACGCCGACCTGCCCCTGGGCCAGGTAGCGCAGCCCGCCGTGGACCATCTTCGAGCTCCACCGCGAGGTGCCGAAGGCCAGGTCGTGGGCGTCGACGGCCAGCACGGACAACCCGCGGGTGGCGGCGTCGAGGGCGACGCCGGCGCCGGTCACGCCGAGCCCGACGACGACCAGGTCGACCTGCTCGGGGGCGCCGGCGAGCCCGGGGGCGATCCGGGTCGGGGCGCTCACGGGCGCAGCGCCCGGGTCAGCAGGTGGCGCAGCTCGTCGTCGAGGTCGTCGGCGGTCACCCGGTCGTCGACCATGGTGTGCGCCGAGATCACGAACCCGTGGGCGGCCAGCACCAGGCCGCGCGCGATCGCCACCGGTGCACCGGCGCGCACCAGGCCCTCCGCCTGTGCGCGCGAGAGCTCCTCGGCCAGCAACGTCACGATCAGCTCCTGCGAGCGGCCGCGGCGGTGCAGCAGGTAGGGCAGCACCAGCTCGGGGTCGAGCTCGACGATGCGCACGAAGAGCTCGTTGTGCCGCAGCGCCGCGATCGTGCGGGCCATCTCGTCGACGATCCGCTCCACCGGGTCGGCCCCGTCGGCAGCCGCGGGCTGCTCGGTGACCGTGCCGGCGACCAGCCCGGACCACTCGCGGGTCATCAGGTCGCCGAGCAGGGTGGGCATGTCGGCCCAGGAGCGGTAGATCGTCATCCGCGAGACCCCGGCGCGGCGCGCGACCTCGGTGAGCGTCGTACGCCGCCAGCCGACGTCGAGGATGCACTCGCGGGCCGCGTCGAGGTAGGCGTCGCGGGGATCCGCGGGCGCGTCGTTGTGACACAGTGACGTCATGTGTCACACTGTAACACGTGACCCACCACACCACCGCTCCCCACGACCGGCCCACAGGCGACCTGCCCACCCGCGACGCGCACCCCCGCGAGATGCACCCGCAGCGCTGGGGCGACCCGGCCGCGGCGACGGCTCTTCCCGACGCCGCCCGCGGCCTGGTCGAGCTCGCCTTCGGGCAGCACGAGACGCCGGCCGCCGCCGACGTCACCCTGCCCGCGCCGGGGCTGGCCGACGGCGTGCTGGCGGCCCTGCGCGGGCTCGTGGGCGACGACCACGTGCACCTCGACGACGCCACCCGGCGCCTGCGCACCCGGGGCAAGTCGACCCCCGACCTGCTGCGCGCCCGCGCAGGCGACCTGGCCGACGCCCCCGACGCGGTGGTGCGACCGGGCAACCACGACGAGGTCGCCGCCGTCCTCGCGCTGGCCGTCGAGCACCACCTCGCCGTCGTCCCCTTCGGCGGCGGCACCTGCGTCACTGGCGGCCTCGCGGCCCGACGCGACGGGTACGCCGGCCTGGTCTCGCTCGACCTGGTGCGCCTCGACGCGCTGGTCGAGGTCGACGAGGTGTCGATGACCGCCACCCTCGAGCCGGGTCTGCGCGGCCCCGAGGCCGAGGCGCTGCTCGCCGAGCACGGCCTGTGCCTGGGCCACTACCCCCAGTCCTTCGAGCACGCCTCGATCGGCGGCTTCGCCGCCACCCGCTCCTCCGGGCAGTCCAGCGCCGGCTACGGCCGCTTCGACCAGATGGTGGTGGGGCTGCGCGTCGCCACGCCGCGCGGCGAGTGGCGGCTCGGGTCGTCGCCGGCGAACGCCGCCGGGCCCGACCTGCGCCAGCTGGTGCTCGGCTCCGAGGGCGCCTTCGGCGTGATCACCGCCGTCACCGTGCGGGTGCGCCGCCTGCCCGAGGTGAAGGTCTACGAGGGCTGGCGCTGGGGCTCGTTCGTCGAGGGCGCCGCCGCGATGCGGTCGCTGGCCCAGTCGGGCACCCTGCCCACCGTGCTGCGCCTCTCCGACGAGGCCGAGACCGGGATCAACCTGGCCCGCCCCGACGCCATCGGCGAGGAGTCCTCGGGCTGCCTGATGATCGTGGGCCACGAGGGCACCCCCGCCCAGCTCGAGGCGCGCCGCGCCGCGGTCACCGAGGCCCTCACGGCTCTCGGCGGCACCCCGCTGGGCGAGGAGCCGGGCGCGGCGTGGGCCCACGGCCGGTTCAACGCGCCGTACCTGCGCGACTCGATGCTCGACGTCGGGGTGCTGGTCGAGACCCTCGAGACCGCCACCTTCTGGTCCGGGGTCGACGCCCTGTACGCCGACGTGAAGGCCGCCCTGGAGGGCGAGCTCGGCGCCGACGGCGGGTCGGCGATCGTGCTGTGCCACATCTCCCACGTCTACGAGACCGGCTGCTCGCTCTACTTCACGGTGGCGACCGCCGCCGGCGAGCAGCCGATCGAGCGCTGGGGCCGGGCCAAGGCCGCGGCCAACGACGCGATCACCGCCAACGGCGCCACCATCAGCCACCACCACGCGGTCGGCACCGACCACCGCCCGTGGCTGAGCGCCGAGATCGGCGACCTGGGCGCCTCGGTGCTGCGGGCGGTCAAGGCCGACCTCGACCCGACCGGCATCCTCAACCCGGGGGTGCTGGTCCCGTGAGCGCGCAGGCCCGGTCCTTCACGTTCCTGGTCAACCCCGCCTCCGGGGGCGGCGCGGCCCCCGAGGCCGTGGTGCCGGTGGCGCGGGTGCTGCGCGAGGCGGGGGCGTCGGTCGACGTCACCTACTCGCCCGGACCGCGTGCCACCGACGCGCTGGTGCAGGCCGCGGTCGAGCGCGGCGACGTCGTGGTCTCGGTGGGCGGCGACGGGATGCTCTCGCACCTGGCCGGTGCGGTCTCGGAGGCCGGCGGCACGCTGGGCGTGCTGCCCGCGGGCCGCGGCAACGACTTCGCGCGGATGCTGGGTCTGCCCTCCGAGCCGGCCGCGGTCGCCGAGCACCTGCTGCACGCACCGGTGCGCGAGGTCGACCTGCTGGCCTGGACCGCCCCTGGTGCTGCGAGCCGGCTGGTCGCCGGGTCGGTCTACTCCGGCATCGACGCCCGCGCCGCCGCGATGGTCGACCGGATGCGCTGGACCCCCCAGAAGCTGCAGTACCCGCTCGCCGCGGTGCGCGCGATCGCCACCTACCAGCCCGGCCGCTTCCGGGTCACCGTCGACGGCGACGCCCGCGAGTACGCCGCCGCGCTCGTCGTGGTGGCCGGCTCCGCCTACTACGGCAAGGGCATGAAGGTGGCCCCCGGCGCGGTCTTGGACGACGGGCTGCTCGACGTGGTGGTGGTCGAGGCCGCCTCGCGCACCGCGCTGGTCCGCTCGTTCCCGAAGATCTACGACGGCTCCCACGTCGACCTGCCCCAGGTCACCGTGCTCAGGGGCGCGCGCGTCGAGCTCAACGCCGACGGCCGCACCCCGCTGCCCGTCGGCGGCGACGGCGAGCCGCTGGGCGAGCTGCCCGGCCTCGCCGACGAGCCGGCGGTCGTGGAGGTGCGACCCGGCGCGCTGCGGGTGATCGGCTGACCGTGCGCCCTGTGCGGAGGGGCACACCTGTGTCCCTCCGCCGCAGAGCGGGGAGCCGCTGGGTTGGTACGGCGTCAGCCGTCGCCGGCCACGGTGCGCGCCAGGCGTCGTGCCGCGCGGCGTACGACGTCGGCGTCGGCGGGGTCGTCGCCGCCCGCGGCCTGCTCGGGGACGAGCCCGGCGGCCAGGGCGGCCGGCCGGGTCAGCCAGGCCCACGCCCTCCAGCCGTCCATGCCCGAGCCGAGCAGCGGCTCGAGCAGGTCCACCAGCTCGGCGCGGACCTCGCCGGTGTCGTCGAGCTGGAAGGCCGGCACCATCACCCCGGCGGGGCCGGTCACGACCAGCAGCCGGTGCTGCCCGGAGGCCTTGTGCACCGCGAACCGGGTGCGTTCGACCGACGCCCCGCGCAGCCGCGCGAGGCTCTCGTAGCTGTGCCACGGGCTGGTCAGCAGCTCGTCGTGGACCTTGGCCTGCCGGGCGATCTGCAGCAAAGGCACCGGAACGGCGTGCGCCGGGTCGCTGCCCTCCTGGTGCAGCACCGCGTCGAGCTCGGCGACCTGCTCGTCGCTCAGCTCGGCACCGGTGCCCGGGTCGGTCCACACGGCCCGGCCCGCGTCGTCGCGCACCATGGTCGGCAGGCCGGCCTCGGCCAGGTGGTCGACCAGGCCGAGCTCCTCGAGCCAGGCCGCGAGCCGCTCGCGGGCGCTGTCGGGTTCCATGGGTCCAGCCTGCCGCACCGGGAGAGGCGGACGCCCGGCGGTCCGACCGGGGCGGTGGGTCTCACTAGAGTGACGACGTGACCGATCCCGCGAGTCCGAACGGCCTGACCGACACCCGGCCGGCCCGGCTGGCGCGCCGCGGGGCCTGGACGATCGCGATCGCGACGGCGGCCGCGCTGGTGCTGGTGCAGGTCACCGGCGACCTGCAGGCGCCGGGGATGGTGCTGATCGCCGGTCTCGTCTGGGGAGGCTTCCTGCTCCTGGTGGCGCTGGCGACCCACCTCGGCGGGCTCGGCGACGAGGACCGTCGTCAGGAACGGCGCCCCGGCGACCACCCCTGACCGCGCTCGTGCACGTGGTCCAGACCACACGCCCCCGGCGGTGACTCCCGGTCCCGGCCCTCGTTGACCCGTTCGTACCCCGGGGGGTAGCCGCTGACCTTCCCGGAGCAGACACACCGCGACCCCGTCGACCGAGGACCGACGGGGTCGCGGCACGTCCGCACGTGAACTCGCTGGCCCCGCCGCTCGACTAGACCGGTCCCTCGAGCGATGTGACTCGTGGGGCAAAGCCCCGTTGAACCAAGGCCCGTCCCCCCTCGGGAATCCCCCATCCCGGAAGCGAGCCCCCCATGAAGCTGCTGCCCGACCAACGATCCTGGAAGCGCTCTGCTGCCGTTGCCGCCGTCACGGGAGTGGCGATGGTCAGCCTGCCCGTCCTGGCCGTGACCTCGGCCCTGACCGGATCCGCCTCCTCCGCCACGGCGTCCGACGTCTGCACCTTCGACGCCCGGTTCACCGACCCCGCCGGCGACGTCAACGACCTGGTCGTCGTGCCGGTGGACCCGGTGCTCGACCCCGACGGCCTCGACCTGCGCGAGGCGTGGCTCAGCACCAACGCCGCGAACGACGCCCTCACCTTCCACGCCAAGGTGACCGACCTGTCGGCACTGACCGGCGGGCTCCGGGCCACCGGCGAGATCTTCGAGTGGTCGTTCGCGCTGGGCGGCACGAAGTACCGCCTGCACCTGGTGCGCCCGCTGCTCCAGGCGACCCTTCCGGCCAACGCACCCGGCACCTTCGCCCTGCAGAACGCCAGCGGTGCCACGCTCAAGAGCGGGCTGACCGGCACGTTCGACGCCGCCCAGGACCTGGTGACCGTCACGCTCAAGAACAGCGACCTGACCACCGCCGCTCCTGTCCAGACCGCCTTCAAGGTCGGGGACCTCGTCACGGACCTCAAGATCCTCTCGCGTCGCGAGGTCGTCACCGAGCAGATCCCGCTCCCTGTCGGGGACTCCGACGTGGCGACCGGGCCGTGCAGCTACCGGATCGGCGACAGGACCCCCTCGCCGAGCCCCACCCTGGTGACCATGACGGCGACCGCCACGGCCACCACGACCGTGACCAGCCAGCCGACGGCCACCGCCACGACGACGGTCACCAGCCAGCCGACCGCGACGGCGACCACGACGGCCACGGCCACCGCCACCGCCACCCAGACGGTGACCGCCGGGCCGGGCAACCGTGCCCCGGAGATCAGCAAGATCGCCGCCAAGCCGCTGGAGGGCCAGGGCAAGGCGCGCGCCAAGTCCCCGATCCGGTTCCGGGTCAAGGCCAGCGACGCCGACGGGGACCCGCTGAGCTACAAGTGGACCTTCGGCGACGGCAACAAGGCCCGCGGCAAGAAGGTCATCAACCACTACGACTTCCGGGGCCAGTACCGCGTGGTGCTGCTGGTCAGCGACGGTGTCGAGCAGGTCAAGACCCGCTTCGTGATCAAGATCGGCAAGCCGAAGAAGCGCTGAGCACCGCTCCGCACGAGCCGGCCCACCGGGTCAGGACGCGAAGGTCCACACCAGCAGCTCGGTGTCGACCGCCGCGACCACCGGGTGGGCCGGCTCGTCGGTGAAGCAGAAGGCGTCGCCGACCGCGAGCGGCTCGGCCAGCGAGGAGCGCAGCAGCGCACCCCGGCTGACGTAGGCGTGCAGCCGCGCGGCGGCGGGCAGCTCGACGGTCTCCCCGGCACCCAGCCGGGCGATCCCCAGCGCGGCGCCCTCGACGCCGACGCGGAGCGGCGCGGGCACCAGCCCGGTCGCGGTCAGGTCGTCGGGGACGACCGGGGCGACGGCGTACGACGGCGGAGTGCCGGTCGTGTCGGGGCGCAGCCAGGTCTGCACGAAGCGGGTGGGGCCCGCCCCCGCGACCGCGGTCTCGGAGTGCCGCACACCGCTGCCGGCCGAGAGCACGGCCAGCGACCCGGCCGGCACGACCTCGTCGCGGCCGTCGGCGTCGACGTGGCGCACCGCGCCCGAGACCACCCAGGTGACGATCTCGAGGTCGCTGTGGGGGTGCTCCTCGAAGCCCTCGCCGCCGCTGACCAGGTGGTCGTCGTGGCAGACGATGGGGCCGAAGGAGAGCCGCTCGGGGTCGTAGTGCTCGCCGAACGAGAAGGCGTGGCGGGTCAGCCGTCCCGGCACCCGGGTCAAGAAGCGGGCGTTCCCCCGACGGATCTCCACGGTCACAGGCATCATTGTGCCGATGACACGTTCCTTCCCCGTGCTGCCCCCCGGCTTCCGCCTGGGCACCGCCACGTCGGCGTACCAGACCGAGGGCAGCACCGACGTCGACGGCCGCGGGCCCTCGATCTGGGACACCTTCACGCGCCGGCCGGGCGCCGTGCTCGACGGCAGCAGCGGCGAGCCGGCCTGCGACTCCTACCGGCGCTGGCGCGACGACGTCGCGCTGATGGCCCGCCTCGGCGTCGACGGGCACCGCTTCTCGGTCTCCTGGTCGCGGGTCCTGCCGACCGGGCGGGGCGAGGTCAACGCAGCCGGGCTCGACTTCTACGACCGCCTCGTCGACGAGATGCTCGCCCACGGCGTGGCGCCGTCGGTCGCGCTCTACCACTGGGACCTGCCCCAGGCCCTCGAGGACGAGGGCGGCTGGCTCAACCGCGACACCGTCGAGGCCTTCGCCGAGTACGCCGGCGTGGTCGGTGCGCGCCTCGCCGACCGGGTCGAGCACTGGATCCCGGTCGTGGAGCCCAACGTCGCCACCGTGATGGGCCACGCCACGGGCATGCACGCGCCCGGTCGCGAGATGGGCTTCGAGTCGCTGCCCGTGGCCCATCACCTGCTGCTCGCCCACGGCCGGGCGGTCGTCGAGCTGCGCTCGGCGGGCGCCTCGTCGGTCGGCTGCGCCAACAACCACGCCCCGATGTGGCCGGCCAGCGAGGACCCCGCCGACGTCGGCGCCACCAAGCTCTTCGACGCGCTGTGGAACGGGCTCTACCTCGAGCCGATGCTGCTGGGGCGCTACCCCGTCGACCTCGCGCCGCTCGTCGAGGAGGCCGTGCGCCCCGGCGACCTGGCGACGATCCGCCAGCCGCTGGACTTCTACGGCGTCAACTACTACAGCCCGATCAAGATCGGCGCCGCTCCCGAGGACTCCCCGATCCCCTTCCAGATCTGCGAGCTGGTGGGCTACCCGGTCACCGACATCGGCTGGCCGGTGGTGCCCGACGCGCTGCGCGAGTGGCTGATCACCCTGCGCGCCCGCTTCCGCGCCGCCCTGCCGCCGGTGGTCGTCACCGAGTCGGGGGCGGCGTACTCGACCGGGCCCGACGAGCACGGGGTCGTCGACGACCAGCAGCGCATCGAGTACCTCGACGCGCACCTGCGCGCCGTGGCGGCGGCCTGCCAGCGCGGGGTCGACGTGCGCGGCTACTACGCCTGGTCGCTGCTCGACTGCTTCGAGTGGGTGCACGGGCTGCAGCAGCGCTACGGGCTCGTCCACGTCGACCACGAGACGCAGGCGCGCACCCCCAAGGCGTCGTTCGACTGGTACGCCGCGGTGATCGCCGCGCAGACCCGCTCGGTCGGCTGAGGGCCGCGACCTCGTTAGTCTGAGGCCCATGGTCGACGCGCCCACCCCCTCGGAGCCCCCCGCCCAGCTCGTCGACCCGGCCCCGCCGGAGCGTCGCGTCGTCTTCGTCGTCGGGTCGGGACGCAGCGGCACCAGCACCATGGCCGGGGCCCTGCAGACCCTCGGGATGACCGTGCCGGCGCCCGAGGTGGCCGCCGACGACACCAACCCCAAGGGGTTCGCCGAGTCGCAGTGGGTCGTCGACTTCCACGACGAGCTGCTCGAGCGCACCAACGTCTCGATGGCCGACGCCCGGCCCTCGGCCTGGTTCGACACCGGCCGGCTGAACAACTTCGAGCCGCTGCGCACCCGCCTGCACACCTGGCTCGAGGAGCAGCTGGTCGCCGGCGGCCCCGAGCTGGTGGTCAAGGACCCGCGGCTGGCCTGGTTCCTCGGCGTCTGGCGCTCCGCGGCGATGCGCTCCGAGGCCGAGGCCGGCTACGTGACGATGCTGCGCCCGGTCACCGAGGTCGTCGGCTCCAAGCAGCGCGTCTACGACGCCCGCACCAGCGAGGTGCACCGCACCGCCGCCTGGGTCAACATGATGCTGCACGTCGAGCGCAGCACCCGCGGCTCGGCCCGGGCCTTCGTGCGCTACCACGACCTGCTCGACGACTGGACCGTCCCGGTCTTCGGCCTGGGCCAGCGCTTCGACCTCGACGCGGTGAAGTCGGCCTCGGCCAACGACATCCGCAAGGTGCACCAGTTCGTCGACCCGTCACTGCGCCGCGTGGCGCTGACCTGGGACGACATCGAGGTGCCCCGGCGGCTGCGCGACATCGCCCAGGAGACCTGGGAGGCGCTCGACAAGCTGCCCGACGACGGTGGCGACACGCCCGAGGTGCAGGCCACCCTCGACCAGCTGCGCGCGGCGTACGCCGAGATGTACGACGAGGCGCAGGCGCTGACCCGCTCCACCGCCGACGCGGCCCGGCGCGAGGGCGCGCGCGAGCAGGACGCCGGTGCCTCCCGGGCCTCCGACAAGGTGCCCCACTCGGTGCGGGCGATGGTGCCGCCCTCGGTGCGCCGGGGGCTGCGCAAGGTCGCGGGCCGGGAGCGCGGATGAGCCCGGTGCGCGGCGCCGACATCGCCTGCCTGGAGGGCGACCCGGCCTACGACGTGCACTGGCCCTGGAAGGACGGAGCGCTCTCTCCCGGGCTGACCTGCGTCTTCCGGCTCAAGAACGAGGCGCACAACCTGCCCTGGGTGCTGCCGCCGATGCTGGAGGCCGTCCAGCACGTCGTCATCGTCGACAACCTCTCCGACGACGGCACCGCCGAGGTGGCGCAGAAGGTGGCCGACGAGTGCGGGGCCGGCGACCGGATCACCGTGACGTCGTACCCGCACCGGGTCTCGCGCGCCGGCAGCGAGCACCTGGCCACCCGGCCCGACTCCGTGCACTCGCTGACGCACTTCTACAACTGGTCCTTCTCCCACGTGCGCACCGCCTACTCGATGAAGTGGGACGGCGACATGGTGCTGACCCGCGAGGGCGTGAGCATCCTGCGCGACCTGTCCTGGCAGCTCGAGGACTCCAACGCCGTCGTCGCCGTGCCCCGCCACCCGCTGTCGGTGGAGAGCGAGCAGGTCGCCTGGCTCGACCTGGGCTTCCGGTTCCTCGAGCCGTGGATCTACCCGATGGGCCCGGAGTTCACGTTCGTGAAGGCCTTCGAGTGGGAGGTGCGAGAGTTCCCCGAGTCGACCACCCGCATCGTGGCCCCCGAGGGGCTGTGCGTGGAGCTGAAGTGGCTCGACCGCGACGAGTTCGCGCACTGGAGCGACATGGACTTCGACACCTCCCGCGCCCCCCGCAAGCGCCGCGAGTGGCAGGTCTACTCCGCGCTCCGCGACGGCCGCGGCCATGAGGTGCCCGGCCTGCACCGCATCGAGTCGCCCCCGGGCGTGCACGTCGTCGACCACGTCACCCGCACCTGGCTGCCCCGCGCCGAGCGCCCCCTGGTGCGCCGCAAGGGCCGCCTGGAGGTCTGAGCCCCACGCCGCCGGTCGAGCAGCGAGGGCCGGAGGCTCGAGCGCCCGTCGAGACCCCGCAACCAGCCGGCGTACGCCGGGCACGGACCTCACCGGGTCTCGTCGGGCGGTCGGCGCTGGCGCTCCTCCCTGCTCGACCAGCGTCAGATGAGGGCAGCGGCGAGCCGCTCCACGATCTGGACCAGCCGCTGCTCGGAGGTGGCGAGGTTGATCCGCACGTGGCCCTCGAGGCCCGGCTGGTACGCGTGGCCGGGGGCCAGGCGCCCGCCGTGCTCGAGCGCGGCGGCGGCCGGGTCGGCGACGCCGTACGCGCGCAGGTCGACCCAGGCCAGGTATGTCGCCTCGAGCGGGCGCAGGCGCGCCTGCGGCAGGTGCTGGGCGAGCAGGTCGCGCAGGTCCTCGGCGTTGACCCGCAACCGGGAGCGCAGCGCGTGCAGCCACAGGTCGCCGTCGCGCCAGGCGGCGGCACCGGCGA